>JABMOV010000177.1 GCA_013203145.1 Fidelibacterota bacterium
CTTTATTTAACCTACATTGCAGCAACGAAATAATTATGAAACTTACACCACACGAAGAAAAAATATTAGAATTGGTCCAGCAATACCCTGAAATTGTAGATGATCCTGAAGCGCGAAAAAAAATTGCCGAAGGACATGGACTATCTGAAAAGACACTGAGGAATAGAATTGCTGATTTAAAGAAGTATGGTGCGATTGAAGGTGATAACCATACCAATAATCAATATATGAAAAAGGAAATTAATATTATTGATTTTTTCTATATAATATTTAAGCATAAAAGAATAATAATAATCAATTTTTTCGTAATAACGCTTCTGACTGGTATAGTATCACTTTTAATGCCAAAAACTTTCCAATCAACAGCCCTATTAATGCCACCATCTTCAGATTCGGGACTGGGATTGATGAGTTCATTGTCTAATTTATCTTTTGGAAATTTTAATGTAGGAATTGATGAGTCTTCAGGAATGACTTTTATTGCTATTCTAAAAAGCAGGAGCATGCAAGAGGCTGTTATAAATGAATATAATTTGATTAAATATTATAAAGTTGATGATATTGAAGAAGCTTTGGATGTATTGGCTGACAATGTAGATGTTGATATTGATGAGGAAGGAACTATAAGGATTATTACAAGAGTAAAAACTGGTTGGTTATCCGATATAAATGAAGAATTAACGGCAGGAAAATTGGCAGCTGGAATAGCAAATTTATTAGTATCGCAATTAGACAGAGTAAACAAAGATTTAAAAATAAAAAAAGCAAAATTTCATCGCCAATTCATAGAGAAGAGGCTCGAAGAAAATTTAATTGATCTTAATAATGCTGAAGAAGCATTAAAAAATTTCCAAGTAGAATTCGACGTAATTGCATTGCCTGAACAAACAGTGGCAGCCATCAATGCCGCAGCAAATGTCAAGGCACAGATAATATCTAATGAAATTCGATTGAGCGTTTTGAGAGAGACGTTTCAGTCCAGTCATCCTGATATAGCTAATATCGAAGTAGAATTAACGGAACTACGGTCCAAGTTGAAAACTATGGAATACCGTTTTCATGATTCTATTAAGGATGATTATAATTTGTTCCCGGTCTTTTCTGATGTACCAGATTTGGGTATTCAATATGCTCGGCTAGAAAGGGAAGTGACTGTTCAAAACACCTTATTTATTTATATCACTCAACAGCATGAAGAAGCTAAAATTCAAGAAGCACGTGACACTCCTACTATCCAAGTATTAGACAAAGCTGCAGTCCCCATTCACCGTATTCGACCATCTAGAACCATGATGGTTTATATTGCCGGCGTTATGGCAATTATGATTAGCGTATTTGGAGCATTTTTTCTTGAATACATCAACAAACTCCGCAAGATTGATATACGAAACGAAGATAGAATTAGAGATCTCAAAAAAATGTTAACAATAGATAGAAAAGCTCATTAATCTATTGCTGAATTCAATTGTAGTATAAACTTGATTTTTAATCTATTTAATCAATATAACTATTATTTCATTTAAAGTACTAATATGAGTACTACACATCGGATAGTAAAAAGCACAACTACTTTACTTTTATCTCAGTCAATATATTTTATAGCAGGGTTGCTTGTTATGACCCTTGCAGCTCGCATTTTAGGAGTTAAAGATTTCGGTGGTTTTATGTTTGCTACTTCTCTAGTAGCTTTTATTGAAATAACTACGAATTTGGGTATTAATCTATTATTAGTTCGTGAAATAGCCAGGAATAAGGAAGATATACAGAAATATTGGAGTAATATTTTTATTATTAAAATCGCATTATCTATTATATCGACTTTTACCATTATCTCGATATCTATACTATTTTCATTTACTCCCCTAATCGTGATCGTTATTTTAGCCATCTCCCAGATATTTAATTCAATGGTAATATTTAACAATGCAGTGTTTCAAGCGATGGAAAAGGTACAATATCAATTATATTCAACTATCAATGAGAAGATTGTTACAACCATATTAGCAGTTATAGTATTGTTTAAGGGGTATGGTTTAACTGGTTTAGCAAGTATATTTCTTTTGAGTCGAATCATAAGCTGGGTGGTATCAATGGTCTTGATGAATCGATATGTTGCAAAAATCATTTGGTACCTTGATCTTATATTTATTAGACGTATCATTAGACAATCTTTACCGTTTGCGTTATTCTTAATTATGGGTACAGTCTATTTTCAAATGGATAGTATCTTATTAGCCTATTTTATGGGAAATGAGGCAGTAGGCTATTATCAAGCGGCATTGCGATTAGTAGTTGTGATATTATTATTGCCGGATGTAATAGCCAAATCAATTCTTCCTGTAATGTCACATCTATTTAAACATTCTATAAATGATCTCAACAATATATTTTATGTTAGTTATAAAATAATGATAATAATATCAATTCCAATTTCTTTTGGATTATATATATTAGCCAAACCTATAATATTACTATTGTTTGGGCAGGATTATCAACTATCAGTACAAGTACTACAAATTTTATGTTGGATTATTGTTATGAGATTTATAGGATTAATTCCAGGTACTTATTTGACAGCAATCAATAAACAAAAAATTAGATCATATACTGTGACAATAGCGGCTATAATAAGTATTACTATGAACATAATTTTGATACCTAAATTCGGAATTATAGGTGTTAGTATTACTAATTTGATTTCCAATTTTCTAGTAGTTTCGATCTACATTGTTTTTATCCAACTAACAATTTCGAATATTAATCTAATTAAGATACTTATTACTCCGATCCTATCAGCATTAATTTCTTTTTTATTCTTTTCGCAAATTTATAAATCGAATTCACTTTACACCCTTATACTAACAATTTCTGGTTATTTCAGTTTGTTAATACTCTTTAAATCGATAACAAAATCAGAAGTAGTGAAGTTCTTTACTAACATAAGGCAGCTTGTTGGAAATAATTGAAAAATTTAGCGTAGTATTTCAAATATTAATTCGCAGATAGAGAAATGTATATACCAATAATTAAAATCATTAAAATATTTGGATACCAAATAACCCATTTATTTGATTTTTTATTAATCCAAAATAAAATGAAACAATTAGATTTAAAAAATGATTATATAATCGCTATTGATATTCCATTTAATTTTCTTTTCCAATATATCAAAAATATTTATTATGAACTTTATTCAATTCCCGGAATTAAAATAGTTTTTATAGTACCAGTAAATAACCCCTCGGATCCACGGAATTATTTAATACGATGTGGAATCGATCATAATGATATTATATCATATCCACATATTGTATTCAGTCGAGTAGTTGATATATTTTTTACACCAGCAAATTCACAAATACTAATAACGAGTAAGAAAACAAAAAAAGTAATATATGCTCATACATTAGCAGGTTGGGGAAATGGGAAATCGACTTACGGTATCGAAAATATTCTTAATTACGATTATATATTTACAACTGGATTAATACAGGAAAAAGTAATTGATGATTATTTCATGTTCAAAAAAAATATCACCTTACCACCTAAGATTCCGATTGGATACACTTTAGGTGATAGTATTACAGGTGGATATGCCAACTATAATAAAAATGAATTATTACAGAAAAGGGGACTAAAGCCAAACAATATAACAGTGATTTATGCACCAAGCTGGGGAGAAACCGCATCATTTAGAGAATGTGGCTTTTTAATTATTGAAGAATTATGCTCTAACAAATCATTAAATGTTTTAGTGAAACTACATCCTGCTCTACTATATGGCAGTCGGAAAGCAGAAAAAAATGAATCGATTATTTGGCTAAAAGAATTAAATCGTTTAGGAGCTAAATATGAAAATTTATTATTAATGGAAAATGATACGAATTTTCATTCTTTATTCTCTTCAGATATTATGATCACTGATATTAGTGGAGTGGGATTTGAGTTTTTATTGCTTCGAAAACCGGTTATTTATTTTGATGTACCTAATTATTTTAAAAAATTTGGAATTGAAGGTCCTGAATTTTGGGCAAGGAAAGGGATAATTGTTAAAAAAGTTGAAGAAATTAAAGATGCAATTAATATGTATATCAAGAAACCAGGGTTATACATCAATGAAGTGAATAATCTTATCCCATTATTAATACATAATCCAAATAATGCCACAAAAACTGCAGTTCAAGCCCTATTAAAGATTCTAAACTATAGAACAGACTGAAAATGACACCCAAAATATCAATTATTGTTCTTAATTGGAATAATTGGCCTGATACTATTGCCTGTGTCGAGTCAATTGAAAAAAATGTCTACGAAAATTATAATATTATTATAGTAGACAATAATTCTGAAGATAGTTCAGAAAAAATACTTCGGCAGAAATATCCTGATAAAATATTTATTCAATCTGGAGATAATTTGGGCTATGCAGGAGGAAATAATATCGGTATTGAAAAAGCATTATCATTGAAGTCCGACTATATCTTATTGCTAAATAATGATACGATAGTTAGACATGATTTTTTACAACCGCTAGTGAACAGTTTTTCTTTAGATGAAAAAATAGGTATTGTTAGTGGAAAAATATTGTATTTGGACGAACAGCCTAAAATTTGGTATGCTGGTGGTAAAATTGATTGGTTGCGTGGATCAGGATTTTCTTATGGTAATAAACAAATTGACAATGGTCAATTTGATTACAATCGAGAAGTATCATTCGTTTCCGGGTGTATGATGTTAATAAAACGCGAGGTCATAGAAAATATTAAACTACTTAATGAAGATTATTTTCTTTATTTAGAGGATACAGAATATTGCTTTCGAGCAATAAAGGCTGGTTACAAATTGTACTATGTACATCAAAGTTTAATTTATCATAAAGTAAATGAAAAGGAAGGGAGATATGCCTCAACAATTTATTATTCAACTCGTAATAGATTGAAATTTATTAGAGAAAATGCCCAATTTATTTATCGGGCATTGTTTCCTTTTTTTATTCTAATTGTATTTACTATGAAAATAATCGTGTGGATAATATCAGGTAAATGGCTTTTTATTAATGCTTTTTTCCGTGCACTAAAAGATGCAATCATTGGGAAATACGGACATTCTGAGTGAGAATATTACCGCTTATATTGATATGTTTAAGTTTTGTTATATTCCTACTGTCGTTTCGGAAAAATAAAGATTTATTTTCACCAGCTCGCCTTTGGCTAATGCTTTGGTTATTTGTCATTGGAATTACAAATCTTAATTGGAGTTTTCTACAAAACGAATGGTCCTTATATATGTGGGTTGTTCTTCTTTCGGGACTTCTTGCATTTTTATTAGGTTCATTTTGTATTTATGTTCTTTATTTCCCGGCTGCACAAATTCCCCATCAATTAAACTATCGCCAATTAATACAACAAATCGATATAAAACGATTTGAAACTAGTATCGTCATATTATTTGGCTTATATCTAATTGCATATATTATTGAGTACAAAATTGTTGGATTTCTTCCCGTTTTCACTGATGAACCTTCTACAACTAGACTAGAATTCAACATATTTGGCATTCATTTATTTGTTAATTCCGTCTTAGCTGTTATTGTATTAATAACAGAATATTTAGTTATTGTAAAACCTGGAAGACGAAAAAGAATATTTTTCCTGGTTTTAGCGTTGATTCTTTTAGTATCGTATTTTTTTCTAATGAACAGACTTTATTATTTATTAATGATAATATCTTTATTAGTTATTACACATTATTCTGTAAAGAAAATAACGATAAAAAAGGTTGGAATATTTGCGACCATATTTATTACGATATTTTTCGCAGTAGCAAGCATTCGTTTGGTACAGTATGCTGAAAATTTTTTATTTATTGTATCAGAAATGAATATTTCGCCTAACTATTCTTTTGTTGCGGGTCCATACATGTACATAAGTATGAATCTCGAAAATTTGAATGTTGGAGTAAATAATCTGGGAAATTATAATTATGGACTATTTAGTTTCGATTTTCTATTAGCGTTAATAAGGGGTCAAGATTACCTGCGAGAGCTCGTTATACAGAATTCTGTTTTTCAAGCTTCGCGACCTTTTACAACATTTCCATACATGTGGAGTTATTATAGAGATTTTGGGTACGGTGGCGTTACGTTATTCTCATTTCTATGGGGTATCTTATTCTCGTCAACATATTGGAGGATGAGAACAAGACCAACGCCAACAAATATGATAATGTATTGCTTATTTATTACAGTTGTCATACTAAGTTTCTTTACAAATCTTATATCAAGGTTGAACTTTATTTTTAACATATTATTAGTCTTAAGTACACATTTATACATCAAAAAAAAAGCAAATATATGTGATGACACTAAAAATAAACATACAAGACTCATTGAATAAATGATTCTTGTTATATTAGTGTTATCTATGAATCAAAAATCTGATTAGGTTTCACTAGTAATAAATAAGTAATGAATTGGCAATACAATATTGACATAATTTCGATCTGCAAAAAACTTGAAAACCTTATACTTGGGAATTAAAATAATTCAATAATGAAGCACGAAAATTTAATCCATGCTACATCTTCTAATGAATATAATAAAATCTGCTTATGCGAATACTACATATAGGTAAATATTATACTGATGTAATTGGTGGTATTCAGAGTCATATTCGTGATTTAGCTTCCATGCAAAAAATAACCGATCAGGTGACTATTTTAGTTGCGAATACTATACCTAACACTATACACTATAAACAAGATGGACTAGAATTTATCAAAGTAGCGTCAATTGGTACTATTGCATCCGTCCCCATATCCATAACCTTTCCATTTTGGTTGAAAAAAATATCAAAGAATTATGATATAATGCATTTCCATCTAATGAATCCATTATCTGTTGTATCAATGTTGATTACTAGACCAAATTGCAAGATAGTGGCCACATTTCATAACGATGTTATAAAACAAAGTATGATTTATAAACTCTCTTCATGGCTAACTAGTATATTTTTAAGAAAAATCCATAAGATAATAATTACGTCACCGAATATTTTAAATACTTCTGAGCTATTAAAAGTGAATGCAAGTAAATGTGTAATTGTACCTCTAGGAATTAACACAGATAAATTTATTATGACTAGATTTATAGATAAAAATATCACTCAAATTAAAGAAAACTTTGGAGGGGGAATTATACTATTTATTGGTCGCCTTGTAGATTATAAGGGAGTAAAATATTTGATAGAAGCGATGAATAAAGTTCAAGGTAACTTGATAATTATTGGCGAGGGACCCTTATTAAGTAATCTGAAACAACAGGTTCATACATTGGGATTAAAAGCTAAAATTCATTTTTTGGGTAAAGTGAGTGAAGAGATTCTACCAGCATATTATTATGCATGTGATTTATTTGTTCTTCCATCGATAAACAATAGTGAAGGGTACGGATTAGTTCAGTTAGAAGCACAAATTTGTGGGAAACCAGTCATTTCTACCGACTTACCAACTGGAGTACCCTTTGTTAATGTGCATAATAAAACGGGATTAATTGTTAAAACGAGAGACTCTGATGAAATTAGCAACAGTATAAATATTTTATTACATAATCGTAAGCTAAGATTGAAACTTGGTGAATTTGGGCAAAAAAGGGTATATCAAAACTTCACGCGTGCAAAGATGAAAAAAAATACTGATGTTGTATATAATAAATTGTTAAAGAATTAAGTTTAATTGATGAACTTCAAAAAGAAAATAAAAGTACTCCACATCATTACCGATCTACCTATTGGTGGTGCACAAGATAATACTTTGCACACAATTGAAGAATTAGATAAAACTAGATATGAACTAACCCTGATATGTAATTCAAAAGGCCCTTTATTAGAAAGAGCGAAGAAGATTCCCGAAATCAAGTTAATAAATCTGAAATATTTGGAGCGAGATATACGTCCAGTCAAAGATGCATTAGCATTTATTATTTTAATTAAAATACTAATATGCAATCAATATCACATTGTTCACACCCACAGCTCTAAGCCTGGTGTTTTAGGCCGGTTAGCGGCTTGGATAATTGGAATCCCAGTGATAATTCACACTGTGCATGGTTTCCCATTTCATGATCAAATGAATGGTTCGTTAAAAACAATCTTAATTGCCATTGAAAGGTCGATGGCAAGAATATCCAATCATTTGATTACCGTTTCAAATTTAAATCTAATAAAAATAATTAATCTAAATATTGCTCCAAGACATAAATTAACAAATATTTACAGTGGTATTGATTTTAAAAAATTTGCCAATCATAATAATAACTCGCTGAGGATAGAATTATCAATTCCTGATTCTACCAAAATAATTGGCAGTATTGGACGACTATCACTGCAAAAAGATCCATTGTGTTTTATACGTGCAATACCAATTGTTCGCGAAGCATTCCCTGATTCACATTTTATCCTTGTTGGTTCTGGTGAATTGAAGGAAAAGATTACTCAAGCTATTAAAAAGCTTAGGTTAGAGGATTGTGTTAGTTTATTGGGAAGTCGTGATGATATTCCTAATATCTTGCACAGCATTGATTTGTTTGTATTAAGTTCGATATATGAAGGTTTGGGTCGTTCACTTACCGAGGCGATATACTGTAAATTACCTGTGGTGGCTACAAATGTAGAGGGTGTACCGGAATTGGTTCAAAATAATAATACTGGTTGTTTGGTGGAACCTGTGGATGAGATTGGTCTTGCACATGGAATTATAAATCAGTTAAAAAATCCAGCCAAGGCTCGGTTGATGGCAGAAAAAGCATTTGAATTTGTCAAATCAAATTTCGATGTTCATAGTATGGTTACGCAAATTGATCAACTATATAAAGAAATAATCCTTAAGCCCTAGACTTGCAGTTCATATTGTATTTAAGTATTTTACTAGTACCAATCAAGGAGCCCTATCGAATAAATCGTTAACAGTCTGTCAATAAACATCACAAGGAGTGATACAATGCACAACTGTTTAATGATCCCATCTTTTCGTGAGCCAGCACACTGCTCTACCTTTTAAATAAATAATAACCTTTCGTATTATGTCAAGAATTCTACACTTGTTGAAACTTCGTTTTCCAGTCTGGGCTTTTTCCTGGTTTGTCCTTGGGTCAGATATAACAGCAGGATGGATAGCCTACTATGTCATTATATTTCCACAATTCACCAACGGGATTAGTCCATTTTTGATTTTTATTCTTATTCAACTAATGTGGTCTCTAGTTTTTGTAATTGGGAATCTATACAAAGGTGAATTCACCATAAGTCGGATACATGAAACAAAAACATTTCTGCAAATTACGTTTACTGGTGTAGTATTTGTCATATTTCTAGAAGCTATCCGGATTGTTTCTCTACCCATATCCCCAAGGGGATTATTGAAATACTGGATGTTGTTTTCTGCCATTGCAATTTTTGGAAGATTGTTTATTCGTGGATATCAGAAGTATTTACTCAGGCAAGGAATTGGTCGTGAGAGGACGCTCATCATTGGTAACAATAAACGCGGTCAACGTGCGGCAAATATTTTGGATCAGCATCATCAGCAAGGATTTGATGTTGTAGGATTTATCCAGGCAGAAGATGAGCCAGTATTTGAGAATACAACTAAATTTCAGGTTCTAGGAAACGAAGAGAATATACACCAAATCATTTCTGAGTATGGGGTTTCAGATGTTGTATTGGCATTAACACATCCTGAGCATACTCGTATAATGAATACGGTATCTAAGATAAACGGTGCACCAGTTACGATTAAGGTGTTACCTGACTTATATGAAGTCATAAGTGGGTTAGCTAGAACACAACAAATTGCTGGATTGCCCCTAATGGAGCTCGACTTGAACTTGCATACTATTTATGTAAGTTCAATTAAACGTTTGGTTGATATACTAATAGGCATTCCCATGCTTATTGCTGCAGTCCCTGTATGGGCTCTTGTTGCCATACTTGTAAAAATTGACTCAAAAGGACCAATTTTATATAGACAAGAACGGCTGGGATTTCATGGAAAGCCATTTAGCATATGCAAATTTAGATCCATGAGGCAAGATGCTGAGCAAGGTACTGGACCCGTATGGGCAGGGGAAAATGATAACCGTATCACTTCGGTGGGTAGGTGGTTACGTCGGTTTAGGTTAGATGAAATTCCGCAACTCATGAATGTTGTACGTGGTGATATGAGTTTGATTGGACCACGACCAGAGCGTCCGTACTTTGTGGATAAACTTATGAAGGAATTCCCATTTTACCATCGCCGATTGAATGTAAAACCAGGTATTTCCGGCTGGGCACAGATTAAGCATCCGTATGATCAGGATATAGAAGATGTTCGCCAAAAGTTGAAATATGATTTTTATTATATTGAAAATATCAGTTTTAGTCTGGATATTAAAATTCTATTTAGTACAGCCTGGGTTGTTTTTTCCGGACAAGGAAGGTAAATCGTTTATGTTTCACGATGTAAGGTTCGTTTATTTCAAATGCTAATTAATTGAATTTTTCCTTATATCTTAAACCTTGTACCTTTTATTTTCCTTCCTATTATAATTAGGAAAAATTGTGTTATCCATCAAACAAATACGACAAGAACCAGAATTAGTAAAATCGGGTATTCTAGCTAAGGGTGAAAATAACCTCATTGATGATGTGTTGAGAATTGATGCAGAATATCGATCTCAACTCACAAAATTGAATGAATTGCGCACGGAACGAAATCGTGCATCGGAAGCTATTGGGACCGCCAAACGACAGGGGAAGGATGCATCTACAGCGATTACAGCTATGCAATCTGTGGCATCAGAAATAAAAGTACTGGAAGAAGAAGCAAGCAATAATCAGAAGATATTAGAGCAAACCCTTTTAAGAATACCTAACATTCCCCACGCCTCGGTGCCAGTAGGTAAAGATGAAACCCACAACGTGATCGTTCGAGAGTGGGGCAATAGTCCAACCTATGATTTTACGCCAAAAGACCATATGACTTTAGGTGAGGAGCTGTCACTATTTGATTTTTTAAGGGGAGCAAAAATTTCAGGTTCAGGTTTTCCATTATATCTTGGAAGAGGGGCAAAACTAGAACGAGCGTTAATAAACTATATGTTAGACTATCATGTAGAAAATTACGGATTTACAGAAGTCTTTCCTCCCTTTGCTGCTCGCTACGAATCGATGCAAACAACGGGCCAGTTACCAAAATTTGCGGAAGATATGTACCATATAAAAGATGATGATTTGTACCTTATTCCTACTGCTGAAGTCCCGGTGACAAATATACATAGGGATGAAATATTATCAGAAGACGATTTGCCGAAATATTATGCGGCATATTCAGCCTGTTTTCGTCGTGAAGCAGGTTCATATGGCAAGGATACGCGTGGCTTCCTAAGGTTGCACCAATTTAATAAAGTAGAATTAGTAAAATTTGTGAAACCTGAAAATTCGTACGAAGAGTTGGAATCATTAACGCTACAGGCTGAATCAATTTTACAATCTCTGGGTTTAAAATACAGAACCGTAGAATTATGTACTGGTGACTTAAGTTTCTCTGCGGCGAAATGTTATGATTTAGAAGTTTGGGCTCCTGGAGAACAGAAATGGTTGGAAGTATCTTCCTGTAGTAATTTTGAAGATTTTCAGGCGCGGAGGGGAAATATTCGGTATAGAAGATCTATTGACAAAAAAGTTGAACTCCTACATACATTAAATGGCTCAGGTTTAGCAACACCACGATTGTTAGTGGCACTCTTGGAGACCTATCAAACGAATGAGGGAAAAATCATTATTCCGAAACCATTACAACCCTACTTTGGCGGGGAGATTATTGACTAATGCGCCTAATTTGGCTGATGATTAATGTGGTAATATGGACCATGCTCCTAGGAACGTTAGGAATAATAGTTTCAATTTTTGAACACCGTGGTCGTTTTATGAGCTGGGTAGCGATAACCTGGTCAAAAATCATATTAATGATATCCGGGGTTCCTATATCAGTAGTTGGATTAGAAAATTTAGATCCTAATGGGCATTATATTTTTGCAGGAAACCATGAATCGGCTTTTGATATTCCACTTTCATTTGCTGGATTACCTTATCAAATGGTATCCATTGCAAAAGTTGAATTACGTAAAATTCCGTTCTTTGGCTGGGCTATGCGCGCAGGAAAACATATTTTTGTTAATCGGAAAGACCATGAAAAAGCTCGTGCTTCTTTAAAAGAGGCAAAACTAAGTCTGAAGAATAATCCGCGATCCATCCTGCTTTTTCCTGAAGGAACACGATCATTGGATGGTAAAATTCACACTTTTAAAAAAGGGGGGTTGGCGTTGGCGATTGAAACGGGAATTCCTGTTGTACCCATTGCAATGTGTGGTACGTCTGAGGTGGTAACAAAGGGAACCTGGAATATCAATCCTCGACCCATAGAATTAAGGGTTGGCAAACCCATTCAAACAGAGAGTTTGGAAATCAAAGATCGTAAGCTTTTTACAGAGCAGGTTCGACAATCCGTTATTGACTTAAAAGAAGTCTGGAAGTCCATTCAGTAATCATGTCATATGCTGTCCCAACTGAATTGAATAATTCACGTATTAGAGAAATGCCTGAAAAATATATCGTAAATCGTTGGTTATCATTTACATCGGGTACCCGATTGCATGATACCAATGGAAATCCTGTTATTATTATAAACCCGGGAAAACTGAATTCCTACGATGGCCCGGATATTCAAAATGTTTTGGTTTATTATAATGGTGAATTTGTTCAAGGCGATATTGAATGTCATAGATCTCCATCGGAATGGTTTATTCATGGTCACGAGAAAAATAATAACTATGAATCAGTGATAATGCATGTTGTAGGTCGATATTCACCCAGTGGAAAACAACCAAAGCTCCCTCATATTGTATTACCACCCTATGAGAAGAATGTTGATTGTTTAATAGACCAAACACAAATCAATTCGCAGACTCTTATGAAGGCTGTTCGCCCATTGTCGGACAAAAGATGGAATTCTTTTATTTCAAACTATGAGAATGATGATTCAATCGCCAGTTTAATACAATCTGCTTGTACAATCTTTGGGACGAAGGGAAATGAATTAGCATTTGGATTATTATGGAATGAAATTGACATTAAAGTATATTTTTCTTTATCTAATAATGAAAAACTGGATTATGTACTAGCTTTATCAAATGCTCTGCCCATTGAGTGGCGTTCGGCTGGAATTCGTCCTTTTGCGCGGCATGAAAAACGAATACCGCTTTTTGTAAAATTCATTAATTTGGTTTATTCATTCGATTGGAAGAATGACCGGGTAGAATCTATTGCCTTGGTTGTAAAGAAAACGCTTCCCCATGGTCTGGCAACCGAAATACTGGGAAATTGTATTTTGCCCTTCTATGGATCCCAATTACTAGCCAGAAATCAATTAAATATGATTGCAGATACAAAGAGAATTTGGGATTCTTTGACCCTGCCATACGTATATGGTAAAATAGATACACAATTTTCCACTTGTATAGACCGACGTGAAATGAAAAAATTTTGGGTGATGCAGGGTTTGATTGAATTACAAAATCGTTATTGTCACCAAAACATGTGTTGGGCATGCCCTGTAAATAGATAAATGGCAATTTTGGATAGAAAACAAGCTGCAGGATTGTGCCGTCAATGGCGTAAAGATGGGAATAGCATTGTGTTTACCAATGGTTGTTTTGATCTTATTCATCGTGGTCACATAGAAAACTTGCAAACATGCAAATCTTTTGGGGACAAATTGGTTATCGGCATGAATAGTGACATCTCTATTAGAAAGTTTAAAGAGGAAGGTCGCCCAATTATTACAGGGTGTGACAGAGCCGTTATAATTGATGCATTAGAAGTCGTCGATTTAGTGGTTCTTTTTGATGAAGATCGCCCACAAAAACTTGTGCAGGAACTCCATCCTGATATAATGGTAAAAGGGGATGACTATAAAGTGGAAGAGATTTCTGGTGCAGCCGACGTATTATCATGGGGTGGTCGTGTTGAGCTTATTCCATTGAAGTCTGGATACAGTACTAGTTCAATCATTGATAAAATAATACATACTCCCAGAAAATAAACCATGGTGACGAATATCATGGATGTGCGTTTTCCTCGTGAAAGAACTTGACTGACCTTCACATCAAACCTAATTTCGCCCCGCTCTATTCAAAGGCTATAAATACTTTATGATACGACTACTTACAGGAATTTTAACCCTAACTCTTAGCGGGTCAACGCTCAGCGCCGGATTACCCGTGAAATCCAATGCTGGAAAAACAACCTTACCAGAGAGCAATGCTACCCAAACTGAGCATCCGAATGGGTATGTTAACGGCAATGGTGAGACGAATAATCGTCTTCCGCAATTGATGCGGGATGTAAAAGTCTATTTAGCTGATGCTATCGTTGCTGATGTTCATTATGATACATTAGAAGTGATCTACAATCTTGATCGTATATTCGAATTATTGACTGAAGCAGATCAATTTGGCGAAATGACTGAAGATGATTTGGAAGAGTTTGCACGATATGAATCCACCTTGATTCATGTATATACAAACCAGCTTCACACTTTAGAGAAGACCGAAGTTCCCTTTACGGCAGAACAATTACGACGAGAAGTCACTGAATTTATGGAACCCATGGAAGTGGAAATGGGTAATTCAAAATTTACTGTCGTGGACGATAGAGATGGTCATATTCCGCTCGTTATAAATTCGAACGTAGAGCAATATATAAAATTTTTCCAGAATAACGGAAAAGCTCAATACAATATTTGGTTAAAAAGACATGCGGAATATTCTGATATGATTTTATCAATATTAAAAGAATATGAACTCCCAGAAGAATTATTGTATTTAGCCATGATTGAATCTGGATTGAATCCCAAAGCATATTCCCGGGCGAATGCTTCAGGAATGTGGCAGTTTGTGTATTCAACTGGAAAAATGTATGGATTAAAAAGAACGTGGTATGTTGATGAAAGAAGAGACCCGGAAAAAGCTACTCGTGCAGCATGTGAATATTTGAAAGATTTATATAAAGAATTTGACAATTGGTATTTGGCGTTATCCGCATATAATTCAGGTAGCGGACGTGTTTTGCGTGCCACCAGACTCCATCAAACAACTGATTTCTGGCAATTGCATTCACTCCCTCGTGAAACTCGTAATTATTTACCGTACTTTCTTTCGGCAGCTATTATTGGACAAAATCCTGAGAAATACGGATTTAAAGTCCCGAAATCAAAACCAATTGAGTTTGATTTTGTAGAATTAGAGAAAAGTGCAGACCTAGCCATACTGGCTCAATCTGGCGGTATTTCCTTAAAAACATTGCAGAAATACAACCCTGAATTGCGACAATCGGCTACACCTGCAGATGAACCTTATATCTTAAAATTGCCAAAAGGTCGCAAAGATATATTTGCAGAGAATTTTAACGCAATTCCAGAAGGTGAACGGTTTGCACCACAATATACAGTGCATCGGGTGAAGAAGGGTGAAAGTTTATGGACTATAGCCAAAAAATACCGTGTTTCAGTTCATGATTTAGCGGCAGTGAACAAAATCCGCAATCGGCATAAAATTAAAATCGGGCAAAAACTAACAATCCCCTTAAAAGGTTCATCTATAGCAAACCAAAGCGATGGACCATCGGGTCACCATAAAGTTATGTATACTGTAAAAAAGGGAGATACTTTAGGTCATATTGCTGAAGATTATAAAACACGTGCCAGCCAAATACGGAACTGGAATAGATTGAATTATGGTCAATATATCTATCCCGGACAAAAACTAACTCTTTGGGTTAAAACAGGATAATGCAAGGACAGGCCTCTTCAGTTAATAGGTGGATTTGGATAGCAGTGGCCGTTTTGGTTATCTTCATAATTGTGTCAAGAATGTGGACATCAGACCAAACTGGTGAAGGATTATCACTGGGACCAAAAGTTGGTATTGTGTATTTAGAGGGTCCCATTTTTGATTCAAGAGCTGTCATAGAGGACCTTGAAGAAATGGCTGAACGAAGTGATGTGAAAGCCATTGTATTACGAGTCAATAGCCCTGGTGGAGGTGTTGCATCATCCCAGGAAATTTATGAAAAAGTAAAACGATTAAATCAAACCACACCGATTGTGACATCCGTTGGTAGCATGGCAGCCTCTGGAGGTTATTACTCCGCATTAGGCAGTACAACTATCGTAGCCAATCCAGGGTCGATTACAGGGAGTATTGGTGTCATCATGGATTATCCGGTTGCTACAGATTTATTAAATAAAATCGGATTAAAATTTGAAACTGTTAAAAGCGGAGAATTAAAAGATTCTGGTTCGCCAAGTCGAGCAGTAACTGATGCGGATCGGCACTATTTTCAAAGCGTAGTTCAGGATATGCATGAACAGTTTATGGAAGCAGTAGCCTTGAGTAGAAATTTGGATTTTGCAACCGTTGCTGAATTGGCAGACGGTCGCGTATTTACTGGCCGCCAATCGCTGGTCTTAGGACTTATAGATACCATTGGAACATTTGATGATGCGGTAGCAATTGCTGCTGAATTAGGGGATATTTCAGGGAAGCCGAAACTGATAAAACCTAAAAAAGATAAACCACAGTTTTTAGAATGGTTATTTGAAGAAGCTAGAACGGAAATTGGGTCCCTATTAAAAGTAGAGCCAGCATATCGCTGGCAATGGAGAGAATTATGACAAAACAGGATATCGTTGATCACGTATCATCCATTATCGGTCTGACGAAAGTAGAGACAGAAGCAGTTATGAACGGTATCATGGATACAATTACTGAATCTCTGGCTCGCAACGAGCGGGTTGAGTTGCGAGGGTTCGGAACCTTTGGTGTGAAGCATAGAATGCCCAAAAAAGCACGCAATCCTGGAACAGGTGAAGCCATTCATTTACCCGAAAGATTTGTTCCAACATTTAAACCGTCGAAGCACATGCGTTCGCGTGTTAACAATGCCTTGATCAAGTAGGATCAGGTAAATAATTAGAAACGATATAATAGAAGAGAGGTTTTATGCCCTGCGGAAAAAAACGGAAACGGCGCAAGATAAACACGCACAAACGTAAAAAACGTTTACGCGCTAATCGTCATAAGAAAAAGAATAAATAGGATAAAACTATGCGGGTTATCCGCATAATACTATTGACCTTAACCCTGGGGGCACTACTCCAGGGTTGGGGTTTTCAAACCCACCACCGAATTAATCGTACAGCTGCCCAATCTATAAATGGGCCATTTGGCGAATTTCTTTTCGCCTATCAAGATTCATTGGCTGCCCATGCTCCAGATCCTGACTTGTGGAGGAAAAAAGATTCGAGTGAAGGATATCGACATTACATGGATGCGGACTATTACAGCGCATATCCATTTGATGATATTCCACGGGATTATGAAGATGCACTAAAAAAGTACAGTGCTGACTCACTTCGTTCTTGGGGAATTGCTCCATGGCATATAATCTATTTATGTGATAGTCTCACTAATTTATTCCAACAGAATCAATGGGAAGAATCCATTATCCTTATGGCAGCAATTGGACATTATATTGCTGATACGCATATGCCATTACATACAGTGGCAAATTATAATGGGCAAAACACTGGCAATAAAGGTGTTCATTTTCGTTGGGAATCGCAATTAGTGAACAATTATATTGAAATCATTGAACCTGATCAACCTGTGGGCGGTCTATCTGTACCAAGTAACGAAGTATTTAATATTATTATAGAATCATTTTCTTCTCATGCTACAATTTTAGATGCAGATTCGTATGCTCGGGAAAATCTCAGTGAATCAGAAAAAGATACGCTCGAATCATATGATGACGGTGAATTCCTGAAGCTCTATTTACCCAAACTTTATGAAAAGTCGGGGGAATTAGCGCAAGAACGATTAAACAAAGCAGCACGAAGAGTAGCTTCCTTTTGGCTCACAAGTTGGATAAGGGCGGGTAAACCAGTACCACCAAGACATCCATGAGTTCGCCGATAATCCTGACTGTCTCTGAATTAACCAGAGATATCAAAGATCTTCTTGAAAATCAATTCCCATCCATTGGAGTTCGAGGAGAAATCTCAAACTTTAAATATCACAGTTCCGGTCATATGTATTTTACACTAAAGGACCAAGGCGCAGAAATATCTGCCGTGATGTTTCGAGGTCACAATCAATATTTACCTTTTCGTCCCGAAAATGGTTTAGAAGTACAAGCCTTTGGGCGAATAACCGTATTTGAGAAACGTGGCAATTATCAGATCGTAATTCAGACCATGGAGCAAGCGGGAGTAGGCGCGCTCTATCAAGCGTTTGAAGCATTAAAAAGAAAACTATCGGATGAGGGATTATTCGATACTAGCCAGAAAAAACCGTTGCCAAAATATCCAAAGACAATAGGTATCATTACCTCTGGTACAGGTGCTGCGGTTAAAGATATTCTTCAGGTTTTAGGTCGACGTGCTCCCCATGTAGACGTGATATTGCGACCAACATTGGTTCAAGGACCTGCTGCCGCACCGGATATTGTTCAGGCTATCACAGATATGCAAAATCATGGTAAAGCCGACCTAATCATCGTAGGTCGTGGTGGAGGATCCATTGAAGATTTATGGCCATTTAACGAAGAAAAAGTAGCACGGAAAATATTTGAATCGAAAATACCCATTATTTCAGCAGTTGGGCATGAAACGGATACCACCATTGCTGACTTTGTTTCTGATTACCGAGCGCCAACACCATCAGCGGCTGCAGAAATTGCCTGTCCTTCCAGGGATGAAATACTCATGGAATTGGATCAATGGAGAACAAGAAGTGCTAGAAAAATAGATGGATTGCTTCAAATGAAATGGCAATCTATTGACCATTATATTGAACGATTGCAGGTGCTTAATCCTGTTAAAGCGATTGAACGCCACCGCGAAAATCTGTCTCAAAAACAGATACGTATGAACCAGTCCATGTCAAATTGTATAAAACATCTCAAAACGAATATTCATGGACTTAGTGAAAAATTGATAGCATTGAATCCGGAAGCAATATTAAATAGAGGGTATAGCATTGCTCGATTATGGCCAGGAGGACAGATAATTCGATCATCAAAAAATGTCAAGATTGGAGCTGTCTTTACACTCCAAACAGGAGACGGATCTATTAAAGGTGAACGAATCCCTGAATCTGGAAGCCAGACGAAGCTCCCCTTTGAATAATTAAACCAGTAAATTTTACTATGGCAAAAAAAACAGAAGTATTAGAAATCGAAGAAGCCCTAAAACGCTTGGATGAGACTTTAAGTAAGTTAGAATCAGGAGACATGTCGCTTTCTGAGAGCTTAACATTGTATGAAGAAGGCATGACCCTGTCTGAATCCTGTAAAACAATATTAGAAAAGGCTGAACAGAAAATAGAAACTTTGTCAGCCAAAATATCTCAGGAATAATGGAACGACCTAAGCGATTTGCGATTTGGGCTAACACGGGGAAAAATGCCTTCTGGGAATTATTACCGGAATTACTTTCTTGGGCCGAATCCTGTGGAATTGAAGCCTATCTAACGACACGTATTATCAAATTTTGGGATGGTAAAGACCAGTTTAATTATAAAATTATTGAATCCGCTGATGATTTTTCAAAAATGGATTTTATTTTGGCTCTTGGAGGTGATGGTACCATCATTGGAACTGCCAGAAATATTGGGAAAAGAAATATTCCCATACTTGGAATTCATTTGGGAGACTTAGGTTTTTTAGCCAATGTAACCAAAGATGATTTATATACTCGATTGAATCAGGTTGCTTCTGGGGATTATCATGTGGAGTCACGTCGTGTATTATCTGGAAAAATCATTAAAGATGGACATGAACAAATTTATTCGGCTTTGAATGATATTGTCATTAATCCCAGTTCGTCACATCGGATGATTTCCTGTGTTGTGAAGGCCAATGGTAGATTACTTGGGCGTTATAAAGCTGATGGTATTATTGTCTCTTCGCCAACCGGCTCTACAGCATATTCATTGGCAGCTGGCGGACCTATTGTCGTTCCGGATGTTGAATCCATTATATTAACGCCAATTTGTCCCCATACTCTTACTTCTCGCCCCGTTGTTGTAAGCATAAATACTGAATTGGAGATTACATTCCCCGAGGAATCCAGCGAAGTGGGTTTATCCGTGGATGGACAAATTCATGCTGTACTGACCCCAGATACAAAAGTCATTGTTAAAAACGGCGATTTTTCAATTCCGTTTATCCAATTCAGTGATATGGATTATTTTCACATGCTCCGAACAAAAATGGGCTGGGGAAAAAGGGGAGATGGATAGGTTTTTATAAATAGTATTATTTATTATATAACTGAGAATTATATTTTTTAAAAATGATAAAGAAAGAAAGAATTTTCTTTTATTGATCTGGTTTATAAAGCCCAAATAAAAGATTAAAAAATACGTAGTAGAGCGTATTGACGAAGGTTGCAATTGCTAATAATTTCCGGTTAATCACGATCTAACCTCGGGGAATTATGACTAGAGAAAATCAAACATTGAATCATGATACAATTTCGTATGCGATTCGGAGTAAACAATTATTAACATTTTTATATCAGGGTGGATATCGATTTGTAGAACCATATTGTTATGGTGAAAATGATTCTAATAAAAAATTACTTCTTGGTTATCAAGTGCGTGGATATAGTCAATCAAGTAATTCGACCGGGTGGAAAGTCTATAACGTTGATGAAATGGTGGGATTATTTATCAGTTCGCAAACATTCAAAGCAAAGCGAAATGAGGCTTTACAATTGGAACATGGTGTAAAACAGGTTTATTGCTCAGTTTAATTATTATGAGAACGATGTTGACGCAACATGCAATCATCCATCACAACCAGTAATCCAGCACTCTCCGCTTTAGCAGCAGCCTCTCTATTGATTACACCATCTTGAAGCCATAAGGCTTTGGCATTTATCTCTATTGCCATATCGGCAATAGGACTAACATGTTCTGACCTTCGAAATACATCTACAATATCTACAGGTACTGGAATTTCTTTTAAAGTAGAATAACTCTTTTCACCCAATATTTTATCAAAGCCGGGATTGACCGGAATAATTTTATATCCGACAGATTGAAGATAGGCCGCCACGCGATGGCTTGCTCGCTCTGGTTTTGTTGATAATCCAACAACTGCTATGGTTTTCATATCAAATATTTTTTTTATAGTATTTGGTTCATTCATGTGTGGACCTTTTTTTAAACATATTTTTCAAAATGTACCACAAAATATTGGGATTTTCTTTCAACCGACGGATAGAATAGTCAAACCACGCATCGCCAAAAGGCACATAAATTCGAACCGTATGACCGTTATGTAATAATGCTTCCAGTCGTCCGTTCATTGGAACACCATACAACACCTGAAACTCATAACGGTTTTTTGGGATTTTCTTATCTTCAATCCATGTCTCCAGGTCATCGATGAGGCTAATATCATGTGTGGCAATAGCTGCATAACTCCCGCCCAAAATGAGTGATTTTGTGGCCGCCAGAAAATTCTCATTTATTTCCTGTCGATCCTGTAATGCTATTTGTGGCGATTCTTTATATATCCCTTTGCATATCCGACAGTTAAAGGAAGGGGCATTCAAAGATTGTACATCTTCGATCGTTCGAAAAAGATAGGCTTGTAATACGGTTCCAACTTTAGGGTATTGATTTAGACATTCATTGTAAATGTGAACTGTTTTATCCGTATATGGGGAATTTTCCATATCAATTCGAAGAAAATTATCATGCTCTTTTGCTTTTGCAAGGATAGATAAAATATTGTCTTCAGCCAGGGATGCGTCGATTTCCATCCCAAGGTGAGTGGGTTTTAAAGAAACATTAGAATCCAATCTCCATTCAGCAATGCGATCATATAACATTTGATAAGCATCTCTAACCTGAAATGCTTCTTCTTTCGAATGAACATGTTCACCCAGAATATCCATGGTGGCTTTAAACCCTTTATCATTCAAAGACCGCACGATATTTAATGCGTCGTCCAAGGATTCGCCAGCAACGTATGGTGCTGCAAAAGGACGGGCAATCCATTTGGGAAATATGGGAAGAATAGCAGCCAGTGATGAATTAAGCCATGACATAAGATGAAAATTATGACATCAGTTAGATGTGCTTCAATAGAAATGGTAGATTGGAATAATTAGTTGGTACTTTATTCAAATTGGGCAAATAATTTCATTCTAATAAGGTGGATATGATTGATTGATGAAATAATCCACTTAAATGAATCCCTTGATTTCACTCCAAAGATTCAATAAAAATAAAACAATTATGCATTAAATACACATCAAGCGAAAATACGACTCCTTTATCTTGATTTAGGAAAGATCAGTTGTCTAAATTTGCCGCTTAGTATGTTATGAAAAACAGATGATTCAAGACTTCGGCGCCGTACTCCTCTTCATCCTTCTAGGAATAATACTAGTGGCATTTCCACTGGCATTACAATGGCTATTAGCACCATCAAAACCCACACGCGAAAAATTAGACACCTACGAATGTGGTGAAAAACCAGAAGGACCAGCCTGGGTACAATTCAATATTCGGTTTTATGTTGTTGCCCTCATCTTTCTTATTTTTGATGTAGAAGTTGTCTTTTTATTCCCCTGGGCAATGGTCTTTAAAGATATTGGTCTAGTGGCTTTTGTAGAAATGGCCCTATTTCTACTTATTCTTATTGTTGGTTTAGCCTATGTTTGGATAAAAGCTGATCTTGACTGGGTAAAACTCAAAGTAAAATATGCCGCCGGTCGCTACAAGCATTTAGGGAAGGACTAACCCGGTATGGGTATTTTAGAAAATAAATTTCAAGATAATATTATAGTAGCAAAACTGGATCAGATCCTCAGTTGGGCACGCTCTACGTCACCTTGGTATTTTCAATTTGGTTTAGCCTGCTGTGCCATTGAAATGATGGCAACTGCTGCTAGCCGACATGACCTCGAACGCATCGGAATGATGCCTCGATCTTCACCCCGTCAAGCGGACGTAATGATTGTTGCTGGTACAGTCACAATGAAGATGGCGCTCAGAGTAAAAAAATTATATGAGCAAATGGCTGATCCCAAATATGTAATTGCCATGGGATCCTGCGCAACAAGTGGTGGACCCTACACTCCCCATGGATATCATGTTTTAAAAGGCGTGGATTTAATTATACCTGTGGATGTTTATATCCCGGGATGCCCTCCGCGACCAGAGTCATTGATTGAAGGCTTGATCAAACTCCAGGAAAAAATTCGCCATGAACGTCCATTAACCAGGAAAAATGTTTCATGAATGTGGATGTAGCCAAAAAACTTACTGAAGTATTTCCCGGTTGCTTAGTTGAACAGGACGAGTTTCCTGAAACACATATTCAACTGCAACCTGATCAATGGTCAAAGATTGCATCTTATTTAAAAGAAACTGAAGAACTATCATTTGATTCTTGTATGTGTATTACGGGTGTTGATTTTGGAGAGGAAGACGATCTAGAATCTCGTTACAATCTCCATTCCATGAAACATAATCATAAAATTGAAGTCCGAATTAGTGCCAATAGAAAAAAACCGATTATACCTACGGTATCCCATGTTTGGCAAATTGCAAATTGGTTTGAACGAGAAGTGTTTGATATGTTTGGTATTAAGTTTAAAGGACATCCTGATTTACGCCGTATGTTGCTCCCCGAGGATTGGGTAGGATATCCTTTGCGCAAGGATTATGTTGGCCCTGACTCATACCATGGAATTATTATTCCCAAAGTGAAAGAAGTTTGGGAATAGAATGACTGAACGATTGATCAAAAATTCATTCATTCACGGTGAAGAAATGATTCTCAATATTGGGCCACAGCATCCAAGCACCCATGGTGTGTTGCGATTGCGGGTAAAAACTGATGGTGAAATCGTTTCAGAGGTAACCCCAATTATCGGATACCTTCATAGATGTTTCGAAAAACACTGTGAAAATCTGACTTACGAACAAGTTATTCCTTACACAGATCGTTGCGATTATATTGCCTCAATGAATACTAATTTTGGTTATGTGGTCGCTGTTGAAGAACTGATGGGCATTGAAGTCCCTGAAAAAGTTGAATATATCCGAATAATTATGGCAGAACTAAACCGTATTGCCAGTCACTTATTAGCACTGGGTACTTTTGGTTTGGATGTTGGCGCAACTACACCATTCTTATACATGTTTCGCGACCGTGAACGAATTTTGGATATGTTTGAAATGGTCTGTGGAGCTCGTCTTTTATACAATTATATGTGGGTAGGTGGTGTATCCCATGATTTACCCGTTGGCTTTGTTGAGGCCACATTCAAATTTTTAGACGATTTTGAACGTGAAATTGACGAATACAATAATCTTCTCACGTTCAATAAAATTTTTATTGAACGTACAGCTGATGTTGGAATTATGACTCCAGAAGTTGCTATAGATTATGGCGTATCAGGTCCTAACTTGCGTGGTTCAGGAGTAAAATGGGATTTACGTAAGAATGATCCCTATTCTATATATGATAGATTTGATTTTAATATCCCTGTGGGCGAAGGCACCATGGGTTCTGTAGGCGATTGTTGGGATAGATATTGGGTGCGTGTTCTTGAAATGCACGAAAGTGTAAAAATCGTTAGACAGGCCCTTCAGCAAATGCCCAAAGAAGGAAATGTTCATGAAGCATTACCTAAAAAAGTCAGACCTCCAAAGGGTTCAGTATATAAACGGACTGAATCACCAAGGGGTGATCTTGGGTATTATATTATAAGTGATGGAAAACCGAGTCCGATTCGGTTGAAAATGCGTTCACCTGCATTTACATCCTTGAGTGTTCTAAATGAAATTTCGCGAGGGTGGATGATTTCAGATGTACTTGCTGTTCTGGGCAGTCTAGATATTGTATTAGGAGAAATTGATCGATGATTTCTGATCAACTAGCAACTGCTCCTTGGTTAATGTGGTTCTCCATAGCGGGAGTCACATTATTTCTAATTATGGCATTTAATGCACTTGCAGCTGTGTATGTCGAACGGAAAGTATCTGCTTTTGTGCAGGATCGTGTTGGACCCATGGGTCAAGGTGCTGGATTGCATGCAGGAAAATGGGGTTTGTTACAAACGGTGGCAGATGCCGTGAAGCTGCTAACAAAGGAAGACATCATTCCTCGCGCGGCAGATCGAAAATTATTTATTATGGCACCATTTGTAATATTCATTGGTGCTTTTATATCCATAGCAGCATTACCATTCAGTTCAATTATTCAAGTGATTGATGTCAATATTGGCATATTTTATATATTAGCTACGAGTTCCTTGGGTGTTATTGGTTTAATTCTTGCCGGATGGTCTTCTGAAAATAAATGGTCGCTGTATGGCGCCATGCGATCAGCCGCACAAATTGTTAGTTATGAAATCCCTGCTGCATTATCAATTATTGTCGTTATAATGATTACCAGTACCCTGAATTTGCAAGGAATTGTTGAAGCTCAGGGAGGAATTGTATGGGGATTTTTACCCAATTGGATAGTTTTCAATAATCCATTCGCATTCTTAGCATTTTTTACCTATTTCATTGCAGGAGTTGCAGAAACCAATAGGACACCATTTGATATTCCTGAAGCAGAAAGCGAATTGGTTGGCGGATTTCATACCGAATACTCTGGTATGCGATGGGCTTTCTTTTTCTTAAGTGAATATGCTAACATGTTTGTTGTATGTGGGATTGCTTCTGTCACATTTCTAGGCGGATGGCAAAGTCCAATTCCTGGTTTCATGAATTCTCCATTTTGGGGACTTTTTTGGTTCATGAGCAAAGTTCTATTCCTTATGTTTATTATGATTTGGTTCCGCTGGACATTCCCAAGGCTTCGTGTTGACCAGCTTATGTCTGTGGCATGGAAATATTTATTACCTATCTCATTGATCAACATTTTTGGCGTTGGACTCTGGATACTATTGGTGGGTGCCTAGATGGGACGCTATTTAGTAAATATCTGGGAGTCAGTTTCCACAATGCTGATTGGTTTAGGTATCACTGGGAAACACCTTCTTCGTGCTAAAAACGGAAATGTTACCCTTCAGTATCCTGAAGAAAAATGGCCACGGCCCGAGCGAAATATTGGGTTCGACCATCAGGATTATAATGTAATAAGATCCCGATTGGTTGTTGATATAAACGATTGTACGGGATGTAAAAAATGCGAACGTGCTTGTCCCGTTGGTTGTATATCTGTTGAAGCGTTGAAAGTGCCAAAAGGCACGGACCTTGGTGTGACATCCAATGATACAATAAAACGCTTGCTTGTAACTCGTCATGATATTGACATGAGTGAATGTATGTATTGTAACCTTTGCACATTCCCATGCCCTGAAGAATGCATCTATATGACAGGTGGTCCCAATTCCCATAAGACACCCATTGATTATGAATTCTCAGAATATGATCGTAATAATTTAATATACAAGTTTGCAGTAGCCACTCAAGAGGAAATCGATAGTTATACTATTCCTGTGCCTGTAACTCCGGCACCAGAAGGAGCCAAAGCATGATAACACTGGGATTCTGGTTTGTGGTTATTATGACTATTGCTGCTGCCGTGGTTGTTGTGGGAAGCAGAAACCTGGTGTATTCAGCTGTAGGATTATTTTTTACATTGTTTGGTATTGCTGGTCTATATGTATTCCTATGGGCAGATTTTATGGCGGGTGTACAGGTTATGGTTTACGTAGGTGGAATTCTGGTTTTAATCCTGTTTGGAATTATGTTAACGCATCGTATATCGTCAGTGAATATTTCACACACTGGGTTGCAGCGTAGCCTGGGTGCATTAGTCGCTATGGTCATTTTATTTGGGCTAACCTATTTGATTCAGAATACACCTTGGAAATGGGTCGCTGGCATTGAGCCAGAAAGTACAACCTATGAAATTGGAACGCTCATCATGACCGACTATTTGCTGCCATTTGAAGTCGCTTCTGTTCTATTATTGGCGGCACTTATCGGAGCAGCTGTGTTATCGAGGAAAAATCCCTGATGGATCAATTACAAACATATTTGATTGTTGCCGCAATTTTATTCTCATTGGGATTGTTTGCCGTAATGACACGGCGCAATGCGGTTGCTGTACTCATGGGTATTGAGCTTATCCTAAATGCAGCCAATATTAATTTCTTGGCATTTGCACGATTTGGCGGAATGAATATTTCTGGTCAGGTATTTTCATTGTTCGTCATTGTTATGGCCGCTGCAGAAGCGGCAGTTGCATTGGCAATCGTCATAAATATTTTCAACAATTTTAAATCCATCAACATTGATGAAGTAAACCAGTTAAGTCGATGAATATTTTTATTAAATACGCTCTGGTTATTTACTTCCTGCCATTACTGGCATTTATAATCCAGACTTTCTTTGGAAATAAACTACCGCGAAAAGGGGATTGGGTTTCAATCGGTGCGATTTTAATAACACTGACTTTGGCTATTTCCATGTTTGCGGGGATGCTCCTTAATTATGATCCCGATTTTGTTGTGCAAGAATCCTTTACGTGGATGAATCTTGGCAATTTTAAAATTGAGATAGGATTTCTCATTGATAATATGACCATCATCATGTTGCTGGTTGTAGCATTGATATCTAGTATGAGCCACATTTATTCCATTAAATACATGGAAGGTGATCCACGCTATCATCGTTATTTTTCATTTTTGTCGCTTTTTACATTTAGTATGAATGGGATTGTTCTGGCAGATAATCTTGTACTATTATATATGAGTTGGGAATTGGTTGGGCTTAGCTCTTATTTACTCATTGGATTTTGGTTTGAAAAAGATTCGGCCTCCAATGCAGGTAAAAAAGCATTTCTCACAAACAGGGTGGGAGATATTGGATTCTTTATCGGTATTATGCTTTTCTTTACTGCAATTGGATCCTTTTCATATTCAGATTTGTTCGCAGGTGTTCAGGCGGGTAAAATCGCTGGTGCAACACTCACTGTGGCAGGAATTGGATTATTCATGGGTGCCGTAGGTAAATCAGCGCAATTCCCGTTGCATATCTGGTTACCGGATGCCATGGAAGGTCCCACGCCTGTTTCAGCCCTTATCCATGCAGCAACAATGGTCGCTGCCGGTGTTTACATGATGGTTCGTTTATTTGGTGTAATGACTGCCGATGCGTTGTTAGTCGTGGCTTATATTGGTGGATTTACCGCTTTATTTGCTTCATTGATTGCCATAACGCGGAAAGACATCAAACAAGTGTTGGCTTATTCTACAGTTAGTCAACTGGGTTATATGATTTTGTCAGTTGGTACGGGAGCCTATATCGCTGCGTTTTTCCATTTGCTTACACATGCTATGTTCAAGGCAAATTTATTTTTTGGAGCAGGTAGTGTAATTCATTCCATGCATCATGGTTTACATAAGATCGATGATCATGATACGGATCCACAGGATATGAATAATATGGGCGGATTAAAATCCAAAATGCCTGTCACCTATATTTCAATGCTCGTGGGTTCTTTGGCGATTTCTGGTGTTCCGTTCTTCTCAGGTTTTCTTTCCAAGGATGCCATTTTAGCAGGTACATTGGCTTATGCTAGCCACAATCCTGCTCACTTCTTATTACCTGTATTTGGTTTTGGTGCTGCTCTTCTTACTGCCTTTTATATGTTCAGAATGATTTTTCTGACGTTTCATAATGAGCCCAAAAGAGAAGATATATTTGGACATATTCATGAATCACCGGCTGTAATGAAACTTCCTCTCATTTTATTAAGCATATTGAGCTTGTTCATTTTCTATACGTTACCACATTTTAATCCGTTTTCTGATATGGGTTGGTTTAAGCATTTGATGGAATATAAAGATAGTTTTGTTCCTGGTGGTATTTTAGCCCATAGTACAGAAGAAGGATTACATCACAGCCACATGACTGCCATGATAATGTCACTAATTGTCGCTGCTTTTGGTATAGGTTTGGCTTGGTTAATGTATTTCAAAAGGTCAATATCAGCCGAAAAAGTGGCACTTGCCATCAAGCCTTTATATCGTCTTTCGTCCGGTAAATTTTTTATCGATGAATTGTACACAAAAATTTTATACAAACCTGTTTTAAAATTAGCTGATGCTGTTGCTTATCTAGATTGGGATTTATATGACAAATATTTCATCAACGGATTTGGCAGGGTCACCACATTTTTGTCAAATATTGTTGGAAAAATAGATTATGAAGGAATTGATCAAACGCTGGTGGATGGTATTGGTCGTTCTGCAAACCGTGCTGGTAAAGTGCTTCGTGTTATACAAACAGGCCGGGTTCAGCAATACATATTATTTGCCCTGACAGCAATAATTATCCTTTTGATTTGGAAAGCCAGTTAATCGGGAATTCTGGGAAGTAAAGGAATTTACATGGATACAATGTACTTAAGTTGGTTGGTTTGGTTGCCTGTAGCAGGGATGGTTGTTATTGCATTCATTCCACGGGATAAAACCGAAATTATTAAAACGGTTGCAGCTGTGGCGACTGGTTTGCAAGTCTGGGTTGCCATTTTATTATGGCTGGACTTTGACTCTGCATCTGGTACGATTCAGTTCGCGGAGAAATTAGCGTGGATTCCGTCGTTTAATATTTTCTACCACCTGGGTGTAGATGGATTAAGTCTACCCATGGTAATGCTAACACCGATTTTATCTTTTCTGGCAGTCTTTGTGAGCTGGAAGACGGATCGTGCAGTTAAGGGATATTTCACCTTATTCCTTTTATTAGATACAGGAATGATAGGTGTTTTTCTTGCGTTAGATTTTTTCCTGTTTTATGTATTTTGGGAAGTAATGCTGCTACCAATGTATTTCCTTATTGGAATATGGGGCGGACCAAAACGAGAATATGCAGCCATTAAATTTTTCCTATTCACATTATTTGGCTCAGTTCTCATGCTGGTGGCAATTCTTGCCTTGTATTTCTACTGTGGTCAAACATTTGACATGCTGGTCCTTATTGACACGGCACCAATGGCATTGGATGGCGTTTTATGGTGGGGTATCAGTGCAATCAAAGTGATTTGGATATTACTCTTTATTGGATTCGCCATAAAAGTTCCGGTCTTTCCATTCCACACTTGGCTTCCTTTGGCACATGTTGAAGCACCAACCGCAATTTCTGTAATTCTTGCAGGCGTTTTGTTGAAACTTGGTGTCTATGGATTATTGAGAGTGAACTATGGTATGCTACCGGATGGTGTCATGTGGTTTGCAGGGGCAATTGCTTTCCTGGGTTTAGTCAATGTTATCTGGGGAGGATTGTGTGCCCTTGCCCAAACAGATTTAAAGAAGTTGGTGGCTTATTCCAGTATTAACCATATGGGATATGCCTTGATTGGTATGGCAGCTGTCATAGCAGCCAGTTCAGCCAATGGTAGTAATTTCGGTGCTGCAGAAGCAGGTCTAACCGGTGCAGTATTCCAAATGTTTAATCACGGTACAATTTCAGCTATGCTCTTTATATTAGTTGGAGTTATTTATGACCGCGCACACCACCGTGATATTAACGGGTTTGGTGGTTTAGCAAAGCAAATGCCAATATTTACTGCCGTCGCTGGTGTGGCTTTCTTTGCAGGTTTAGGATTACCAGGGATGTCAGGATTTGTAAGTGAATTTATGTGCTTTGTAGGTGCATTTCCTGTCTTCAGAACAATTGTCATTATTTCCGCCTTTGGAATATTATTGAATGCAGCTTATTTCCTCTGGGCTTTCCAACGCATTTTCTTTGGTGAACTCAATGAAAAATACACAAAGTTACCAGATATTAATGGTCGTGAACTATTTGCTGTAATTCCACTGGCTGTCATCACCATTCTACTTGGTGTGTATCCTGGACCATTTTTAGATATGATTAAAGAAACAATGACAGTCATCATTGATCAGGTTGTTATTTGGGGTGATATGGCAGTCTTGCCATAAACTAGGAATCGCGGAATGAACAATATTCAAAGCATAAGCGTTTTCTGGCCCGAATTAACACTGGTCATCACAGCCATTGTTGTGATTATGCTAGACCTTATCTATTCAAGAAAGGATTCCAACCGCTTAAAGTGGTGGGCAATCGCAGGAATCGTTGTTGCTTTTTGGATATTGATTTCAGGTTTTGATCAATCAGCAAAATCACTGTTTTTCCGTCAAGTTGCGTTTGATCCCTTTAGTACATTTTTTAAACAACTCATCCTGGTCGCTACAGGATTTATACTATTTGTTATTCCTAGAACACGTGATTTTGCCAATTATCGTATGGGAGAATTCTACACCCTGATTCTCATCATGGTATTTGGAATGTTTTTACTGGTTTCTGCTATAGATATGATCATGGTTTACCTTTCATTAGAAATCGTTTCCATTACATCATTTATTTTAGCGGGATACATGAAAATGGATAAGCGATCCAATGAGGCTGCACTGAAATATGTGATTTATGGAGCATTCTCTTCCGGTTTAATGCTATTCGGCTTCAGTCTTTTATTTGGGCTAACGGGATACACAAACTTCCATGACATTAGCAGAGAATTAGTGGCATTAAATGGATCAGCGAATTTAGCCTTAATCGTTTCTGCCGTTTTAATTCTAGCAGGATTTGGATATAAAATATCAGCTGTTCCATTCCATTTCTGGACACCAGATGTATATGAAGGTGCACCCACACCCGTTACAGCATTTCTATCGGTGGCACCAAAAGCGGCTGGTTTTGGAGTTCTGATCCGGTTCTTTAATGATGTTTTCCTTCAATTAAATGTAGGAGATATCCCAGCACTACCGTGGCCGATGATCATTGCAATTCTATCGGTAGCCACAATGACTTTAGGAAATCTGGTAGCATTACAACAGACGAGTGTAAAACGAATGCTGGCCTATTCTACCATTGCCCATGCTGGTTACATGATGATGGGGATTCCAATTTTATCACAGGACGGATACTTTGGGATAATGATTTATCTGGTGATGTATATGTTTATGAATCTAGGAGCGTTTTTTGTGGTTATTGCCGTTCAGAATAGATTTGGTGATGACAGTATAGAATCATTTACTAAACTGGGTTGGAAAATGCCATTTCTTGGTGTTGTAATGACAGTATTTATGTTTTCACTGACAGGTTTGCCGCCAACAGCCGGGTTCATTGGGAAATTCTATCTTTTTGCTGCTGTAATTAAAGCCGGACCTGAATACTATTGGTTGGTCTTTGCAGGATTAATTAATAGTATTATTTCACTCTATTATTACCTTCGCATTGTAAAAGTAATGTTCCTCCGGGGAGAAAGAGTGGAAATATTAGAATATCCATCAAAAACTTTAACAACATTATTAATATGTTTGGCTGTACCCGCCATCATATTGGGTGTCTATTGGGCACCAATTGCAGATTGGGTAAGAAATTCTCTAATCCTGTATACCAACACCTTGTAATAACTGGATAAACCAAACTATTATGACTTACTTACGACTTAAAAAGGGACATGATATCGGTATCGCTGGTATTCCTGAAAAAACCTACATCGAAGCGGGTTCTGTTAAGTCTGTGGCACTTTTACCTAATGAATTCCTTTATGTAAAACCAAAATTATTGGTCAAAGAAGGTGATATGGTAAAATGCGGCGATCCGCTTTTCATCGATAAACAAAATCCGAATATAAAATGGGCTTCTCCAGGCGGTGGTATTGTATCAAAAATACAATTTGGACCGCGTAGAGTTGTCCAGAGTATTGAGATCACATTGGATGAAGAAGAATCCTATGCGCAATATGATGCCATTTCTATAGCTGATTCGGATAGGCAAAAACTTATCGATAAAATATTAGAAATGAATTTATGGCCTCTCATTCGTCAGAGACCCTTCAATAAAATTGCAGATCCAAAGGATACCCCTAAATCCATTTTTATCTCTGGCTGTAATACAGCTCCCTTAGCAGGTGATAACAATTATATTCTGGATGGATGCGATGAGGCATTTAATGTCGGATTAGCACTTTTAGCAAAATTAACGGAAGGTGATGTTCATTTAGCCATTCATGAAGACGCCAATTCAACGTCCCTAACGAGTAATGACAATGTGCGTATCCATCGGATTAATGGACCTCATCCTGTAGGGAATGTGGGTATTCTAATCTATCACATGGATCCTCTAAATCCTCATGAAGTTGTTTGGACATGTGAACCGCAACATGTATTGACATTGGGTCGAGCGTTTTTAACAGGTAAATATGATCCTGCCATGACTATAACAATTGGCGGACCATCTATAGAAAATCCTGGTTATATCAAAACAAGGGTCGGAGCACCGGTTGAAACTCTTTCTCAGGGAAATATAAAAGAAGGAAATCATCGACTAATTCGTGGTGATGTTTTAACAGGAAAAGCGATAACAAATGTTCCATATCTTGGTTTATATGATACCTCTCTAAGTTGTATCCCGGAAAGTCATGAAAGAACATTTATCGGGTGGTTGAAACCAGGAAGCTCAAAACGAATATACAGCCTGATGCAGACCTATTTTGGGTCGAATTCCTCTCAATTTAGTTTTTCTACCTTGTTGCAAGGTGGAAAAAGAGCCTTAATTCCATTCAATGCCTGGGAAGACGTTTTACCGATGGATATTTTGCCAAATCCGCTTTATCGAGCAATATTAGCACAAGATATTGATGAAATGGAAAAGTTGGGTATTCTCGAAGTGGTAGAAGAAGATGTGGCACTTTGTAGTTTTGCCTGTCCAAGTAAAATTGATCTGGGCGGCGCAATACGCCAAGGACTTGATCAGATTGTGAAAGAGGATTAATGATGAAATTCATTAAACGATTACACGACCAAATACGACCAAAATTTGAAGATGGTGGTTCCTGGCATGTGATGCATCCATTATTTGAGGCATGGGATACATTCATGTTCAATACGGATGAACAAACTGAGACAGGTCCACATATACGTGACAGTGTAGATATTAAACGTGTCATGATAATTGTCGTTGTGGCCTTATTGCCTGCGACAATATTTGGTATCCTTAATACCGGGTATCAGGAAGCCTTAGCTGCAGGATTACATCGGACGTGGATTGCGAATTTTCTATCAGGTTTGCAATTATTTGTTCCAATCGTACTAGTTTCATACGCGACGGGTGGATTCTGGGAAGTATTGTTCTCAATCGTCCGAAAACATAAAGTCGATGAAGGCTTTTTGGTTACTGGACTATTAATTCCCCTCATCATGCCAGCAACAATTCCTTTGTGGCAAGTTGTTGTAGCGACATCCTTTGGTGTTGTGATTGGTAAAATGATCTTTGGTGGAACGGGAATGAATATTTTTAATCCCGCTTTAACAGCAAGAGCATTTATTTTCTTTGCATACCCTGGAAATATATCCGGTGACAAAGTCTGGGTAGCTGCTATCGATGGTTTTTCCGGAGCAACTGCTTTATCCGTGCCAGCAGGTCAAATCAGCCAACATGCGGTTACGTTGTTGGACAGCATCAAACAATTTGACTTTTCCTGGTTCAATATGTTTATGGGATGGATACCCGGTTCCATTGGTGAAACCAGTACATTGATGATACTCATTGGAGCATTAATCTTGGTTGGCACAAAAGTTGGATCATGGCGTGTGATGGTTGGCGGTGTTATTGGGTTAGTATTGACTGCTGTCATCATGAATTTAGCAGCCCCATATTCCACAAATTCTATGCTGACAATTCCCAGCCACTATCATCTGGTAATGGGTGGATTTATGTTTGGAATTGTTTTTATGGCCACAGATCCTGTTTCGGCGTGTTATACCAATGGGGGTCGCTGGATTTATGGAATATTAATTGGTTTTTTAACTGTTATCATACGATCGGTAAACCCGGCATATCCTGAGGGAACTATGTTAGCAATACTTCTTATGAATGCTTTTTCACCATTAATTGATTATTTTGTTGTTCAACGAAATATTAAGAAGAGGGTGGCACGCTATGCGCAGTAATCGTTATGTGCTTTTATTCATGTCATCCATTACAATTGTATTGGGAATTTTACTATCATTGGCGGCAACTGCCCTTAAAGATCGCCAAGATCGAAATGTCCAAATTGATATGAAGAAAAATATACTTCGTTCGTTGAATATTCCTGAAGATCGATCCCAAAAACTGATGACAGATGATATTGAATCATTATTTAAATCCTATATCAAGACCATTCAGGTAGACGAAAACGGGAATAGTGTAAAAAGTGATGGTAATGCCGTTTTCATTAAAATGATTGATGGCGTAGAAGCTGGATATTCGATTCCAATTTCAGGCAAAGGATTATGGTCTACAATCTATGGGTATCTAGCCATTGAACCAGATGGTGAAACCGTAAAAGGTGTTACCTTTTATAAACATGGAGAAACCCCAGGTCTTGGTGGGGAAATTGATAAAGATTGGTTTACAGCTAATTTTGTGGGGAAAAAGATAGTTACCCCAGAAGGTCTTCCTTGTAGTATTGGAATATTCAAGGGAAAAGTCGCAAAAGATAATCCCAAAGAATATTGTTTAGTCGATGGTATTTCCGGAGCAACAATGACAGGTAAAGGTGTAAATATTTTTATTGAAAAAGATTTAAAAACGTATGGCGAATATTTCTCACAAATTCGTCAAAACCAATAATCGGGTTGCATTATGGCATTAGATTCTAAATCCAAACAAGCATTTACAGATCCGCTAATACAAAACAACCCCATCACATCGCAAATATTGGGGATTTGTTCTGCTCTTGCGGTTACAGTTAAAATGGATACTGCAGTTGTGATGACTCTGGCAGTTGTATTTGTTTTAGCATTTTCAAATACAATTATTGCAGCAATGAGAAAATGGATTCCTGGTCGTGTTCGAATCATCGTACAATTGACGGTTATTGCATCACTTGTTATTCTCGCAGATCAGGTATTACGAGCATACATGTATGATATTAGCAAACAGCTATCTGTATTTGTCGGTCTTATCATAACAAACTGTATTGTTATGGGACGTGCAGAAGCCTTTGCAATGCAAAACCCGCCGGGTCGTGCCTTTATGGATGGTTTAGGTAATGGATTGGGTTATGGCATTATTCTAATTGCTGTAGCATTCTTTCGGGAAATATTTGGGAGTGGAACATTTTTTGGCATACCAATAATTCCACAAGCTTTTTATGATGCTGGTTATGCAAATGCCGGACTTTTTGTATTATCACCAGGAGCATTTATCATTCTGGGGTTAATAATTTGGGGTCTACGCACTGCAACCAAATATGAGGAAGCTTAGTCATGTTAGAACATTATTTATCCCTGGCTACAAAAGCTATCTTTATAGAGAATATTTTACTGGCATATTTCCTTGGAATGTGCTCCTTCCTGGCTATTTCAAAAAAGGTAGAAACGTCCATTGGATTGGGTTTTGCTGTCGTTTTTGTTTTGACCATTACAGCACCAGTTAACTGGTTAATCCATACTTATTTTTTACAGGATAGCGCTTTGGCCTGGTTAGGATTGCCTGATATAGATTTAAGTTTTCTCAACTTCATTGCTTTTATAGCTGTGATTGCGGCAATGGTTCAATTAGTCGAGATGATTTTAGATCGATATTTTCCAACGCTTTATATTAGCTTGGGAATATTTCTGCCATTGATTGCTGTTAATTGCGCGATTCTTGGAGGTTCCCTTTTTATGGTAGAAAGGGAATATACTTTAGCTGAAACTGCGGTTTTTGGCTTTGGATCAGGGCTTGGATTCTTTCTGGCTATTTCTACTATGGCAGCTATTCGACACAAGCTGCGTTATTCAAACGTCCCATCAGGGTTGCGGGGATTAGGAATTACCATGTTACTCACTGGTTTATTGAGTATGGCATTTATGGCCTTCTCAGGAATCGATTTATAGGATAGAACGATGATAACAGCACTTACAGGCGTCATAGTTTTTACTGCTTTAATTCTTTTATTAGTCCTTTTACTAAATTTTGCCGAAAACAAATTATTGCCTCAGGGAGATGTGACTATAACAATCAATGAGGATGCGGATAAAGCAGTTATTGTAAAACCAGGAGCTACTTTATTAAATGCATTAGTTAGTCGTGAAATATTTATCCCTTCTGCTTGCGGTGGTGGTGGTACATGTGCCCAATGTAAATGCCAGGTTCTTGATGGTGGGGGTGATATATTACCAACAGAAACAAATCATATAAATAGAGTTGAAGCCAAAGATCATTGGCGATTAGCGTGTCAGGTAAAAGTAAAACAGGATATGTCGATTCAAGTTCCTGATGAAATATTTAATATTCAAAAATGGGAATGCACTGTACGTTCAAATGTAAATGTTGCTACATTTATCAAAGAGTTAATCTTAGAACTACCATCTGGAGAAAATTTAGATTTCAGGGCTGGAGGTTACATTCAGATTGATATTCCACCACATGATTTGGATTACAGTGAGTTTGCGGTAGAGGAAGAATACCGTGATGTGTGGGATAAGTTTAACATGTGGCAGTATCATTCGAAAACAACTGAATCGGTTTATCGCGCCTATTCAATGGCTAATCATCCGGCTGAGGGAAATATTGTAATGCTGAATGTGCGTATTGCATCTCCGCCTCCTTGGGCACCGGATGTTCCACCAGGGATTGCATCATCTTTTATGTTTAATTTGAAACCTGGAGATAAAGTTTGGGTCTCAGGTCCTTATGGAGAATTTTTCGCTAAAGACACGGATCGTGAGATGGTTTTCATTGGTGGTGGTGCAGGGATGGCTCCCATGCGCAGTCATATATTTGATATTCTGCGTACACAAAAAACAAAACGTAAAGTATCGTATTGGTATGGAGCACGATCTAAAAGAGAAATGTTTTACGACGAAGATTTTACTGCACTTGCCAAAGATTTCCCAAATTTTAATTATAATGTAGCTATGTCAGAACCTGTACCGGAAGACAACTGGACAGGACCCACTGGATTTATTCATCAGGTGCTCTATGATAATTGTCTTAAAAATCATGAAGATCCAACTGAGATTGAATACTATATGTGTGGACCTCCTCCGATGATTGATGCCGTTGATCGCTTATTGTATGATTTAGGTGTCGAGCCTGATATGATTGCATACGATAAATTTGGTTAATCTATAAATGATTGAAAAATTGATTCTTTTTACACTATTTCTAATTATTGGTTGTGACGCTGAAAAGGAAGTTTTTCGTTTTGTTGGTGAAACCATGGGAACAACTTATTCTATTACAGTAGTAGATCGAGATATTCATTCAAAATCCAATAAGATTAAAAAAGAAATTGATTCAGTCTTGGTTGAAATAAATAGGCAAATGTCTACGTATGATCATGAATCAGAAATATCAAAATTGAATGATTTGCAAAGTGATAATTGGTTTTCGGTGTCACAGGATTTTCACCGTGTTTTATCCAAAGC
>JABMOV010000178.1 GCA_013203145.1 Fidelibacterota bacterium
GCTACGATTGGATTTGAGCATAAAGGATTATTGGTCTGGAAGAAATCAGATCGATTCAGAGCAACAGTTGGTTATAAAGTTGTTTTTGGTCAATATCCTTTTGGAAACCAATGGAATCTTATGCCGCCTTATATCCCGTTATTTCCGATTTGGGTCCCCTTGTTTGATTTTCAGTGGGGGTGGTAATCTTATATTCCCAGAGTTAATGACACGCGACTGACAAAGCCAAGAACACCCATGTTAGAGGAAGAATAGTCCACCGTTAGGGCATAGGGAATAAAAGGAAAGTTTTTACTATTTAGTCCAATACCCCACGAAAACCTTGGTACATATCCAAGTTCTTTTGTTAAAGCATCAAACGAGTGAGATTCATCCAAGGAATCATCATATTTGTAATATGTGTATCTTACGCCACTCCGAACTATGATCAGGTTTATGATCTCAAATTCACCGCCGAGGACGAAAAAGGGATTATAATCGCGTGGATCAATATATTCAAAATTTATAATACCAGTTACAAGGTCGGTTTTAATTAAACTATTTTCACCAATTGGAGAAACCGAAAGACCGTACCGGAAAACTAATGGTAATGGCCAGTCCTTGGTGTCCAAGCGACCTTGGGCATCGGGATTAGCATCCAAGTCCTCATCAATATCAACATCAATTAGTTGATCTGTTCCGAAAAGCCTCATTTTAGATCCAAAATTTGACAAGGACATACCTATGATAAGGCCTTGAAAACTGGTACGGTATTGAGTTCCTATATCTACAGCAATTGCGGAGCCGGACGAAAAAGAGATTGTCTCTTTAATATATTTAGCATGAAGACCAAAGGAAAAACGATCACTAATCTTTTTTCCCATACCCAATCCAATGGCCAAGTCGCTGGCGGAAATTTTCCTGCCAGTCCCATCTGGATCATAGTGTGTTGTTTCAAGCATGTCCCCCATAGACAAATAACTAACACTCACACCAAGCACACCAAAAGCACTTGTAGGCACGGCAGCGGAAAAGAACTGGTGCTTAACATCAAATATCCAGTCTGTTGAATTAATCTGTATTTCAGGTTGAGATATTTGTCCTAAGCCTGCTGGGTTCCAGTACATTGATGAGGCGTCATCAACTTGAGCAGAAAAAGCTCCACCCATTCCAGACCCTCGCGCACCAACACCAATTTTAAGAAAATTTGCTACAGAGGTTCCTACATTGTCAAACTGAGCCCATAGGGCCTGACTTACGATAAGCAAAACGAATAAATGTCTCTTCATCGTATCACCGCAAACTTTCCGGTCTTTTCCTGACCATCGGCCATGACGTGGAAATAATACACGCCAAAGGCAATTTCCTGTTCGTTATAGGATCGCAAATTCCAAGCCTCGATACTGGGGCCCCTGTACCCATTACTGAATGGTTCATGTTTTAAAACCTGAATCAATTCGCCCGCAATATTATAAATCCTAATCACACAATCGTCGGGTAAATGGGTAAATTGAACTTCCTTAACCTCTACATTGGTTTCATATACCGATGAAACAATGTAGGGATTTGGGACAACCAGGATGTCGTTTAAGTCTCCTCGTTTAACTAGAGTATTGGGCTCAGTTGTTCGTATAGTATACATATCTTCACCAAGTAAAATTGGCTTTGTGTATTGAACGCTGAATCGAATAATATTTCCATTTTCCCATTCATTAGAAGTCCGATTAAAATAGATCATCCACGTTAACGTCGGCGCATCAGAAAAAAAACTATGAGGAAGAAGTTCAACGTCATAGGGTTCATTAGCGGGAACGATATAAAGGTTTTTAGTGAAGATGAAGGTAGAGTCGGAATTCGCAGCAAAAAGAGGTTTTCCAGGAGAAGTCGGATATACAGCATAATTAATTTGCCGGTTTTCGTCAACATCCCAGACTTCTAACGGCAAATATACTGTATCGGATGAGCTAAGATTTGGCATGAAATATGTTCCTATAGAACCTTCTTCTTTAAAGCGAATTTCATAGGTTTTATCTAAACCGGCATACACGGCGGGTCCTTCAGGGGGAGTAACAGGAATAGCGCTTATGAATCCAGCCCAGGTAGCATCAATACCGCTGGAATGTCCCACTGAAAAGGCCAAAGGTGTATTAGTGATAATATCGGTTATATTTTGATTGACCGTGTCTATTTGCAGATTCCATGTCGCGTTTTCAAAAACAGGAATTAATCCATCTACAAGATATTTGTATTGAGTAATCAGATCGGGTTCATTGCGAACAATTGTGTCACTAGAACTTGAATCAATCATTGTCCAAACAGGTAATTCAAGAGTTGAATCATACGTAAAGGATACAAAATAAGCATTTGAAAGATCGGTACTATAAGCAGATACAATGATACTATCGCCACCAAATAAAAACGATTCCATGGTACCGTCCTCTAAAAATGGATTTGCATTTACAGCCACAAGGGAAGCATCGGAATTACCCGCCGAATGAGTTACTTGTACGATACCGGCATCAAAACCGGCAGGATCTGCTTGCGGAATAACAGCCACGGAGTTATTGCCCTCATTAAAGGGATTATTAGCCGGAGCATTTTCAAGAGGCGGAACAGCTGCTCCAAGCCAAGAGTCTTCTCCGTCATATGCAGCAATGGTGTACCAATATTCATATCCATTTACAACGTTCCTATCAACATAAGAATATTTTAATCCGGAATTATTTCCCAAGTTATAAAAGAAATCTCCCAAAGGATATGTTCCTGACGTATCATCTGGCTCATCATAAATAGCCAACGGGAGATAGTATCCAGAAGGATTACCTTCATTATTTGAGATAATAGGTCCCCAAGTATTTCCACGATCAGTACTTTTATATACACGATATCCTTGGAAACGATTTGCTTCGGTTATCGGATCAATGGAAGATTCCGAAGGCTCGGAAGACCAAAAGAGAGCAACCTCACCATCCGATGGCACAGCATGAACGATGGGGGGCGCTGGTGGTTTTGGGGTTCTAAAATCGTTGTCATAATAAGCCTGAAAAAGACGTGCATTTTTCAAAAGATCAGCTTCATTAAGGCCCATAAAGTCTGCAAAGGTAAAGATTACTTGCTCACCGGGCGCAATATCCATTGGGCCAGCCGCGATCACCCATGTGATATCAGGTCCATATGCATAAGGCTTGTTGTACAAGTCAGAAGAGTGGGGCGTTGTATTGTGGGGCGTTTGAATTCCGGCTTTAAGCTGGGTATTATACGCATCTGCGTCACTTTGAGCATCTTCGCTATATTCATAACTAAATACTGTAGAAACATCGTAAGAGGTTTCTGCTCCATCTAGTCCAATTTTTGTAGCCTCAAGAAATTTGAGCCCAATCCAGGCAACACCAGATGAAAGAAAACCAGCTGATTGATCATCTGGGTCCCACACAATAGCAAGGTTTTCAAGGAGATGTGCATCGGTAGTGTCAGATAGCTTTTCAGCTATATGTGGGTCATCGGCCTCTATAAACATTGCCAAATCGTCGGTCCACTCTGCTCCACCCTGCTCTGGTGTATCAGGATCTCCTGAAATTCCCATGTATAAATCTTTTATTGTATCTGTTCCCACATTGGTCATGAGCTGAATGAAGATGAGTCCGTCGTTTGCAAAAACGGAGGCATCATTCACAACCCAAATATCAAAACGAACATTCAACGGCCCCACTCCGTTATTTTCTAATGTATTACCATCGATTGGATCATTGTCTGTTACGACAAAATACCCCACCCTTTTGTCAGGGTCACTTGCAGGGAAGGACTCTTGCATAAAATGTGGGACAGGGAATCTTATATCGCTATGCAGGGGTGCTTCAACACCAGAGAATGTTTCGCCGTTATTGGGATCCGTATATGTTCCTGTTGGATCAATTTCAATTGGCCAAAGATTTGGCCAAGAAGCAGGAATGTCACTAAATGCAATCCCAATGTTTTCTTCTGCGTTGACAAATCCAGCATCATAACCAGACAGTGGTTGAAATTCTTCCTCAGAATCTCGTACTGATCCGCGAACACCTACTGCAACCGACGGTTGCCCCCCTATTAATCCACCCACAATAGGAGATTGGGTCCAATAATATGTACAACAGCCATTTTGTGCCATGCTTCCTGCTGGGAATTCATGATTCAAACCCCAACGATCATATCCATAGGTTGCTGCATTTGAAATACGTAAAACCATCTGCCCACGATCCATAACGCTTCGCTTACGATCTCCAAAGGCAAAAGTTTTCCCCAGTAATCCGGTATTATCAAGGGATTTACCAGTAATAGCCTCATATATTTCAGTTTTTGTTTGGCTATGAGCGAGAGAGACAAATCCAACAGCCAAGATTAATAGTATATATTTTTTCATTATTTCATCCCCACGCTAATTCCGAGTTCAATATGGCGAGGAGCACCAAAATAGTATGGCCGATGCTCCCACATTGGCGATGTGCTTGGATTCAAACTTTCGTCTGGTTTGCCACTATTGTTAAACACATTTAAAACATTAACGCGATCAAAGAGGTTTGTAACGTCTGCATAAAACCTAATATCCGCCGAAGGAATATCCATGTCATAATAAGCCTTTAGGTCAAAAACAGAAGTAGCCGGCATTCGCCCGGAATTGCTTTCGTCAAGCGGCCTCCCTCTATCATCTGAGGGAGTATATGGTAGACCGCTTCCCCAATTTCCTATAAGATTCACACCAAATCCGCTGGGATGAATTAGGTTTACTGCAACATTAATTGTGTGGGGTTGGTCCCACGGCATGGTGATTGTTTTTCGAGCAGTAACAGTTCCATATACAGAGGCAGAATAAGCATCATCCCAATGTTGGAATTCATTAGAGGCATTGCCCTCTGATCTCGAATAAGTGTAATTAACCGTCCACCCAAATCCATGATTAAATAGCTTTTGCAGGGAAAATTCAAGACCTTTTGAATTGCCATAATCCATGTTTTCAAAAACTGAAAACTCAGTGGGATCTGCATCATAAATTACAGCAGCGATGTAATCATATATATCTTTATAGAACATCGTTGTGCGCAAAACGAAGAAGTCAGATATCTGACTTCTTAGTCCAATCTCATAAGCGATTGTAGACTCAGGACTCAAATTTGGGCTACCTACAGGCGGTATATACCAGTCATTCAATCCATACGGAAAGGGATAAAACGCGTTTCCAAAGGTACTTAATCCAGAAGAATTAGATATGTTTGTTAGCTCATTCGGTAAACCGCTATAACCAACTGAATTGGATAAACGATACATGTTCTGGTATTCGGGATATTGATAAAACTGCCCATATGAAAAATGAAAAGCCATGCGATCCGTTATTGGATATCCAAAGGCTATTCGTGGGCTCCATTTTTTCTTTATTTTTGTATTTGGCGCTGATACAAACCATGAAGAGTCAGGCACACCATCATTATTGTAATCTGCAAACTCTAAGTATCCCCAATCATCTGAGTCAAGGTTATCAGGAAAGTCTATAATTTCGCCATCTCGCAAATAAGCTAATTTTTTTGTGGGATCTGCATAACGGCTATTGGGATCCATGTAATCCCAACGAATTCCAAGATTAACGACCAGATCAGAAAACTCCATTTTGTCTTGAAGATAGAAAGATCTTTGTTCGGGCGTTTTTTCCCAAATAACAAATCCGGGATCAGAAGCGGAACCATATGGCCCCCCACCAAAACCCAAAGCCCGAAAATTATTTAGCGTATGTTTTTTAATTTCAAATCCGGTTTTCAGCTCACTCCATTTATTTGTTTGCCAAGTAAGAGAGCCTTTAATTGATTTAGTTACAGATTTATAATGCTCATAGGTGTAATAATCTGATGTTGCCATGCGAATTGTATCGCCGTGAGCATTAATTGTTGGGTATTGTCCAAAAAACTCATAATTAGAGGTGTTGTCATAGGCATCGCCCTCAGCTAGGGGCGTGTTCACGCCGGGACTATAATTGCCGTTTTCATCTATGTCGGCGTAGGGTTCGGTATCTGGAATTCCATCACCATCTTCATCGGAGAAAATATCCCACTCTCCATCCTCGTCCCAATCGCTCCAGCGCTCACCTTCTCCTGATGACCATAGGCTATCACCATTTTCGTCTACCCAATCTAGAAGGCCATTACCATTTGCATCATCCCACCATTCAGCAGCGTAATTACTCCATTCACCATCGCCATTCAAATCGTTAAATGGTTCAGCAAAATGACTGAACCAAACCCATTCTTCACCTGGAGCCAAAACAGATTGTTCCCAGTCTGCAGGGATAGTGTGCATTTTTGCATACAGCTCATGGTTTTTGTTCAAGAAGTCTGGGTTTCCTTCCCAATTTTCATTGCGAAACTGGGAATAACTCAACGTTGCGAACATATTTTTGCTAAAAGTATAGTTCGCTTTAACATAAAACAAATCGCTTTCAAGCCAATCCAGATCGCTGTGATTTGGAATCTGTCTATAGCTAAGATTATAATTTCGACTCTCACGATGAAGTATGTTTGTCCCAAAAGAAAGCTTTAGTCTGTCAATCGGCCTAACAACAATTTTGCCCGTCAGTCGATTTTCATCTCTATATGTATCATAAATATTTAAGGCACCCTTCTTCATGGTTTCTGGATTGCCATCGCCATCCAAATCTGCCATTGCATAAGCATCTCCATCGTCAAACGCTCCATTTTCATTAATATCAGACGTAAGAACGTCTTTTGGGAGATAGGATTTGTACAAATAAGTATTAGTCGAATAAATGTCACCTGTTATAAAAAAAGTGGCAAAATTAGGCGCAAAGGGTAGAAAGGGACCGCTTAGTATGCCTTCAACTCTTCCTGTACCCCAGTCATTTCGATCAACACCAAATTGATCTGTGGAAGTACGAAGGTTCCAGTTGTATTCGGATGAGCCCTCTTTCGTTACAATATTCACGACACCGCTCATGGCCTCACCGTATTCAGCATTGAAAGAACCAGTAATAACCGATAATTCTGAAATGCCTCCACGCGCTACATCTGTACCCATTCCACCAAAAATTGCATCTTCGACAAAAAAACCATCTACCATATAAGCTATTTCACCTGATCGACCACCTCTAACATGGATTCCATCATCTCCTCCCCCATTATCGCTATCAATAATACCGGCCATATTGTCCATAATTTCAAGATATGTGTTTACTGGCATATCGGCAATTTCTTTTTCGGTAACGGTAATAGTGGTAGCGGTTTGATCCCGCTCAATAATAGGACGTTCTGCTTCGACGTAAACGATATCACCTGCAACGGCTGATATTTCCATTTCAATGTTTACTATAGCGGTTCTGTCAGCATAAACAATTACATCATTTACCGTTACTTGCTTATATCCAATATAAGTGATATCTAAGGTATAAGTTGAGGCGGGAATATTTAGTAGAAGAAATTCGCCATCCTTATCAGACATGGTACCAAAAACTGTGTTTTTAAGGACAATATTACCGCCGGCAAGCGGTTCTCCCGATATTGCATCAGTTAAGGTTCCCACCAGTTTGCCTGTTTCTCCGCCAAACAGATATAGTGGTAGCGTAAATAGAACTATTTTGATGAATAGCTTCATAATGTGTGCCTCCGATGACTAAAAAAGATATCATTAAAGAAAAACTATTTCAAGGTATAATAATTGTTGTAGAAAAAAACCATATGTTTTAAGTTCCGACCGACCAGTCAGTCAACAAACAATAAAGATAGGTTATGCCAAAGAAACATCAAATTATAGAAGCTGCAATTCGGATTTTTGCCCGCGATGGATTGGAAAAAGGAAAAATAGCTGATATCGCAAAAGAGGCAGGTATTGGCAAAGGAACGGTTTATGAATATTTTTCCAGCAAAGCGGATGTATTCAAAGCAATTGAAGAACACGTTACAACCGGGATGATTGATGTAGTGGCAGAAGTACTGAAGAAACCAATTTCTGCAGAAGAAAAACTCCGCTCTATCTTTTCCATAAGCGTGGAACATATTAATCATATGGGTGACGAACTACTTATTGTAACAGAATTATTGGTTCATGGCGCAAGAGGACACATGTTTGACGAGGGGACCAATACAATGGTAGACATGTATTCAACCTACCGAGA
>JABMOV010000179.1 GCA_013203145.1 Fidelibacterota bacterium
ATGTTTGACATTAATTTTTCGTCTGGAATACTAATTGTATCTGTTACGATCAATTTATTGATCGATGAATTCTTAATTCTTTCGACAGCTGGACCCGATAATAATGCGTGAGTCGCAACGGCTGTTACTGATTTTGCGCCATTTTCCATGGCCTTCTCTGCTGCATTAACTGTTGTACCTGCTGTATCAATCATATCATCTACAATTAAAACATGTTTATTATTCATGCTTCCAATTAAATGAACAATTTCAGCTTGATTGGGAGACGTGCGTCGTTTGTCAATCAAGGCAAAGTGCATACCTAAAAGTTTAGCATACGATTGACTCATTTTCGCCGAGCCCATATCGGGCGACAACACAACTGTTTCATTCGGATCCAGGCCAAGGCTTTTAATTTTATCTAACAATACCATTCTGCTATATAGATGATCAAACGGAATAGATGCAAATCCCTGAATCTGGGTGGAATGCAAATCCATGCAAATAATACGATTTGCGCCCGTTGCCGTTAACATGTCTACCATTACCCTGGATGATATCGGAACCCGTGGTGTATCTTTACGATCTTGACGAGCATATCCAAAATAAGGCACCACGACTGTAACGCGATCAGCAGAAGCGCGAACAGCAGCATCTACCAAAAGAACCAGCTCCAGAATATTTTCAGCTGGACTGTTGGTTGGTTGGATAATGAAGACATCGCTCCCGCGAATATTTTCCTCATATTTAATCCACAATTCACCATCAGCGAAGTTGCGAATATTTAATTTCCCCAATGGGATATCCAAATAATCTGAAATTCGCTGCGCCAATGCCGGATTGCTTCGGCCGGTAAACAGTTTTAATCTGGTATTATGTGTCATTATGTTTAGTATTAAAAAGTTGGGGAGTAGGGATTCGAACCCCAACTGGCGGGATCAAAACCCGCTGTCCTACCCTTAGACTACTCCCCAAAGGTGTGATCGTAAAAATTAAATGCGGACGGGAAAAGTGAGGACGGTGTTATAATGATGTTGGAAATTTGACTCTGCTTCCATGGCGGAAACTTCGTCGTCAAATATCCCAAACACAGTCGAGCCACTACCCGACAGACTGGCATAACGCGCCCCAACTGAATACAGTTGTTCTTTTATCGTGCCAATCTCTGGATGCGCTGGAATTACGATCCGTTCAAAATCATTCTCAAAAATCTCAAAAGGAATCAAATCCTTTTGTAAAAAGCCGGAAAAGTTACTAGCCTGTTTCCTGTCTTTCAAGCCAATTCTCAAGGATTTATAGGCCCAAGCCGTATTTATTGATACATCTGGAATAACAAGGAGATACGTGCCGGAAACGGAATGAGGCAATACTGTAAGGTTTTCTCCGGTTCCATCCCCCAATTGTGCTCCTCCCCGAATGAAAAAGGGAACGTCTGCGCCAACCTTTAGTGCAATGGATTCCATTTTGCTAGTCGTTAGTCCAAGATCAAATAATATATTCAATCCCTTAATGACCGTTGCAGCATTTCCCGATCCGCCTCCAAGTCCTCCTCCTGCAGGGATTTGCTTTTCAACATGTACCTTTACTCCACCGATAGCCGAAAATTGTTTGCGCATTATCGAATACGCTTTCCTGCATGTATTGGAATCATCCGTGGGAAACCACGCGACATTGGACGTAAGAGAAATATCTTCGCCCTCTTTTGTAAACGTTATAGTATCATGAAATTCTAATTCTTGAAAAACCGTATGAATATCATGATAACCATCGGCACGCTTGCCCAAAACCTGTAATCCAATATTAACCTTCGCTGAAGATTTGAGAGTTAAAGCCATGGTTATTTTGTAAGAGTAACAATGGCTTGCGCGGCCCAGCCCCGGCCTTCACCAATAAAGCCCAAATGATCGGTGGTTGTGGCTTTAATTGATACATTGGTTTCATCGGTCTGCAGTGTATAAGCTATTTGGTATCGCATTTGAGGAATATAGTCTTTGAGTTTTGGTGTTTGTAAAATGACAACGGAATCTATATGCCCTATTTCCCAGCCTTCCTTACGCACCCTGTCGGCGGAATCACGCAGAAAATGCAAACTGCTCATTCCTTTCCAACGGTCATCATCGCTAGGGAAAAATTGACCTATATCTCCTAACCCAGCTGCGCCGAGTAACGCGTCTACGATGGCATGTAAAAGCGCATCGCCATCGGAATGCCCAACCGACCCGGTATCGGATTCGATTTTTACTCCACCAATAATAAGATCATAATTCTCAGCCAGCTGATGGGCGTCGACCCCTAATCCGGTTTTAACTATACTCATTGTTCAGCCTTTTTTTGTGCCAATAATGCTTCCGCAATTACCCAATCGTCTTTAGTGGTAATCTTTTGGTTCAGGGATGATCCATGCACAACGGCAATATTATATCCCAGAGATTCAGCCAGCGCCGCTTCATCTGTACCTGTAATATCATTCTTGATGGCATATTCGAGAGCGCTTTTTAATACAGTTCGCTTAAATACTTGCGGTGTCTGAGCCTGCCAAATTCTATTTCGATCAACAGTTGTTAATATTATATCTGTACCCGGCTCTACTTCTTTCAATGTATCGTGGGCGGGTAAGGCAGCGATAGCACCATCGTTTTCTATACAGGAATTAATACAATTATGAATAATGTCCGTTGTTACGAAAGGGCGCGCCACATCATGAATACAAACGATATCACAATTGGCAGATAAGACCCTTAATCCATTTGTCACCGAATCTTGTCTTCTTTGACCGCCCTCAACAACGTGTGTTTGCTTTTTTGAGGGTAGTTTTGCTAATGCTTGTTTCGTCTGAGCCACTTCAGCTGACGGAACGACAATAACAATTTCACTTACACGGTTTGATTCAAGAAAGGCTGCCAACGTGTGGAATAGGAGCGGTTGGGCTCCCAACATCTTAAATTGTTTTTTCTCCCCAAAACGTGACCCGGAACCGGCCGCAGGAAGAATGACACCAACATTATGATTCATAGTCGCCTATCTCATCGGCATCCCGAG
>JABMOV010000180.1 GCA_013203145.1 Fidelibacterota bacterium
ACTCACTGCCGTACTATCAGTTTCAAATCTAGCGATAGGGATTCCCACCTCAAAGACATCATTGGGTTGAGCAAGAATCTCAACTAATGTGCCAGCATGGGATGACGGAATTTCCGAATCGACTTTATCCGTACCGATTTCTAGTAATATTTCATCCTTTGCAATAGGGTCACCAATAGCTTTGCGCCATTCCAGAATTGTTCCTTCTGTAATGGATTCGCCCATTTTGGGCATGACAACATCAATTTTCATTTTCTAATACTCCAACAAGTCGGTGATAGCATTTTTAATGTCACAAACTTGAGGTAAAATTTTCTCTTCCAAATACCAATTATAGGCAATCGGGCAATCTTTTGCTCCCACACGTTTTACAGGTCCATCCAACATTTCAAAACACTCATCGGCAATTCGGGCGGCAATCTCGGTTCCCGGTCCATTGGTAATATTATCTTCATTCACCACTAATGCTTTCCCGGTTTTTTCCAGGGACGTCTTAATCGTTTCCATGTCCAATGGATTTAATGTCCGAATGTCAATTATTTCAACTGTGCCATCTTCCAAATCCAATTTCGAAATTGCATCTAATGATTTCTGAACCATAGCACCCCAAGTAATAATGGTAAGTTCATTTCCCTTTTTCACAACCCGAGCTTTTCCAAAGGGAAGAATGTAGTTTTCATCTGGTTCCTGGGTTGCTGCGTATCCTTGTCGATATAATCCTTTATGTTCAAGGAATAACACAGGGTCATTCATGCGACAGGCCGCTTTCAACAAACCTTTTGCGTCAGCGGCATTGGATGGGTAAGCGATATAAACACCCGGTAAATGCATGAAGAATCCATCGATAGATTGACTATGACAAAGAGCACCATGGATATATCCACCAACAGGGACACGAATGACAACAGGACAGGTCCAATCATTATTTGAACGGTAGCGCATCGTCACCAATTCATTCCTGATTTGCATCATAGCTGTCCAGATATAATCTCCAAATTGGATTTCCACAACTGGCTTATACCCAGCCAACGATAATCCAATTGCAGTCCCAACAATTGAGGATTCTGCCAGTGGTGAATTGAATACGCGGTGTTTACCAAATTCTGTTGAGATGCCTCTTGTAGCTGTAAAAACACCACCTTTAGGATCTGCCACATCCTGACCATAAACCACCATTTTATCATTGCGCTTTAATTCTTCTTTTAGGGCATGGTTTATAGCATCGACTAATACAATTTTATCGGCAATCGGATTTAATTCCGTTTCTTCTTGAATTGGATTTTCGCCATATACATGATCCAAGGCTGTTGATGGATCGGGGTGCTCTTGCGCATCTGCCCATTCTGCATCTTCGTCAATTTGTTTCTTACACTCATCGCGAATAGATACAATCTCTTTATCAGTCAAAATTCCAGCTTCAAGACAGGTTGCTTCGAATAGTGATATGGGATCTTTTTCTTGATTTTCAGCCAATTCCTTGGGTTCACGATATTTCCGCTGATCATCGGAAGATGAATGGGGCAATAAACGAACAACATGACTGACGATCACAGATGGACCTTTTCCTTTGCGAGCGCGATCTGCTGCTTTCTTGAAAGCCAATTGCGTTTCAAAAAAATCGGTGCCGTTTACATCATATCGTGCCAGGTTTGTATACCCGGCAACCATGGAATAGACAGACTTTCCAGATGTTTGTTCAGAAATGTGAACAGATATGGCATATTCGTTATCCTGAATATGAAATATGACGGGCAATTTTTCACGACTGGACCAATTCAACGCTTCATGAAAATCGCCTTGACTGGTAGTTCCTTCACCACTGGAGACATAAACGAGTTCTTTAGTTTCATCCCATTTGCATCGCATAGCAGTGCCAACCGCTTGAAGATATTGCGTTCCTGTGGGACTACTTTGACTAACAATATTCAATGCCTTGTGTCCATAATGTTGTGGCATTTGGCGACCACCAGAGTTTGGATCATCCTTGCGAGCTAAAAATGATAATAATTGCTCCCGTACTGTCATACCTAATCCAAGACAAAAAGCCCCATCTCTGTAATATGGATAAAACCAGTCAACACCACTCCGTAATGTATGCGCTGCAGCCAATTGAGCTGCTTCGTGACCCGAAGTACCAATATGGAAGTAACTCATGCCTTGTTTTAGTAAAATGAGCATTTTTTCATCCATCAATCGCGCTGTGATCATGGTTCTGTACACATGCGTCAATTCACGTTTTGTAAATCCATGTAATCGACCCATTTAATTCTCCTCTGATTTAAATATATTCAAAAATTTTTGTATCAATATTGGTTTTACCTCATGTATCTCTATCGGATTATCTAATAACTTTGCCATAGATGTGACACCATACTCAAATATCCCGCATGGAATTATGCCTGAATAATGACTTAAATCAGGGTGAACATTCAACGCGAATCCATGCATGGTGACCCACCGTGAAACGCGCACGCCAAAAGCCGCAACTTTTTCATCATCAACCCAAACTCCCGTTAAGCCATCTTTCCGTTCTGAAGTGATTTTAAACTCCAATAAAGTCTGAATAATCACTTCTTCTAATGATCGCATATACCAACTAACACTTCGCTTGTATCGATTTAAATCCAAAATTGGGTAACCCACCAATTGCCCCGGACCATGGTATGTCACATCTCCGCCACGTTCGATTCGAAATGTTTTAATGTCATTTGGATTTTGTTGAAGAATATGATTTTCATCCGCATTCTTACCCAACGTATATACAGGTTCGTGCTCCGCCAATAATAAAACATCATCGTGATTACCTGCAATAACCTGACTCTGGATATCCTTTTGTAAATCCCATGCAGATTGGTAGTCTATTCTACCAAGGTCTTGAATCTCAATGGTTTTTTTCATGGATTCGATCATATTCAACTAATAATTCTTTATCCCTTCGTGATACACATTTATTGATGTATCGCGTGCCCAAAGGCATCCATGGCAGCTTCCATGATGGCTTCTGACAAGGTGGGATGGGCATGAACAGTTGATGCAATTTCTTCCCAGGTTGTTTCCAATGCTTTAGCAACACCCAATTCTGCAATCAATTCTGTTGCTTCAGAACCAATAATATGACACCCTAGCAGTTCTCCATACTTTGCATCGAATATGATTTTTACAAATCCATTTGTATCGCCGGTTGCCATGGCTTTTCCACTGGCACGAAACATAAATTTCCCGACTTTGATATCGTAACCTTTTTCTTTCGCAGCTTCTTCTGTAAGTCCCAGAGATGCCACCTGCGGTTGACAATAAGTACATCCAGGAATATTAGAATAATCTATTGGATGGGGATTTGCCTTCGCAATATGCTCGGCAGCAACGTGACCTTGGGCTGATGCCACGTGCGCTAACCATGGCGGACCGGTTACATCACCAATGGCATAAATATTTGGAATATTTGTTTGACCGAAATCATTAATAGTAATGGCACCGCGATCAGTTTTTATACCTACTTTTTCTAACCCAATGTCTTCAATATTTCCAGTAACGCCGACGGCGACTAGAGCAATATCACCTTCGATAATTTCTGGTTTATCGCCTGATTCTGTATGGACTTTTACTTTGGTTTTCAGACGATCAATTTTACTTACTTTTGTATTTGTATATATTTTGATTCCAGATATTTTTAGCGATTTTTCCAGTTCTAGTGAAACATCTTTATCCTCCATTGGGAGAACACGATCTAGCATTTCTATCACGTGTACTTTTGTACCAAACGTATTATAAAAATGGGCGAATTCTACACCTATGGCTCCTGCGCCTATGATAATCATTGTTTTTGGTGGAGACTCCAAAACCATGGCTTGCTTTGAACTAATAACACGATCGCCATCTATCTCCATCCCAGGGAAAGTTCGAGGATGACCTCCTGTTGCAAGAATGATATTCGTTGCCGTAATCATTTTCTTATCCGTTCCATTTGTGACTTCTATGGTGTCGTTATCTATTATAACACCAAGACCGGCAAGATGGTCAATTCCATTTTTCTTCATGAGAAACTGCACACCTTTGGATAAACGGTCTGAAACGGATCGACTACGCTGTATCACTTTACTAAAATCCACTTCATAACCAGTAACCGTAATGCCAAATTGTTTGGCATTCTTAACAGTATGTAAAACCTCAGCATTTTTAAGCAGAGCCTTTGTAGGGATGCAACCCCAATTCAGGCAAATACCACCTAATTGATCTTTTTCAATTATGGCAGTTTTTAATCCTAATTGCGCCGCACGAATAGCAGCAACATATCCACCGGGTCCACCACCCAAAATGGCAACATCATACTTATTTATTTTTTTCATGTCGTAACGAAGTATTTATATGGTTAAATATTTAGGTTTGTAAGGTTTGACTATAAACTGACAATTAAACGTTGGTTAAAAGTTTCGAAACCCAATAATGCTTAGAAATTCTGACCGGGTTTCTACATCATCATGAAATTCGCCCAACATGGCCGACGTTGTTGCAAAACTGTTTTGTTTTTCCACACCGCGCATTTGCATACACATGTGGCGACCTTCCAAAATAACCGCAACACCTATTGGGTCTAGCACTTCCTGTAACGTATACGCAATTTGATGGGTCAACCGTTCCTGCACTTGCAATCGACGAGCAAACATATCAATAATTCTTGGTATTTTGGATAATCCAATAACTTTCCCATTTGGTATATATCCCACGTGAGCCTTACCCATAAAGGGCAACATATGGTGTTCACACATACTAAAGAATTCCACATCCCGGACAATAACCATTTCTGAACATTCTTCATGAAAAATAGCATTATTAATCAGATCATCAAGATTTTCACGATATCCTTTGGAGAAATACTTCCAGGCTTTTGCTACCCGTAATGGGGTTCTTACTAATCCTTCCCGTTCTGGATCTTCACCAATTTCTGCCAATAATGTTTGCGTGAGTTTTTCTATTGTTTCTTGATTTGGTTCATTCATAATATTTCCTCAACAATGGTTGGACGATCCCATATTTCTTCGGGATCATCATGAATTTTATCTTTTAATAAATACACACCCAGATAGAATAATGGTGTATCAAATAATGCAATTATCATTTTAAACAAAAAGCCGTTGATGAGCAGCGGCGTGAAGCGTACCCAATCAATGGTACCAGTAGCACAAAGCAGAAATAAAACAGCTGACGTGTCCACTAATTGTGAAACTATCGTTGATCCGTTATTTCTTAACCAGAGATGTTTGCCTTTGGTTAATCGTTTCCAAAAATGGAATATGCGAATATCCACAAATTGTGCTATAAGGTAGGCCACCATGGATGCAAAGACTGCCGGACCAAATAAGCCAAATACTTTTGAAAATGTTGCTGAATCAACGGGTGACCAGGATGTTTGCTGTGCGGCATTTGCAAGCATGACTATGGCCATCACAAATATACTTGCTGCAAGTCCTGCCCACACAACTGCATCTGCGCGTTTTTTTCCATACAATTCAGAAATGAGATCTGTCACAAGGAATGTAACGGGATATGGAATAATCCCTACGGATATTTCAAATGTATAAATACCAAATGGCGACCATTGAAAAAACTTTTGAAAAATGAGGTTTCCTGCAACCAATGAGGCAATAAATATCCCAGCCAAAATGAGATAAAATCGTGTTTTGAAATCCAATTTAATCTCCGTAATAGTCAGTAAATATTGTCTGAGTTTCTCTTAGTCGTACACGATGAAGTTTTGGTCCATTTAACCGTGGAGCGACCTGCCCCCAGATAAATATTACCATGTTTTCTGATGAAGGTTGTTTCCCTTTAAACCACACAACATCTTTTTCGATCTGGGAATGGTCTAAATGATCCAGTACATGTTCTTGAACAATATTCTTTAATTCACCCAAATCCACACAAAAACCCGTATCAGGATTTATGGGTCCAGTAACGGTGAGTTCTAACGCGTAATTATGCCCGTGAACACGTGCGTCCGGACCAAAAACTTCCCAATTTTTTTCAGGTGACCAACTTCGATGTCCATACTGATGTGCAGCACAGAAATGAAAAACTTTTGTTAAATATGGTTGACCCATTTATTTGTATCCTGCAATTAAATGATGAAAGTTAATTTAGGTGCTTATTATTTGGTGTAAAACGTAAAAATCTATATTAGGAAGGACTGTCAGATGCTGGACAAATATCAGCTAAAATACATTTGTAACATTGGGGACGACGAGCAATGCAAACCGCTCTACCATGATCAATGATCATATGAGTGAGATTTACCCAATCGGATGGGTCAAATAGATTCATGAGTTCTAATTCCATTTTCTTAGGATCTCTGGTAGCAGTTAAACCCAACAAATTCATGATACGTACCATATGAGTATCGATCACCATGGATGGTACACCAAAACATTGCCCTAATACACAATTGGCAGTTTTTCGTCCCACACCAGGAAGTTTTACCAGATCATCCATCGAATTTGGAACCTTCCCATCATGCTCCTCCACAATCATAAGACTGGCTCCGATGATTCCTTTTGCTTTTTGATTGTGATAACCACAGGAATGGATATCTTTTGCTAACGCAACAGTATCTGCATACGCAAAATCACTTGGCGATTTGTACTTTTTAAACAAATCGGGCGTTACTTGATTAACACGGTGATCAGTACATTGAGATGAGAGAATTGTCGCTACTAATAATTCATGGGTAGTTGTATAATGTAATGAGCACGTTGCATCAGGATACGCTTTCCTCAACCGTGTGACTAATTCTTCTGCGCGATCTCTCGATGTTTGGTTATCAGTCTTCATGCTTTCGTATCATTTTCATAATGGAATGAATATTTTTCACCAAAGATGATTGCGGGATAATAAGTTCACATCCGGCAGCAGTGAGTTTGTCATGAATTTCTTTTTGGATGATTTTCATATAACCCATGAGCATCTGGTTTTGATTTTTATATCGTAATTGAGACATAAACCACACCGTTCCCTGTTCACCTAAATCACAATCAACAATAGTAAGATCAGCTGTTTTGATCGCAGGAGAATCAAGACTATCAACAAATTCAATTTTCGCACGTTGAACTGTCAATCTTTCAGCAATACGTGTACCTAATTCAAAATCTTTAATAAATAAACATACATTAAGCATGGCGGGTTATTTCAATTTTAGGGTTGAGTAAATTATTACATTCTTCGGTTTTGGAAATTTCATGAACATGTTTTTTCCACTTTTGACTAGCTTTTACAAAATCATTTAGTTTAATGGAATTCCACACGTCTGGCGTCTTTGTTAATTTTGTCAATGCCTTATCAATCATACTGCGAGATCCATTAAGATTGTCTTGTTGTGCATGAAATAGGGCTACAGCTACTTGAATTAATCCATGCACATAATGCCGATCCTGAAGCGATGGATCAGACCACAATTCTTCCCATTGTTCATGCGCCTCATAATAATCTCCAGCTTGGAATGCGTTTAAACCAGCATTGAACAATTTGGAATTACTTTGTGAAAACAATTTTATCTTTCCGGTGATAATGCCGTCCATCAAATTCGACAGTACACGCTTCTACATTGGGATCATGTTCAAAAAATAATATCCAATTTTCGTCCACAATCCTTGGTAATAATTCGCGCTTTTCCTGAATTGTGATCATGGGCTGTATATCATATGCCATGATCCATGGAATGGGTATATGAGCAGACATGGGAATGAGATCACCACAATACATCAACGTTTGATTATTGCCACGGATGATTGGGTGAATCTGTCCCAATGTATGTCCATTGGACACTAAAATGTCTATTCCCGGTAGAAAGGATTCTGTTCCGGGTATTAACTTCACCATCCCATTTTCGGCAAGGACTTTCCAGTCAGCTTCCATGAAACTTCCCTGGTCTTTTTCAGAAGGGGAATTGGCTAAATCCCAATTGTCTTGACTAAACCAATGCGTCGCGTTCTGAAAAACGGGGATGATTTTATTATTTTCAATTGTTGTATTTCCACCAATATGATCAAAGTGCATATGTGTACAAATGACATCCGTGATATCATTAGGTGATAATCCAACCTTTGCCAGAGATGATTCCATATTCACTGTATCAGTATCAATTGAATAAATCTTTTTAAATTTTTCCTGCCATTTGGATCCGTTACCTGTATCAATAATAATTTTCTTGTCATCACTTATTAACAATAATGATCGTGTGACCATTTCAATGCGATTACGATTATCTGCTGGAGCCTCTTTTTCCCACATCGTTTTAGGAATAATTCCAAACATGGCTCCACCATCTAAGCCAAATCGACTGGTTTCTATGCTATAACATGTATAATTATCAATTTTCATTTAATAAGATTATCTATATAATTTGAAAGATGGGACTGGAATTTATTATCACTTTTTTTCCATAAAAACCGAATCGCTTCCAACACTGCAATCCTATGCCAGGTTTCATTCTGATGTAATTCAAGTTTAATGATGCGTTCAGCCAACTCAATATAATCAGGGTTATCGTATTTTTGTTTAGGATTTGGCTCAACAGATGAATTTTTATGATTGTCATTTTTCTTTGTAGTAAGCCAATGAGATATTTCACGTCGAAATCCATTTTGGCGAACTGATTCCAATTCCCACAATCGCCAACATGCTGCAAATGTTATAATATCATTAGTACTCCCGACACTAATTATTTGCGGGAATATCTCCTCGGGCGTTACTGGCGTTCTTGTGTGTGGCTCAGGTATCGGATATTGCTTTAGATGGTTTATCGCTGATTTTATCCCAGTCCAATGTTGCTTCGTTGCTTGATAGAATATAGTGCTTCGCTGTAAATGGTAAAAAAATGAAGCATGGTGCTCTACACGTTGTAATCCCAATTCCGTTAAAATTTCTAGAACCGAACCTTTATGCTCAGCTGCAAGAAATAATGAAGCAGCATGCTTCTCAGCGGTTGACCATTCTTTTTCCTGAATAGCATCCTCCATGTCCATAATAAATATGGGATTTGTAATTCCGCCACTGCCAACATCATTTAGAATGGTATTATCCTCATGAACAGATTCAATTTTGTCGATTGTAGTGTACAGGTATTCTAATAAATACACTGGTGGGTTTTCTTTGTTATCACCAATAATGTTTTTTAATGCATTGACGAAAATGATAGGATGGATTTCAGTATTTGACTCACACAACATTGCGAGATCAAGACAGGTACGCAAAAACACAGGGAGGTCGTTTCCGCCCAAAAGTGCAGCGTTAAATTGCTGCTTGAGGTTTTGTTTAACCATTGCGGTGATTAACCGCCATAATGCCAATTGGTATGATGCATGGACAGGATATCACTATCCTCACGGAGAATTGTATTGGTGACTTCAGTGATGAAAATATGATGGTCACCTTCTGGTACAATTTCTTTGACTATTACTTCAAGAATCATTGGAGAATCATCCAATAATGGAATATTTCTTTCATTCAATGAATAACGATAACCATTGATTAGGTTCTCATCTATTTTTTTAATTTTGAAAAAAGATGCTACCATATCTTGTTGATCCCTGGAGGGAAAGTGGATCGCTAAAGTATTTCCCTTTTTTGCAGCACTATATATACTTGAATCCGCCCGCATGGCCAGAGTAATAAGTGGCGGATCCATAGAGGTTTGAGTCAAAAATGAAATAACAGCACCTGTGGGACCATCGTGGGTCATTCCTGTTACAATATATAATCCTGTACTAATTTTTCGTAAAATTGTCTTTCTATGGCTTAGATCCATTAACCTTTTTTCCCGTCATTATATAGAATCTGATGGATATTCCTGTTAATCGTGAATATTCCGAGGGCAATCCAGAATCAGAAATATGCGGTGTATCTCCATAACGAGTTATATTCTCTGGATCATCCCATTTCCAACTAGGACTAAAAACCTTCCCAAGTGGCATGGCACTTGAGTCATGGAAATACCCTATCTCAAAACCAGTTCGTGCCCATGGTTGCATCCCAAATAGTAATCCCATCCGCGTACTCGTTCCACCGCTTACACCAACAGGAATATACATTCCGCGAAGTCCCCACCAAAAAACGAATGGCGACTTTTCGCCTTTTTGCTTCCCTTGATAAAATTTATAGTATGTGGCATCAATATTATAATTTGGATTAAAACTCCATGCCAGATTTAATACATCCCATTTATTTTCTTTTGAATATAACAAACGGCTATAATCAATACCGGCTCCTCCAACCAAGACACCCATTCGAAATCCAAGATTGCTTTGATCGGTCAACGCTGTACGATAATAATAGTACGGAAGAACATTTTCCACTGAAAACACCCAACCTCGTTCAGTATCACCCTTTTTCATCCTAGTAGTACTAACTTGGGGATGGGTAGCGCATCCTGTGAGAAATATAATCCACGATATGAGTATAATCTTCTTCATGTTGTTATGCGGAGTTTCAAGGTAAAAGGTTCAAGTTTCAAGGATTAATTATAAGAAAGAGATACAGAAAATAATAGTATATTTTATTTCAAGTAGATCATTTTCCGACTATATGACACAGGCAAAAAGTTGTCGATTTCGGCATAAACGGTGAAAAAATATACTCCACTGGCATGATGAGCACCGAGCCATTGATATGAATATCGACCACTATTAAGTGGCAATTGTTCTATAAAGGACTCCACAACACGACCAGTTGCGTCAGAAATATGAAGCGTTACGGTAGCATCTTGTAATAAATCGAATGAAATAGTTGTACCGCTATTAAATGGGTTGGGATAATTCTGATAAAGAGCAAATACTTCCGGGACAGCTAATTTTTGCGTCTCATACGCTTCTTTCTCATTAGACTTCCCAAAGGATGTCCATTGCGCTTCTTTCCACATCTTGCCATTTGGATTTCGTGCAATATGTGTCTGTTCATCATATGATAATATGATGCTTTCATTCCATACAGCTTCATTGATTTCGTGCGCCTGATATCCATGAATCCAAAATGTTGGGTTCGTATCAGGATTCACAAGCGTGAATACACTATCAATATATACGTCTTCGTATGAAGACAATTCATTTATTGTCCAGAGAATTGAATCGTTGATTGTAATATTATAATTGGGATTAATTCCAGCGGGGACATATAACTCAATTGATAATTGATTTGTTTCTGAATTGTAACCCAATTCATTAATAAAGTAATCTGTTGCGTTACTTTGTTCTTCCATAAAACGGTTTGGGATAATATTATTGAAAACATCAATTTTATATCCTGAATCATGGAAGTCGATAGATCTACGGTCCAATATTTGTCCATTATAAACAATGTCGACTGAAGACCAATATTCAGGAATCTGTACTTGAATTTTTCTGTTGGCACTCAGTGTGTCAGGAATAATCACTTCAATCCCCTGATCTTTATACATAAGAAAAATCTGATTATCACGAAATGTAATAAGTTCAAGATCAACAACGACAAGATCAGAATTCAATCGGCTTAAAGCGGAAATTCTGATTGGGGGAAGCGTCGTAACATGATCCTGAAATTGTTGAATATTGTCCTGTATAACATCTATCTGTTCTGATAAATATTCTTTTGCATGACTCAGTTCATTTTCCCATTCTGCTGGAGTCATTAGCAAATAGTTTCGATAAGTGGACTCCGATTCCTGAATTGCTGTTTCAAAATCAATGACCAACGAATCTATTGATTCCATTATGGTATATAATTCAATTTCAAATAGTTCTCGAATTGAGCCATATTTAGATAAAGCTTCTAAATCTAACGAATCATTTTGAATCAAGGCTTTAAAATGGGGAAGTATTTGAGCAATTTGTGATTCACCAATATCTTGAAGTGCCTGTTGGTAGATTTCATTCCAAGAATTAAAAACTATTTCATTATTATGAATTTCCCCTTCAATATCATCTGGGATTTTCAACCTGTTGAAGGCTGGATGTTCGCTGGAACTTCCATATATAATTCCGTCAATTCCCTCTAACTCAACTAAATAGAAATATCGTTGTCCCGGAATAATAGAACTATCAAGATATCGATTTGTGTTCTCATATATTTCAGCTATTGAGGTGAATGGCGATGTATAATCTTCTGTTCGATAAACGGTAATTTTACTGACCACAATTCCGTCTGGTATTGACCAATCAAGCAAGATAGATTTTGAATCAGAATAGGTGCTTAACTCAACATGGTCTTCAAGAATGATGGGTACTTCTTCAGCATAGCCCGAGATTCCAAAGACACTGATAGCAATAAAGAGTAATATCTGGATTGATTTATTCATTGATCTGTTGATCGGGTGAGGTTCAATTTGACTCCATTCTAATAAGAAATCAAGTGAATTCCTTTCGCCTAGTAATTATACTCTAGATGAAACAAATAAAGCCAGTATTATTGTACGAACACTTATTTTAGGAGTGTTACTTTTCTGATACTGGACCCTCCAGCCCATTGTAATTTCAAAATATAAATCCCTGATGACATTTCTTGTGCATTCCATGAAAATTCTTTGGTTCCATTGGAAATTCTGCCAGCGAATAAGTCAGATATTCGCCTTCCATTCAAATCAAAAACTGACACCATAATTTCTTCATCAATTGGAGCATTGATATTTATACTAATTGTCGGATTAAATGGATTTGGATACACAGATGAAATCGCATACGATTCAGGAATCGTTCCACTAGGTTCCAACGATTGAGTCGGTTCATATTGGATGGCGTCCCATGTTTGAACAATTCCCCAACCATAATCATTATCAGGATTATCCGCTTGGGTTGCTGTCATCATCATTGCTTCTCTGACTGTCATAGCATCCCAATCTGGATGAGCGCTTAAAATGACTGCAGCTACGCCTCCAACCAGAGGTGTGGCTAAAGAGGTTCCATTCGCGGATGTATAACCATTTGTATGCGGTAAAACGCAATAAGTTTGAGAACCACGTGCACACACTTCGGGTTTTGTTCTGCCATCATATGTTGGACCGTGAGAACTGAAATAGGAAAGTGTTCCACTACTAGTTACAGCACCAACAGAAATAACTGAATCAGCATCTGCCGGAGCTATCATATAATAAGTTATAGGATCGTTGCATGGATCGTTAGGTGCTGGATAAGCACCCTCATTCCCCATTGCAGTAACACAGACCATTCCCAATCCAGCGGCAATATCAATGGCATTGGTAGTCACTGCTGTTTCACCATCTAAATCGCAATATGTATACCAATCCAGGTATCCTAATGATGTTGAAACTACATCGGCACCATTGGCTTCACCCCATTCTAATCCCGCAACATAATTATCTTCCTCAGCCTCAATTTCTTGGGTTACATCTTCAGTTTTTGCTAAAAGATATTCTGCACTATACGCTGGTCCGATTAGTGTATCAGGCCAATATCCAGCCATGGTTGAGAGCACCATCGTTCCATGCCTATCCTGATTCCAAGATGATTCTTCAGTCGTCTCATTCGCACAAACCGAATCATCATTGATAACATCCCATTGTGCAATGAGATTAAGATGATCAAAAGCCTGGTGTTCCAACCAGAAACCTGTATCCATAACAAGTATGCGTATTCCGTACCCAAAATAATCATTATCGTGTGCTGTATGCACTTGAATTTGTTCAATTTGGTCCCACGATACACCGTAACGTAATGTGTCAGCGCGAAATGAAACGGGATTTTTACCTGTTGTTGATTCGATTAGATTTTTTCGCTTATACTTCAATACAGGTTCGATTTTATCTATAAATTGAAATTGATCCAAATGATGCAATTGTTCTTGCGTCACAATAGCTGAAACAGAATTAAACCACCGGCTTTGATGGATAATGTTAATTCCTATTTCTTCCAACTCACCAATATAGCTTTGGCTAACATGTATATCTTCCCAACGTTGACTCGTAATACTTGATTTTGATCGTCTAGCAATAGTTTTTTCATTTAACGGTAAAGTCTGGGTGCCATCTTTTGAGTCAAAATAAATCCAAACACGATATTGATTATCTCCGCGATTGCCTGAAGTATATACAGAAGGTGATACCGTAGAATTGGCGCATAAATACCCAAAACCTAAAATTGTTAAACAAACTAATCGTTTCATTCAATCTCCATAATAATATTTACTAATTCTATTAAATCTTCTATCGTGATGTTTCCATCGCTATTTAAGTCTGCGATATATTCCATAAAATTGGATATATCTCCATTTTCTAATAATATTTCTGCAAGTGCCTGTACATCAAATATATTTTGTGCTAAATCGGTAACAATATCCCCAGGTAATGCAGCAGGCGAGCCCACTCTGAAAATAACGATTTCATTATGCGGTAAACTAAGACTGTCATTAACGGTTACCTGAAAACCTGAATCTTCGCCTTCAATTGCGTCAAAAGGGATGACACAATCAACTTGAACTTCCTGTATTTCGCGAGACCCTAAATATCTTATTGTATCAGAAATATTAATGATTGACACAAAATCATTTAGCACTTCAATATCAATATTAACTTCACCGTTAGATGGTAACAAGCCACGGTTTTGGATACTGAGAATGAAACTGATAAATCCCCCTGCACCAGTAGTCGATGTGGAATATTCAACATCTACGAGGGCTGGATCACTTCCAGCAACCAATGAAAATATCTTATTTTGATATAATTGATCCTGACATAAGGGTAAAACACGATTTTCTGATGGCCAAAAATAATCCGAAGGAGAACCTATCTCTGGCAAATAGGATAATAAGCCCAAGGTGCCATACGACCAATCTACCGCATCACCATTTACACCATAACCAAGCAATTCTGTACCAGTACCAACAGAATATTCATTTTCCGTTGTCATCCATTCCCCAATTTCAGTAATCATTGAATAGTCTGGTTCCGGAGGATAATCTCCGCTGCCAAATGAATGAATTAACACATTGCCATAAGCATGATAGTGCATAATATTTTGGAAATCTTGTCCCAAAACAAAATCCCTGAGATGGCTAGTTTCAGGCTCCGAAAATGGAGCCGACCCTCTGAATGTTGTATAACATGGATCGGGAGACGATCCGTTATCATCTGCTCCCCAATCGTATTCATAATTCCTATTTAAATCAACACCGCGGGATGTACCAGTTCCGCATCCAGTATCTCGTCTGTTTTTTCGATGATATCCTGGGGATCCATTTTGATTATAGTAATTTTCATTCCATGTATATCCATCTGGATTAAGTATCGGTACAAACCATAATTCCCGTTGGTTTACAAGAAATGTTACTTCATCATCAACATCATAATTTTCACAGAGATGTTGAACGTAGTAAAATAAATTCATCATCCCCAATGGTTCACGGGCGTGCGTTAAACCTGTAAAGAGTACTTCCGGTTCTGTTTCATTTGAATCTGGATTATCTGATACTTTGAATGCCCATATATCACGTCCCTCAATCGTTTGTCCTATACTCATTTTTTCGGATACGATATTTGGGTAGATCAATGAAAAAGTATCCATTCGGGCGACGGCCTCATCGAATGTATAATTCCCTTGTAAGGATCCCAGAGGAAACTCTCGCTGTACTGCAGGTTTATTTTGGGATTTCGTCCAAGCGCCCAAGTCATCAATAATTATATCAAATACGATGGAACGAGAGTCAATCCTTTCCACTTGATCATCTCTCGCGACCAATTCAATAAATTGACCGCTTTCACTATAAGAATGATCTATGGGTATCCCTACACTATGTAATTCTTCTAACATAGAATAGGTTGGATTCCAGACGCGGATTACCTGATAAGTCTCTTTTTCAAATGATTGCCCAGTGACAATACAAATGATTAAAGAAAGACCCATGATTATCTTTACATAGTTTTTAATATGCACATATGAATCTACTGATTCTTGATCCAATCCGTAGTGACTGATTTAGGTCGTGTGATAGGCATACCAAGTGCACGATTTACTACCATCTGTGATACCATACCCATGGCACGGGAAATACTAAATAGTACAGTATAAAAACTGAACTCTGTTAATCCATAATGGTAAAGTAATGCCCCAGACGCAGCATCAACATTTGGCCAAGGATTTTTTGCCTTCCCTTGTTCTTTTAGTACCTCTGGTACAATGTTGAATATTTTTTGTACTATTGAGAAAACATCATCATTTTGGATATGCTCATTCCCAAATTCCATAAACGCCGTGAATCGTGGATCTGGGCACCGTAAAACTGCATGACCATATCCTGGAATAACACGACCACTATTAAGTCTTTCCCAAGTGAAGTCAGTTAATTCTTCATCCGTAGGAACGCCTTTGAAATGGTCGCGAATCTCCAGTACAAATTTCAAACATTCTTGATTGGCTAATCCATGGAGAGGCCCAGCTAAACCATTTAATCCTGCAGAAACTGAGTAATAAGGATCAGATAATGCTGATGCCACTGTTAAAGCGCTAAAAGCTGAAACATTACCACCTTCATGATCGCAATGGAGCATAAGATAAAGTCGCATTAGTTTTTTGAGGTCACCAGTTGGATCATCCAAGCCCATCATGTGTGCGAAATTTGCACCCCAATCCAAGCTTTTATCAATTTCAATTCGCGAACCTTTATCAAATCGCATTCTATAAATACCAGCGGCAATATTTGGAAGCTTCGCTACTAAGCGAATTCCATCATCAAGTATGGCTTTCCAATAATCTTGTTTTTGCAATCCTTCATCATAGCGTTTTTTGAAAATAGATTCTCTTTCCATTACCAGGATTGCCGTATTAAACATGACCATTGGATGGGAATCTTTCGGCATCGCACTTAATACATCCCAAACATAATCTGGGACTTCTCCATGTTCTGTCAGTTGATTCTGTAAATCTTTTAATCCTTCGTCGTCTGGTAGTTCGCCCGTCAACAGTAAAAAGAAAACCTCTTCAGGTAAAATTTTAGTGATTTCTAAAAGCGGGAATCCTCTGATTATTAATCCTGTATCAGCAGAAACCGCAGAAGTGTCACACACCAATCCTTTGATGCCACGCATTCCGCCATAGGCCTGAGAGACAGTGACATTACTGATGATATCTTGACCTTTTTCCTCAATGACTTGTTTTACTTCGTAGCGCCAATCAGGAATTTTTTTCTTTAGCGTATTTAATAGTTTTGACATTTCTTTCCCCTTTCGAAAAGATAGAAGGAATTTGACTTCAGGAGTCACATTTCCCCTATGGATTAATTATAATAAAACCTGTTACTTATTCTCTTTTGTCTGTGCTTCTATTACCGTGATTGCTGCCATATTAACTATATCGTCAACTGAACTGGCTGCAAATTGAAGTAAATTTACCGGTTTTTCGAACCCCATCAAAATAGGACCAATAGCCGTTGCATTCCCGAGTGATTTGAGCAATTTGTAGGCAATATTTGCTGAATTAAGCTCTGGGAAAATTAACGTATTTGCTTCTTCCTGCAATAATGAAAATGGGTAGTGATCTTTGAGCAAAGAAGTAGATACTGCTACATCTGCATGCATTTCTCCATCAACAATTAAATCGGGAGTTTTTTCTTTGATGATCTTTGTGGCTTCTTCCATTTTAATAGATTGCGGATGTCTTGCACTACCGAAATTGCTAAAACTCAATAAAGCTATTTTGGGTATAACGCCAAATTTTCTTACTTCTTCAGCGGTCAGTAGGGCAATTTCAGCTATATCTTCAACAGTAGGATCGATATTCACTGTAACATCTGCGAGAAATTTTATTTTGTTTTTAAATACCAGAATGTAAAGACCGGCAACCTTATGAATTCCTTTTTTTACACCCATCACTTGCAAAGCCGGTCGAAGAACATTGGCATAGTTTTGGGCTATCCCAGATACCATACCATCTGCATCACCCATATTAACCATCATTGATCCAAAATAGTTGCGCCTTTTCATTAAAACATCGGCCCGACGTCTTGTCATACCTTTCCGCTGACGCTTCTCATACATTTCAGTCATGTATTTGTCCAGTCTTGCATCTTTCATTGGATTTATGATATCAACGCCCTTTAAATCAACGTGCAGCTCCTCAGCTATTTTGTGTATCACTTTTGGTTTACCCAATAAAATTGGATGGGCAATATTCTGTGCTACAATTTGCTGACTAGCACGAATAACTCTGCTCGATTCGCCCTCAGGGAAAACAATTCGTTTTGGATTCCTTTGTGCTTTATGAATAATTGTCCGAAGGAGTTCTCGTGATTTTCCTAAGCGCGCTTCTAATGAGTCCCTGTAGGCTTCCATGTCTTCTATCTGAGTTTTAGCTACTCCGGAATCCATTGCCGCTTGTGCGACAGCTGATGCAACGTGAGTTAGCACTCGAGGATCGAGTGGTTTTGGTATTATATAATCTCTCCCATATTCAAGACGATCTATATCATATCCTTGTGCAACTTCATCAGGAACATCTTCCTTGGCCAAATTAGCTAGTGCAATCGTTGCCGCCATTTTCATTTCCTTATTTATTTTGGTCGCATGGACATCAAGCGCACCGCGAAAAATAAATGGAAATCCAAGAACGTTATTAACCTGATTAGGATAGTCAGATCTTCCGGTTGCCATTAAAATATCTGATCGAGCGGCCTTTGCATCATCATACATGATCTCCGGATCAGGGTTAGCCATTGCAATAACTATGGGATCGTTGGCCATTGATTTGATCATAGCCTGACTCACTAATCCACCTCGTGAAAGACCGATGAAAACATCAGCACCTTTCATGGCATCTTCCAAAGTGCGAGCTTCCGTTTCTACTGCGAATATATCTTTATATTTATTCATCCCCTTTTCGCGACCTTTATAAATCACGCCACTACTATCTACTACAAGGACATTCTCAAGTTTCAATCCAAAATTTGTATAATGCTTTACACAGGAACTAGCTGCGGCACCTGCACCACTAACGACCATTTTAATATTTTCAAGTTTTTTACCAACCAGTTCTGCGGCATTTATTAATGCGGCAGCTGAAATGATAGCCGTTCCATGTTGATCATCATGGAAAACCGGAATATTCATTTCTTCAACCAATCGGCGCTCAATCTCAAAACACTCTGGTGCTTTAATGTCTTCAAGATTGATCCCGCCAAAAGTCGGTTCCATCAATTTAACGGCTTGTATTAGCTTTTCTGAATCATGAGTATCTAATTCAATATCAAAGACATCAATATCAGCAAACCGTTTAAATAGTACAGCTTTCCCTTCCATTACTGGTTTTCCGGCTAGAGGTCCAATGTCACCTAATCCCAAGACGGCTGTTCCATTGGTAATAACTGCTACAAGGTTACCACGAGCTGTATAAAGATTGGCTTTTAATGGATCTTTTACAATTTCTCTACACGGTTCTGCTACACCTGGTGTATATGCTAATGATAGGTCCAATTGTGAAATGGTTGATTTTGTTGCAATAACTTCAATTTTACCGGGTCGACCCTCTTGGTGATAATCGAGAGCCTGTTTTTTGGTAATCATTGTAATTCCTTTATTTTGATATAATGTATTGATAGAATTTACCTGACTCAGTGCATTTAAATCGAGTAAAACAGGATATATTTGTCTTATTTATGACAATTAATCAAATACTGGTTCAATCTTACGAATTATCCGCTCTATAAAGTACTGCATAATGTCATATATCTTTAGTGTGCTTTATTGTATAGAAATGATAAGTTTATTCAATTAAACAAGAGCTGAAAACATTGAAACAAAATGAAAACTTAAAATGGATTATGGCGTTTATAGCTCTATTAATCCTATTCCTTGCCGTTTCGCCGAACGAAAACTCGTTAGGTTCGACTATTAAATATGTTTATTTACATGTATCCTTAATTTGGTGTGGAAGCGGAGGACTTATATTGGTGACTATTTTATTATTAGTTTCTCCAATATTAAAAAATAAGATTTACAGCTTTGATGATATCTCTCTTATTGGTCTTTTGGCGATAAGTTCATATTCTGTCGGTTTTATAATTAGTCTTATTTCTGCAAAAATTGCATGGGGATCAATTTACTGGCAGGAACCCCATCTTCAGACATCAATCATATTTATTACTATTACGGTTTTGTCGATTGTTTTCATCAATTTATTTCCAAAAATTAAAATGATGCGTTATTTATACTGTCTCCCTGGGATTTTTTATATTCTATCAATACCTAATAACCAAAAAATACTCCATCCAGATAATCCCATTGGATTATCCACTTCACCGATGATTAAACTAAGTTTTGCTCTGTTTTTTCTTTTATTCCTTAGCTTCTTTACATGGTTATTTTTAAGACTAAGGAAAACTCAAATACAAAATTCCAACTAAAGTCAAAATTTTCGAAATAGAATGCCTGAATACATCTTGGGATAAAAATAAGTGGATTTCTGAGGCATTACTCCCCCTGATTCAGCAATATCAAATATTTGTTTTAGTGTCGGTGGTTTTACCAAACCTAGCCATTCAAATTTCTCATTTTCAATGAATTCTATTGGTGAGGAAGTACCACGTAAATAGGAAAAATGAGAAATATCTTCTGATTTTGTAGTATCTAAATCAAAACCAACTTTTAATACTAAATCATGAAATACTATCACATCTAATTGGACAGATTTGTCAATATAGGTTAGTACCCAACCCTGATTACTTGGTTTATGAACTAATCCAAATTGAATCCTATCTCCACTTAATATTTCTAATGCATCCTCAACCTTATCAACCTTTTGAATCTCAAACTTCGTACTAATTCTTGATAAATTTTCTTCAGGAGAACTGTGTACATCGTTAATTATTCTGTGGGTCGGTAATACAAGCATCCCGGGATTATATGAATTCACTAACGTGACCATGACCCGGTTACTACCATTAACATCTTTATGTTCATTTTGATATCGTAGTGCCGTTTTGTACCGATGATGTCCATCGGCAATTATAGCTTTTGAGTTATTCAATGTCATTTGAATAGTGTGAACTTTATTGCTATCTCTAATTGCCCACATTCGCACATTTACACCATCATCAGTTCGGCAATTTTGCCACGAAGGAGTATCTTTCAACTCTTCCCAAATGGATTCAATAACGCGATCTTCATCGCTATAACTCATAAAGATCTGACCCGTATTTGTCTGTGTTTCTTCCATCAGACGAAAACGATCTTCAATATGCTTCTCCATGGTTTGTTCGTGAGGGAATATTCCTTCTCCCAACGGTTCGAGTTCACATTCTGAGATAATTCCTGTGCGGATTATTTCAGTACCATCTAACAAATAGGTTTGTTCAATTAAATAGATTGCCGGATACAAATCTTGAATGACAACCGCCTCATTTACCCATTGATCAAGGGTAGAAGCAGCCACTGGATACCGCTCATCTCCGGTCTCTTTTGTTAAGATTATTCGTGAAAAGTTGTAAGTGGAACAATCGTACAATTTGCTCTGGTCATCCTTGGAGATTACATCGTATGGTGGAGATACAACTTGGCTTAGATCTGCAATTTTTTCTGGATTATAATACCAGGCACGAAAGGGATATATTTTAGGCACAGAATTCTCTATTTATCATTGATACCATTTAGTAGAAATGATATCGCGGGCATTATCCAAATCTTCTTTAAAATCAATCTCGATACATGGAAAATGTGTAATGTCCTCATAATAAATATCTGTAAAATCTAATAACGGGTGAATAGCTGCTTCAAAATAATCCGCATTACCACCCGCTTCAACTAATGCTTTCAATGAATGTGAAAATGATTGACCAAATTCGGACGAAAATTTTGCAACACCGATAAATTCTCCCAGGGAATTTTCCTGAATAATATCCTTTCCAATAGCTACAATCCTTTGGTCTTTTCCTTCAATTACTTTAACCTCTTCGCGACCACATTTTTTTATTTCGACTGCCAAGGCAGATTGAAATTTCGATGAAATGATTTGCTGGAGCAATGCTTTTGGATACACAACGTCCGCATTCATTAACAAAAATGGTGCATCAAATACATGAGAAATAGCCATATTCACAGAATACGCTGTATTCGTCTCAAAATAATGGTGATTAATAACCGGAGTTAGAATAATCTTCTGATAATTTTCTGAAATGTATTCCATTATGCGTTCCCGATAGTAACCCAAAACCATCGTCACTTCAGTAATTCCCAGTTCAAGTAGTGCTGATAATTGATAATCAAGAATACGTTTGGGACCAACTTCCAGTAGACATTTCGGTTGATTGTAAGTGAGGGGATATAATCTTCGGCTTACGCCTGCGGATAAAATAAGTGCTTTCATAATGGAGGTAAAATTAGGGGCAATAGAACATAATTCATATGAGCAGATTATGGTTTCAGGTACTCTAAAATACCTTCAATGAGCCTTTCGGAGGCTTTCCCATCAACCTTATATAAAAATTTATTCTGCGCTTCTAATCGATTTTTATCATGTTCTCCAGAATTCTCAAGGGATTGTTTTATTGCCCTTTCAATTTCTATTGGAGAATTTGCTTTGATTGTAAAATCAACTTCTCCCAATCTTTTAAAATCTAATCGTTTATTTATTAACCATGGGAATAATTGATGCTTTTTCCTTAACGTGTAAAAATCGGTTTGTATTATGGGTTTATTTACTGCAAGAAATTCAAACATTGTAGAAGAAATGTCTGAAATGAGTCCATCAACAATAGGGTATAATGGTACAATATTGTAGTATGATTCTGGAACCAGTTTAATATTTATATTTCGCTGTTCTGCAGATTTTATTAAACGAACATGGTGACGGTATTTAGATTTTGTCCAACTAAATTGATGCAGTTTTATTAAAACATTTACTTTCAGCTTTGACTCAGCAAGAATTGGGATCGTTTTTTCCAACGATGATGGGTAAAAGGTTGGTGCATAAAGAAATGTTGGATAATTATCTTCAAAATGAATAGCTCCAGTTTCTTTATCATTGATCTTTCTATCAGAAAAAAGAGCATCCAGCTTTGTAAAGCCCGAAACAATTGGATGAATGGACAATCCTTTTAGTGAAGGCAATCGACTTGGTGCTTCCACGGCAAGAATGTCAACACGGGGAGAAATATCATTGTAATAAGATTTTTTTAATCCGATGCCATGGTATACTAGTACAACACATGTGTTATTTGCTGCAATGGCTTCAAGATACCCCTTATTTCCTGCAATTATGATATCGAATTTTTCACTTTTTATAAACTGTTTCCTCTCTTTCTCATTTTCAGATCGAATAATATTTAGTTTTAAAGATTTACATTCTTTATAAAACAATGTTTTTTCATTAACCGGGACGTTTTGATTAATTGATACTGAGATATCATGCGAACCATTTTTATTAAATTTATAAATAATCGGTAAAAATTGCGGTAAATAGTATAAATGATGGTGTTCAAATAGGATTTTCATTGTGAGAACTGTTTTCTTGCTTGCCGTTTCCGCACCCATCCGGGATTTTTCTTTTTCAGGCCGGTGAGTTGATTTTCCCTGATAATTTTAAGGATGGTTTCAATCAATCGTTCTGATGATTTTCCATCGGTGTAAGGGTGTAAATCCGCTAAGTAAGATTTTCGTGCTTCTGAGAATTCGTTGGGGTCTTCCATTGATCGTACAATCGCTCCGAATATTTCTTCTGGTAAATCAATATTTAATCCTTTATCAATCCGTGTTGTACTCTTATAGGTGATTATAGGTTTATTGAACAAAAGATATTCATATGTCACCGATGAAGTATCGGCTATCAGAATATCAGATTCAGCCATCAATGGAATTATATTATTTGATTCCACAATTTTAATGTTTTCACACTCAAGTTTTTTGGCCATTTTGACCAAATCCTTATCCATTAGATCATGAAACTTTATAAGCCAATTCAACGGTTTGTCTATCAATGAACGAATCTGTGGAATGAGTGCGGGTGCAGATGTATACCGTGGACTAAATGTTGGCGCATACAAAATAATGGGATCATTTGTTTCAAATTGGCATGACTCATGTGCTTTTTCTGAACTTGAATATTGTGAGATTGCATCAAGTTTAGGCCAGCCCGTTTCCTTTACTAAGAACGATTTGTGCTTTTGCTCCAGTGCATTAATTTTTTGAGTCATGTGAGGTCCCGGTGTACAATACAAATCGAAAAAACCGGTGATCCGATAATGTCCCTTTTTCTCTTCACCCAAACCATGAAATATCTGGACTTTTATCCCTGGCCAAAAATCAGGAACAACATTGCCAGGAACTAAAACAACATCCGGATTAAATTCATGCACTTCCTCATTTGTTGTTAATGTTATACCTAATAGTTGCTGATTTTGCACATTTTTTCCAAGAAACCAACGTACTTCACCCAAACTGGATTTTATCAGGTATTGATATACTGGTTCTAAAATTCCAATGGAATATGGCTTCGTTACTAATAGAAGAAATTTCAAATTATAACCATCGACCTATTACGTTTCTTAAAAATGGCTGTGTTTCACGCAACACAAATGTTTATAGTTTTATGGGGAGAATATTTTTGAAGCTTCATTATTTTATTTTGATACAAAATTATATATTGCTTCCGCGGCGCGAATGGAATATTTATTAGCTGAAATATCAATATATTGTGGAATATGGTTTTTCTGATAATCGATATACGATTTGTCCTCTATTAATAATTGCAGTATACCCTTTAGTTCTGAAATATTATTCATAACCGGACCATATCTCCAATGTCGATAATTAATATCATCTTCCCATTGGACACCATGGGCATTCGTAAAAATACAAGGTCGGGGTTTTATAGCAATCCACTCATAAACTTGACTGCTAACATCGCCCATATAAATGTTGGCAATCCGTAAATAGGAGGAGTTAACACCCGCTTCACTCCCAAGGTCAATATGAATATTTTCCATCTGGTAATCATCAAAATTCAAGTCATAATTATATTTATTTTTCCAGTGTTTTAATTGAATATGTGGTGCAAATAAAAAATTATATTCCTTATTGGCCTTGAAATAATCCATTAGTGGCCTGCACCATGCTTCAAATGATGACAAATGGGGGCTCCAATGTGGCGTATATAAAATAATTGGATTATCATTGGGAAATAATTGCTGTTTTAAGCCGGTTACATCAACCGGATAATCCAGTTTGGGCCACCCAACTATTGCAGTGTTTTTTTTATCTAATACACCTGAATCATGAAGCCGCTGCTGATGATAGGCTCCAGGAAGCAACAATAAATCATAATTCCCGAGATTCGGTTCAAACCCATATTTGCGATCTCCACATCCATGATACTGATATATAAGTTTGGGGTTGGTAATCCGATATTTTTTTGCTGAAGTTACTGTTGAATGCGATGTGGCAAGAACCCCATCAACGGATCTAAGATATGGAGCAATTTTAGGCATTGTATCAGATGGCGACGGATATGTTTTGTTCTTTATATTTAAATACTTAAAACGAAATGGGAGCGGGATTTCTTTAATTATTGTATTTTGGATTGGATACAAACTCTGAATATTCTTTAGTAATCTCGTGTGTTCTGGAGAACAGGATACCAATACAATCTTGTATTTATTTTGCATATTAGAAAGTTCAACTGCTGTCATTGCACTATGGTATAAATGATGAATACCATGTAAATATAAAAAAGCAATACTAGGGGAAGATGATATGGTCATTTAATTCGAACGATTACTTTCTGAATTCATTTGAATATAAGGTTTTATATTGCCTGCTGTATTGAAGTAATTCTTCATGTGTCTCAAGTTTATTTAGAGTCTTCAATTTCATTTTAAACAATTTTACTTTTTTCAATAACGCACGCATCCTTTTCCAGTAAATTTTACCCTGTTTGTATGATATCATGAAACAAATAGTTTGTACGATATCTTAAGGTTCACCAATATGCGTGGGCAAATATACAATCATCATATGGCAATATTGCCGACTATGGAGAAAAGATAGCAATGAAGCTACTGTTACATACCAAAAAGATTTTCAATAAAAATGGGATACCTTTTTGGCTTGATTCAGGTACATTGTTAAGTCTCTATAGGGATGGACGATTCAATCCAAATAAAAACCTCACTATTAGTGTACCTGCAAAATATTTGCATAATATTTTATCTCTAAAAAACTCTTTTCCCCCTTGGTATAAACTTCATGTGAAATACGATAAATCTGGATATAGTTGGATTGATGGGAATATCACAAAGTTATATTTCACGCCGAGAGTATCATTCAAGCACTGGACTTCTCGTTTGAATATTAACCTTAAGTTTGATAAAGGAGAGTATACACGCTGGGTTAGCGGTTTGGCATGTAAACAGGTGTTATCTGAATATTATTCGAATCTTGGTACAATTAATGTTTCAGGAGAAACCTTTTACACTCCAGGGAATATTGAGGAATACTTGACTCTTCGATATGGTAATTGGCGCGAGGTAGTTAACCAATGGGATACTAATTCTGATGATGGTGCTATTATCGATAAGAAAACAATGCTTAATCTCACACGGAAAACCCGCCGAACAAATCCAAAGCAATTCAAGAGAGTTGTTCGTTTACAGGGTAAAAATCTGATTGCATTAAAAAAGCTACTCTCCGAAATGACCTCACTGCTTGAAAAATACGACATTAAATATTGGCTGGATTTTGGAACACTGTTGGGTATCATTCGGGATAAAGAATTGATGCCTTGGGATCATGATGTTGATATCTGTATTTCTGGTGAAGATGTAGAAAAATTTCTGGCCAATAAAAATAAATTTCCATTCAAATATCGAATCAGTATGCGATACGATAATACCGGGCGATTACCTGGTACACTTCGTGTAGCAAAAGTTAAGTTTTTGCATCGAAAATATTTACGTCTATTCAATTTCCAGGAATTATATCTGGACATTTTTGTTAAATATAAGGTTGGTGATTATTATTACTGGATTGATACTGCTACCCCAAAAAGAGTAAAGGCAAAATACCATGAAAACCTTGATACTATTTATTGGGACAATAGAAATTATTTCATTCCGTCTTACGTTGAACAATACTTGACTGATAGGTTTGGTGATTGGCATAAACCTGTTAAAGATTTTGATTCGAGTCTTGATGATTTAGCAATATGCGATCAACTTCAGTATAAACCAAAAAGGAAAGATAAGACGCATGTTTAATGCCGTACTTTTTATATTGTCGCCGCTAATATTTTTAATCAATAAAATTATTCCTTTGTCGAAGAGGAAAGTCTTATTCTATAACAAGCGTGGGTTTTTTCATGGAAATCCAAAATATTTTTTTAAATATCTTATTGAGATCGAGTGGGGACATCCTATATGGATAACAAAATCCGAAGATGTCTACAATAACCTTTGCAGGGGATACTCACCACAATATGTTATTTTAAGAAAAGGCCTAATTGGGAATATTAAATATGTTTATCACTATTTGACTTCATCCGCCATTATAATTGCTGGTACAAGTGATTGCTGGCATATTTTACGTTATACTAAAACAAAAAGACGCAAGATAATCAATATAGGTCATGGCGTCCTTGTTCCTGGAACAAAAAAAACAGGAATAGAAATACGCTCCTCCAGTAAATCGATTAAAAGAGAAATTAAACGAAGAAGAGCCGTTACATATTATACTATGTGTTCGGAAATTGAAAAATATACTCGTTCTGCAGCCTATTACGTAAATCTAAATAATTTTGTCGTTACAGGAGTTCCACGAAGTGATATAGTAATTAACAATCTGAATAATAAGCAAAACCTTTACCAGCTTATTAACAGTTTAATTCATCCCAAAGTTAATTTTGAAAAGGTTATCCTATATGCCCCGACTCATAGGGATGCAGGAAGATGGAAAGATAGTATCTCTCCAAGTTCTTTTTTTCCTTTTAATGATTTTCATGTTGATCAGTTAAAACAATTTCTTGCTGACAATCGAGCAATTTTGTTATTAAGGACTCATGACAATGAAAATAAATTTGGTGCCAGTGATCAAACACAAGTTGAATCGATTGTTGATCATGATCGAGTCTTTTACTTTTCACATTCTGTTTTAGCTGATGCGAATGAAATTTTACCAGCCGTTGACCTTCTCATCGCTGATTATTCTACCATCGCTGTAGATTTTCTTTTATGCAATAAACCAATCATCTACGTACCCTATGATTTAAAAGATTATCACCGTGGAATTGTTTTAGATTATAACTCATGGACGCCTGGTGAAAAAGTTCATGATTTCAAACAATTTCTTAAGACAGCGCAGGAATATTTAATAAATCCCGGGAAAGATTCCGAGGAACGGGAACGGATAAAAAGGATGTTCCATCAGCATTTGGATGGAAAGAGCAGCGAACGAATACTTGAGTTAATTCAGAATTAAGATAAATTATTTAGGTGGATTAAATCTAAGAATCCCCGAACAGTACATTTAAAATCGAGACAACCAATTAAGAAACATATGAATTTGAAATTCAACATTATTTACACTCCAGGGAACGCCAAGTATTTGAGGCTTTTTGTGCTAAGTCTTTTAAAGTGGTCAGATTGCAATTTTCGTATTGTCATCAATGGCTGTGGCAATAAAGAAAAGAAACTGTTAGAACAATTTTGCGAAAAATATTCACGGTTGGAATATTTTGTATTACCATATGATGAAATGTTACTTCATGGAGATGCTTTAGCATATCTCCAAAAGAAAGAAGAATCTGATTATTTCTGCTTTATGGATTCAGATATATTTGCTACAGGCAAATTCATGAACGAATTTTCCCCTTATTTAAACCAATACAATGGGATTTTCTCCGGGAGTGCCATCTGGCTTTCAGAACAAGATCAAATATTAGAAAAAACCAATATGCGAATGGGAGGAAGATTCCATTGGACTAGCGATAATTTTTGCTTAGGCAGTTCATTTTTTGCAATTTATAATAATAAGATATTAACTCAATTACTTAAAGATACAGGAGTTACTTTTGATAAATACTCTAGCTGGCAAAAATTACCCCCAAAATTCAAACAAGATATTGTAGATCTGGGTTTGAGAAAAAACGCCTACGATACGGGAAAAATCATCAATTTACTTTTGCAAAGTCATGGTAATAAAATATTATATATAAACTCTAAAACGCTTTGTCATCTTGGTGGGCTATCCTCTTTGAAAATTGGTCCACTATCAAAAGTACCTCCTAAAGGGATAAAAAGATTTCGAAAAAATATTTCAAGATTCACTTCAGTTCGGAACTGGCGTAACAAAGACAGAATGAGAGAGAAAGAGTACCAATCCAACGTAAAATACAATAGGTTTGATACGGCTGAATATTTTTCAAATATTCTACACAGTCTGTTTGAGAATCAACCGATCACTGCCACACTTAATATTAGTGATGAGACAGAAGTAAAAAAAATCCAGTTTGCCCGGAATCATATTGAAGCCTTATACGATGAGTTTAAAGATGAACTTATACAGTAAATAAAGGATCGAATTTGAGCGGAGATAAAGTCGAACAATCTGTTTTTCTATTCCAGCTTATTTTGATTCCAATCTGTAACAAGCCTGCGCATCCAATAAACAGTCGCTTATTATATTCCTCATATTACGTTGTAATTATATTTTAGTCCTTATTACAACACAACCATCTAAGAATGTCTCGTATTTTTAAATTGAATATCGTATAAGTATTTGTACAGTCCTTCTTGGCCCAGTAAATGTTCGTGCGTTCCGACTTGTGCAATTTGTCCCTTTTCTAACACTATGATTTTATCTGCATTTTGAATAGTTGACAAACGATGAGCTATAATAAGTACTGTGCGATCATGTAATAAATTTTCAATCGCTTGCTGAACTAAAAGTTCGGATTTGGTATCGAGTGAAGAGGTTGCTTCGTCTAATATTAAAATTGGAGGATTCTTCTGAAGAGCTCTGGCTATGGCCATCCGCTGACGCTGCCCGCCTGAAAGCATTACGCCATTATCACCAATCAAAGTTTCCCATTTCTGAGGCATTGCTTCAATAAAATCTATTGCATGGGCGGCCATAGCAGCATCTCGAACGTCATCAACTGAAACATCTTTCAATCCATAGGCAATATTCGCGAGTACTGTATCGTTAAATAAAATCGTTTCTTGGGTAACCGTCCCCATCAGATTTCTCAAAGAGTTAATTGTCATATCACGAATATCTAGACCATCAATAGTTATACTACCACGAGTAATATCGTAGAATCGAGGAATTAAATCTGCAATTGTTGATTTTCCAGCCCCGCTTGATCCCACAAGTGCAACAATATCTCCTTTATTAATGGAAAATGAAATTCCATTCAATACCGGTGAATTCCCTTCATTATAGTTGAAGTGAACATCATGAAACTCAATCTTATCATCAAATGATGTCTTTGTAATTGCATCTGGTTTTTCTTGAATTTCTGATGGAGTATCCAAAACATTAAAGACTCTCTCTGCTGATGCCATACCCGTTTGAAGCTCAATATTTACATTACTCAATTGTCGCAATGGTCCCATAATACTAAACATCAATAAGACAAATCGTATAAAATCCTCGGGTGTAATTGAATGGGATACCAAAACATCTTTTCCACCTATCCACAAAAGTGCTACACCAATAGCAACTCCGAGACTTTCTGTAATTGGAGTAGCAAGATGTCTTAGCTTTGCTCTTTTATATATAAGGTTAAAGAATTTGTTTGTTTCCAAAGAGAAGCGTGTGACTTCATATTTTTCCATTGTGAACGCTTTCACAACCCTAATTGATGTAAGCGTTTCTGTGATAATATTTGTTATTCCCGCGATTTTGATTGCAGTTCTTCGGGATTTACGGCGCATACTACGACCAATGGCGAAGATCGCCATCCCTGAAACAGGAACAATTATCAAAGCAACAATGGTTAGCTTTGGATTAATAATAAACATTAATGCTACAAACGTGAGAATATTGATTGGTTCAACAAACAATTTTTGGAAACTTGAGGATAATGCCCGCCTCATATTCGCTACGTCAGTGAGGATAATTGATGTCAATTCACCAGATTTCATTTGATTAAAGTAGGATAATGATAATATGTGAAAATGAGCATATAACTTGTCTCTTAATTCCGTAATAAGTCGATATTGAACAAAGGTCAATAATATATTTTTAATATATAGAAATAGATTTTTAAGTACAAAAATCCCCAATAAATAAAAACATAACATCTTTAAAGTTTCTAACGCAGTGTCTTGAATAATTAGACTATTTGTCCAATATTTCAATTGATCATTCATTGATAAATCATGTGCGGTTTCTAAAGTCCTCGTGTACTCAAGTACTTTATCAAAATCTATTAGGATATTGTTAAGTAGAGAGGCAGTTAGCCAAATAGAAGCACTGTTAAATGCAACAAACAGAAATGCAGCGAGTGTTGACCCAACTAAATAATACCAGTAGTTGGCTACCAGTTTTAGCATTCTAGTATATAATGATTTAGACATTGGGTTTAATTTTCATTTTTAACAATTTTTTGTATGACAATCATATCATTATATTAATTTGGATCATAGTATTTATATCCCAAAATATTCCATCTGTCTATGCATAATTCCGGCTTCAGAAAACTCTTCACCAACCTCAATAAACCCATATTTTTGATAAAAACCTATAACGGTTAATTGTGCATTCAAATAGATATGTGAAATATGCGCATTTTCTACCAAGCAAAATTCTAAAAGAGTTTTGCCTATTCCAGCTGTTCGATATTTTTTAATCACTGCAAACCGTTCAAGCTTTAATCCCTTTTCTGTAGTTCGCCATCTAGCGGTACCTACAGGATTACCATTAATGGAGGCCAATATATGAATGGATTCATCTTCAAATTTATCAATTTCTTCACGAAGAGAAACGCCTTGTTCTTCCACAAAAACGTTTTTTCGAATTTGATGAGCCGCTTGCATTTCTTCTGCCGTTTCAATCCGTTTAATAGTAATTTTCATCTTATGAATTTCGGAATTCTCTTTCGCGAATGAAATATCTAATAAGAATTGGGTATTTATTAAAATCCTGTGGGAACATTCTATCATGAAAAGTAAAAATAAACAAATCATTGTAGTAGGTGATAGGATATTAATTCGCCCAGAAGCTGGTGAAAAGAAATCTACGGCTGGGTTGTACTTGCCTGCGAGTGTTCTTGAAAAACAAGACGTGCGAGGAGGAATCGTCGTAAAAGTAGGTCCAGGTATTCCTTTGGGAAGACCAGATGAATCTGAGGATGAACCTTGGGATAAAGAACAAAGTTCGGCAGTAAAATATATACCTACACAAGCTGAAATTGGTGATTATGCTCTTTTTGTCAGTAAAGCCGCTATCGAAATCAATGTGGAAGATGTTCAATATCTTATCGTTCCACAATCTGCCATATTAGTCCTAATACGCGATGATTTGGATAGCTTCACAGACTAAATGAAATCGATAAAATATTCTTCTGGCGGGATCTATATACATATTCCGTTTTGCTTGACGAAATGTATGTATTGTGATTTTTATTCTATTCCTGATAAACATGAACAAATACAGGGATTTACTCATGCCTTAATCTCTGAAATTGAAAATTCTCCGTATACTAATCTAGGATGGGAAATAGATACCATATTTATCGGCGGCGGTACACCAACTATCCTTGGTAATCATCATTTGGAATCAATTGTTAATGCACTGCATAAACGATTCAACTTATCCCAGCTGAAAGAATTCACTATTGAAACGAATCCTGGTGAGGTAAAACCAGAGCTATTGAAAACACTTCAATCCCTCGGCATCAATCGCTTATCCATTGGAGTACAATCCCTATTTGATAAACATCTTCAATTTCTTACACGGATTCATACCAGCGAGCAAGCAATACAAACAATCAAAATGGCAAAGGATATTGGATTTGAAAATATTAATGCAGATTTAATTTTTGGCATCCCTGGACAAAATTTGGAAGAATGGACTAGTGATCTAAAAACAATCGTCGACCTTGATCTGCAACATGTCTCCGCATATTCATTAACGGTTGAACAAGGAACCCAACTTGACAAATGGGTGTCCTCATCTAAAATCATGATGCCTGAAGACGAATTATCTTTGGAGATGTTCTATACTGCAAACCAGCTCATGAGTGATCGTGGCTATAACCCATACGAACTATCAAATTTTTCGAAACCAGGATTTGAGTGCCAACATAATCTACATTATTGGAGAATTGAGCCTTATTTGGCGTTTGGACCATCGGCTCACGGTTTTGATGGCTTAACCAGGTGGAGCAATTATAATGATCTCCATCAGTATATGACTTCGATTGAAAACGGTAATATGCCAGTGAAAGAATCCTATACAATTGATGAAATTGAATATGCCAATGAGATAATTGGATTTGGATTACGATTAAAAGAAGGATTTCAAATCAACAAACTCCCAAAATCCGTTCATACCCAATTTTGGAAACAATACAAACAGGTAATTAATATATATCCTGAGTGCGTTGATCGTTCAGACGACAATATATCTCTAACAAAAAAGGGAATGGCATTTGCAGATGCAATCGCCAGTGATTTTATCTTATAACAATAGTTACAACATTAATATGTAAAATGTTTAATCTTCTCTCCTTCTGACCCAATACGCGACATAGCATCTATCCCTATTTTCAAATGAAGGTCGACATACTTCGAAGTCACTTCCTTATCAGACTCTTCAGTCTTAATTCCTTCAGGGATCATGGGCATATCAGAAACAAGTAGTAATGCTCCTCTTGGAATCTCGTTTGCAAACCCAGTGATAAATATGGTTGCTGTTTCCATATCAATTCCAAGAGTACGTAATTGTCTTAAATACTTTTTAAATCGTTCGTCATGTTCCCAAAGACGTCGGTTTGTTGTATAAACAACACCGGTGCGGTAATCTACTTTATTTTCGTATAGTAACCGCGATACATGTTTATGAAGTTTAAATGATGGCATTGCAGGGACTTCCTTTGGAAAATAATCATCACTTGTACCTTCGCCACGGATGGCCGCCATAGGAAGAATAAAATGACCAATTTCGGTAGTTTTTTTTAATCCACCACATTTACCTAAGAACAAAACACCGCTCGGTTTTATTGAAGATAATAAATCCATAATGGTGGCAGCGTTGGCACTCCCCATACCAAAATTAATAATACTTAATCCATTTTTATTCGTAGCTGATGTCATGGGTCCGCCAATTCCATTTATCGATATATCGAATTGCCTGGCAAATGTATCTACGTAATACTGAAAATTTGTAAGAAGAATCCAATCTCCAAACTCTTCAGGTGCTGTTCCTGTATATCTTTTTAACCAGTTTTTTGCTAAATCATATTTTGATATTTTCATCTTTACCTCTTTTTTGCAATCAAACGAATTACATCAGCTTTTCCCTGATGTAAGGGTCCTTCTTCTAAGACGATTACATTTTCTTTACATTGAATTATTTCCATATCACTGAATGATGACTTTATGAAATCAAGATTATATAATAAATCAATATTCTTTGGACCACCAGATTTATTTTCTATCTGATTCTTCGAAAAGCATTCAAAAATTATTAGCCCACTTGGCCTAAGAGATATTTTATATTTTTTAAATAAAATCGTAGAATCTTTTTCATCAAAATGTGAGTAGATGATAACAATCCCGTCATAATAATCTTTTGACAAATTATGCTCGAATAAATCAGTGCATTTTAAATTAAGTGAAACCCCTTGAGTATCTGCATACCTACTAATTTTGTCAATACCAGATTGAGCATAGTCTATTGATGTAACATCATATCCCTTATTCGCAAGCCAAACCCCGTTTCGACCCTCACCATCAGCGACACAGAGAATTTTCTTTCCTGTGAAAGATGGTTCGGCTTCTACAAGAAACTGATTCGGTTCCATCCCATAGACAAATTCATCCGTATCATAACGTTCATTCCATTTAGTTTGCCAATTAACCATATTTATTTTGTTTCCAAAAATACCGGACAGTGATCAGATCCTAAAACATCATCGAAAATATCCGCATCAAGGATTTGTTCAACAAATGCTTCGTTCGTCCAAATATAATCAATACGCCAACCCACATTCCTTGATCGAGCTCCAAACCGATATGTCCACCACGAATACCGATCAGGTTCAGGATGAAATAATCGAAATGAATCTACATATCCATGCTTTTCATATTTGTTTAACAATGCTCTCTCTTCTGGAAGGAAACCCGAATATTTTTCATTATCCTTTGGACGAGCCAAATCGATTGGTTTATGCGCTGTATTCCAGTCTCCCGCTACAACAACATTCACTCCTGACTCAACCTGTTCGTCTAATACAACCAAAAGATCTTTATAGAAATCCAGTTTATAGTTCAATCGCTCATCATTTTTTTGACCATTGGGAAAATAAATATTGTAGAGGAGAAAATTCTCATGTTCTGTAATAAGTACACGACCCTCTTTATCAAAGCGGTCAATTCCCAATCCGTGTTGCACGTATAAGGGTTCTTCCTTGCAAAAAGTAGCTACACCACTATATCCGGGTTTTTCTGCTGAATGCCAATAACTATGATACCCATGTGGGTTTTTTAGGGCATCAGAGACTTGCTCTTCTTTTGCCTTTGTTTCTTGAACACAAACAACATCTGCATTTGCGTTTTCAAACCAGTCCAGAAATCCTTTTTTTTCTGCTGCCCGAATTCCATTAACATTCCATGAAATGAGTTTCATACGTGTAATACCTTGTACTTAATCAGTGAATAAAGGATAAATTTACACTTTTCTGTTTAATCATTTATCAAATTGCTCTCAAAAAGATCAGTAAATTTCATACTTATTTAATAAATAAATACATTAAAATGGAATTATGACAAAGAAAAAACATCGTATCAGACACGAAAAAAGCTTTTGGGCTGAATTTCGAAACGAAATTTTTATTGGATTCATTTTTATTCTGGGCGTTTTCCTGCTGGTCGAAGAAATGGAAATCAAACAAACATTTTTCCACTGGATAGGCTGGAGTCTTCGTGTTACTGCAGACGGGGTTTATGCTTTTGCCAGGTCAATACGCGATATAATTATGCACGTTGAAAATTCAGATCTTGTTGGTATCGCATTAATTGTTACAGCATTTATTTTAATTAGTCTCCGATTTAGAAAGAAAGTAATTCAACGATACTCTTCAATTTATTCTTGCCCAGAATGCGAAGGTGAATTACGTCGAGTTCATCGCACAAAATTCCAAACATTTCTTGAATTCTTTATGTTGGCAAAGATCAAGAATTATCAATGTAAACAGTGCAGTTATACAGGGATACAGATAACTGAACGATAATCAGGCATATAACCAAAAGGAGATCATATGAATCTTTCAGAAAAGATCATTAATGATATACAATCAAATCCGATCATGCTTTACATGAAAGGAACACCAACCATGCCCATGTGTGGTTTTTCTAATACTGTTATTCAAATATTGAATCATTATGGTGTTGAATACAAAGCAACTAATATACTTGAAGATTCAGAGATTCGTGTAAATTTATCCGAATATTCAAAATGGCCCACGATTCCACAACTTTTTGTGAATGGTAAATTGATAGGTGGTGCTGATATTGCGGTGGAACTACATCAATCTGGGCAATTATTCGATATTTTAGGTCAGGCTGGATCATCAGATAAAAAATGAACAAGAATGTATTGGCAGCAGGGAATTAATTAAATAAATTTCCGCCCGATTTCTGATCTATTCAGAATCTATTTGAAATATGGCCCGTTCGTCTAGTGGTTAGGACTCCAGGTTTTCATCCTGGCAACAGGAGTTCGATTCTCCTACGGGCTACAAAAGGGGTCAAATCTTGATCCCTTTTTTAATTTTGGACAACGTATGAATATTCATTGGCATCCATATTTAGTACATTTCCCTATTGCGCTTACATTAACAGCATTTGGATTCTATGTTATTTTCATATTCACAAAAAAAGCCGAATTTCATTTATTCTCCATTTATTCATTAGCGATATCAATAATTACTGCCTTTTTTGCTGGGATTTCCGGTGAAAAAGCAGTGGTCTTACAATCCATTACCAATCCAGATGTATTACGTATTATCCAACAGCATGAAACATTTGCAAATATCAGCATTTGGGGTTCTATCCTTGTAATGATACTTTGGATATTTGGGATTAATAAATTAACAATTGAATCATCCCTCAAATGGATTATCCTGGTATTATTGACAGGATTAGTTGTTTCTGTCTTGATCACAGGTCAATTTGGTGGAAGATTAGTCTATATACATGGTGTGGGTGTCTTGCAGTAAATTCCCTCCATGGGAGCCGACAGTAATCATATTGCCACTGATGTAATCATTCTTGGGGCAGGAATTAATGGATGTGGCATCGCAACCGAACTTGCTCAATCCGGTTTAAATGTTGTTGTACTTGAAAAACATACAATCGGATCTGGTACTTCATCTAAATCATCCCGACTCATCCATGGTGGTCTTCGCTATTTGGAGCAATTTGAATTCGGACTTGTCCGCGAAGCATTATTGGATAGACAAGAGCTTCTTCGTAGATACCCTCAATTAGTCAAATTAAAGCCCTTTTATTTACCTATCTATAAATCAAGCCCAAGACCAGCATGGATGATTTGGTGCGGTTTAAAATTATATGATTTATTAACAGGTCGACAATCTCAGTCTAAGTCTCGAATAGTCAATAGGTCACTATTTTCAGACATTGCTCCGCAATTAAAACAGGATGATTTAACTGCTGTATTCCAATACTACGATGCCAAAACAGATGATTTACTGCTTACCCAAACAGTAGCAGAGGATGCTCAAAGTTATGGGGCAGTAATCCATCAATTCACCATTGCCAATTCAATTACTCATTCTGATGATTTATATACAGTATCTACAAATAGAGGTAGCTTTTTCGCTCCAATATTAATTAACGCGTCCGGTCCTTGGATTGATGAAGTAAACAGAGAGTTTGATTTACAAGCTCGGTATCGTATTCGAAAAATAAGTGGAATTCATGTCATATTTAAAGGATTGCTTACTCAGGATCTCATGTTTATGCAAACAGCAGAAAAACGGATCTTTTTCATTATTCCTGAACCTGAAAATAACCAAACTATTATTGGTACCACAGAACGCGAAGAAACAGTGGATATTGATGCCGTTAGGGTTAGTCCTGATGACGTTGATTATTTACTTAACCAGTTAAACATATATTTGAAAAATGAACATCGAGTAACCGCAGATGATATCAAATCTTTCTATATTGGTGTTCGACCACTTATAGCCTATAAAGAAAAACCAACCGATTTATCTCGTGAGTACATCCTAGATCATCATCAATTTGGGAATGCTCATTTAGTGCATGTTTTCGGTGGAAAATTGACAACGTATTTATCTTTGGCAAGGAAAGTAAAAAGGTTATTAGAAAAAAAGGTTCTGTAGTTTTCTTACGTTATACCGTTGTGTAATTTCCACCTTAATTATTGAAAATATTTGGAGAAATGATCCCGATTTATCGGGAGTGAATGCGCCTTTGCGGTGCAACAATATTTTGGAGAGATGGCAGAGCCTGGCTGAATGCGCCGCACTCGAAATGCGGTTTACCTTCGGGTAACGGGGGTTCGAATCCCTCTCTCTCCGCTCCTCGACAA
>JABMOV010000002.1 GCA_013203145.1 Fidelibacterota bacterium
GGTACGGAAGCTAGCTTGCTCATGCTTTATCATTTAGCAGCGGATCAATCTGAAGAAACTCAAGCAATGTTAGATAATTTGGTAATTATTCTTGATCCTATGTTAAATCCTGATGGTCGTGATCGTTTCGTCAATTGGGTGAATGGATATAGGAGCTCTGTACCCAACACTGACATACAGGATTTAGAACACAATCAACCCTGGCCGAGAGGACGCACCAATCATTATCTTCATGATTTAAACCGCGATTGGCTATTGGCACAACATCCTGAATCAGAAGCACGATTAGAATTGTTTCATTCTTGGCGTCCACAATTGTTGATTGATGCACATGAAATGGGACGTAATGCCACGTACTTTTTCCAACCCGGTATTCCAGAACGAAATAATCCAAATACTCCCAATCGAACATTTGATATCACGTGGGATATTGCCCAATTCCATGCGACGTTTTTAGACAAAGTTGGTGCATTGTATTTCACAAAAGAATCCTTTGATGATTTTTATTATGGAAAGGGCTCTACGTATCCTGATATAAATGGCGCAATTGGAATTCTTTTTGAACAAGCTTCTTCAAGGGCTATGACTACCGAAAGCGACTTTGGTGAACTTACTTTTTCTAAAACCATACAACAACAATTCGCCACCTCAATGTCAACCATTACCAGCGCATATAATCTTCGTATTGATTTATTGTCGCATCAAAAAGAATTTTATCAATCCAAAGATAGTTTTGTGAAAAGCGAACCTGTCAAAGCCTATATCATTAATATCCTCGATCATCCAACGCGAGTAAATATTTTTCTGAAAACGATGAGATATCACAGAATAAAGGTACACGAACTAAATCAGACAGTTTTGATTGATGGTCATACGTTCAATCGTGATAATGCATTAATCCTTCCATTACATCAACCACAGGCACGATTGATTAAATCCATAATGGAAACTTCGACGGAATTCCAGGCTTCAATCTTTTATGATGTCTCTACCTGGACTTTTCCTTTGGCCTTTGGAATAGATGTAAAAGAGATTACACGAAATCCTTCGCGATGGATAGGTGATGAAATATCGTCTTTACCTGAAATACAAACTGCAATTCCAACCCAGGCAAACTATGCCTACATCATGGAATGGGATCGGTTTAATGCACCAAACGCTTTGTATCAAATTCTTGATGCTGGACTTACTCCCCTAGTTGCAACAAAACCCATTTCTATCGAAATCAATTCTGGAGAATTGAAATCTTTTAATCGCGGTTCAATTATTATTCCTGTTCATCCCAGGGATGACGAAAACAAATTGTCTTCCAATGATATATATGAATTAGTAAATCAATTGTCAGTACAACTAAATGTTAATATCTATCCTTTAAATACCGGTCTTTCGGCGAATGGACCTTCTTTGGGAAGTCCACATGTAAACCCTCTTTCAAAACCAACAGTTTGTTTATTAGCTGGTCCCGGAACTTCATCGAATTCAGTTGGAGAAATCTGGTTTTTGCTTAACACAAAAATTAATATGCCCGTATCACTGGTGAATGTTGAGGATATTTCATATAAAGATTTATCTCGATACACCACCATGATTATGCCTCATGGATGGTATACCTCCTTAGATTCGGTTGCATTAAACAAAATCAAGTTCTGGGTCAAAAAAGGTGGGACTTTAATCGCCATCGAGGGTGGTGTGAATACACTTTTGAAAAATGATTTTATTTCCGAGGAGATAATTGAATCCCCGAAAGACACGGTACAAGTAGCCTATGACCAGCTAGATAAACGTCAGGGTGCTCAGGAAATCGGTGGTGCTATCTTCAAAACTTCAGTTGATACCTCACATCCATTGGCATTTGGACTGAATCCTGAATTATCGGTTTTCAGAAAAACTGGGTTGTTTCTTAAACCGTCTAAAAATCAAACCGCCAATGTTGTACAATACACTGAAAATCCCTTGATCAGCGGATATATTTCAGAAGGGAATCTCAAGTTATTGGCTGGTAGTTCGGCCGTGATAGGTCGAAAAATGGGGAATGGTCATGTGGTATTACTTGCAGACGATCCTTATTTCAGATCCTTCTGGTACGGGACATCCCTGCTATTAATGAATGGGATATTCTTCGGAAGTATTTACTGATTTAGCTCGTACACTTTGATGCAGGATCTTCCTGCTGCTTTCGCCGCATAAACCGCTTGGTCAGCAGCATTAATAAGCTCTAATGGCTCTTCTGCGAGAGTTGGGTATTGCGACAAACCCGCGCTAAACGATATTTTAACATCTTCATCATCGAATCTGAATAAAGCTGTATTCTTGACCCTTTCCAGGATTTTATTTATGGTCTTTATAGACCCATCCAATTCTGCACGTTCAAGAATTAAAACAAACTCTTCTCCGCCCCAGCGAGCAAAAATATCTGTGCTTCGGATTTCGTCAAGAACAATTTTAGCAAAAGCTACCAGACATTTATCCCCGGCAGTGTGGCCATACTTATCATTTATAGATTTGAAATGATCTAAATCAATAATCGCTAACGTTAACTCATCACCATGCCGCTCGTGGAGTTTAATCTGACGTGTAAGTTCCTGATTAAAAAAACGACGATTATAGATTCCTGTTAAGGTATCTAAATACATCGCTTTGCTCATTTCTTTTTGCCGACTTATAACTGCGTGCACTTTGGCAAGTAATTCATCATATTTGATTGGTTTTACAATATAATTATCAACACCTCTGGAATAAGCCTTAATCATATTGGTCTCTACATCAACACCCGTAATAAGTATGAAAGGTATCATTCGCATGCGGGAATCCCGCTTTATGGCACTGAGAAATTCGAAACCATCAGGGATCATTGATATATCTGATAAAATTAAATCCGGTGTAAGCTGAAATACTTTATCCATCAGAATTGTTAAATCAGTAATACCGCCCAATGACGTAACATTGTATCCAGCGTCAATTAAAAAATGTGATATTTGTTTTACGAATTGTTCGTCGTCATCAAGAATTAAAATCTGTTCTTGCATACTGTACTCTCTTTTCTCTTAATATAAACTTACAAGAAAAGAATTTTAAAGTCACATGGATTCATATATTATAAAGTGTCATTTATCCTATTAAATTTCCGCCTTGGAATAGCCTTAATTATTAACCGTTCTCAATCATAGCAAATTTCAAATGAAAACACCATTTACCTACAGACATATTGGATCCAACAAGCCTCAGCAAGATGCTCTTCTAAAAACACTTGGTCTTGAGTCCATAAATAAACTTATTGATGAAACAATCCCGGCAAACATTCGAAGTAAAGTTCCATTAGATTGGTCCGCTGACTTAGATGAACATGAGCTTCTGGGCTTTCTTCGATCCGTTGCGAAAAAGAATAAAATATTTCATTCTTATATTGGGCAAGGATACTATGATACCGTAGTTCCCGGTGTAATATTGAGGAATATATTGGAGAATCCCGGTTGGTACACACAATATACACCTTATCAGGCTGAAATTTCCCAGGGACGTCTTGAAGCATTGCTGAATTTCCAAACCATGGTGATGGATTTAACCGCCATGGATATTGCCAATGCTTCCCTGTTAGACGAAGCTACCGCAGCAGCTGAAGCAATGATAATGTTATACCGATCTCAGCGAAAAGCAACACGTACAAAATTTTTCGTAGCTACAGACGTATTTGAACAAACGCTAGCCGTTCTAAGAACCAGAGCAAATCCTTTAGATATCGAAATCGTTGTAGGTGATCCTTTCAACGCGAAATTAGATGAATCATATTTTGGAATTCTTGTCCAATACCCCACAGCGACTGGTGCCATTCATGACTATTCTGAATTATGCATAGATGTTCACAATAGTGGAGCTCATGTTGTTGTTGCAGCTGATATTATGAGTCTTGTTTTGCTTACTCCACCGGGAGAATTTGGTGCTGATGTGGTTGTTGGGAATACACAACGATTCGGTGTCCCCATGGGATATGGTGGTCCGCACGCTGCTTATTTTGCTACAAAAGAACAATTTAAGCGGAAAGTGCCTGGTCGTATTATCGGTGTAAGTGTTGATCGTCATGGCAATCGTGCTCTTCGAATGGCATTGCAAACCCGGGAACAACACATTCGTCGGGAAAAAGCAACATCCAACATTTGTACCGCACAAGTATTACTTGCCATCATGGCTGGGATGTATGCTGTCTATCATGGACCTGATAATCTCAAAGCGATAGCTAAATCAATACACAAATACTCGCAAGCTCTTGCCTCAGGTTTACAACAAGCGGGGCATCGCATTATTAATGCAAACTATTTTGATACGCTACATGTACAGCTAAATGGCATATCATTAACTGATTTAAAAACAAACGCAATAAATAGCGAAATCAATTTCCAATATTATACTGATGGTACGATTGGAATTGCTTTAGGCGAAACTATAAATCTTAGTCAATTACAGTGCATATTAGATGTATTCAAAATAGAAATTTCAGCGAGAGAATTATTTGCTAAAACTTCAGATGAAATAGATTCAGAATTTGCTCGTACGACCACTTTTTTAGATCACCCTGTGTTCAATTCATTTCAAACGGAAACAGAAATGATGAGGTATATCCGTCGGCTGGAATCGAAGGATTTATCCCTGAATACGAGTATGATTCCCCTGGGTTCATGTACTATGAAGCTGAATGCCGTCACTGAAATGGAACCCATAACATGGCCGGAATTCGCAAATATTCATCCATTTGTGCCCGTTGATCAAGCTGAAGGTTACAAGATTATTATTGATCAATTAGGCCAATGGCTTTGCGAAATCACTGGCCTACCAGCCGCATCTATGCAGCCAAATTCCGGCGCTCAGGGTGAGTACACCGGATTGATGGTCATTCGTGAATATCATCTTTCAAAGAACAACCCACAAAGAAACGTCTGTTTAATACCTGCCTCCGCTCATGGTACAAATCCTGCCAGCGCAATCATGGCGGGAATGAATGTTATTATTGTAAAGTGCGACGATAACGGGAATATTGATTTAACAGACCTGGAAGAAAAAGCATCAACGCATAAAGATAATTTGGCGGCCTTTATGGTGACCTACCCATCCACCCATGGTGTTTTTGAAGAAGGTATAATTCGAGCCTGTGAGATTGTTCATGAAAATGGCGGTTTTGTTTATATGGATGGGGCAAATCTCAACGCCATGGTTGGTCTTTGTAGACCGGGTGATTTTGGTGCCGATGTCATTCACATCAATTTGCATAAAACATTTTCTATTCCACATGGTGGTGGCGGACCAGGAATGGGTCCGATTTGCGTTTCCTCTGAAATGGAGCCCTTTCTACCAGGACATCCTATGGTAAACGTTGACAAAGAAAAAACCGTTAACACGGTATCTGCAGCTCCATGGGGAAGTGCAAATATTCTTCTGATTTCCTGGGTCTATATGGCACTTATGGGCGGTGAAGGACTAACACACGCATCTGAAATTGCCATTCTTAATGCCAACTATATGGCAAAGCGGTTAGAGGATTATTATCCTATTTTGTATACTGGTAAATATGGTCGTGTGGCCCATGAGTTCATTCTTGATTTACGACCATTCAAACTAACAACCGGCATTACGGAAGAAGATGTTGCGAAACGTCTTATGGATTATGGGTTTCATGCCCCAACCATGTCATTCCCTGTTCCCGGAACATTAATGATTGAACCAACAGAAAGTGAATCGCGTATTGAGCTTGATCGTTTATGTGATGCATTAATAGAAATTCACAAGGAAATACTCGCTATCGAAAAAGGCGAATATAATCGGTTTGATAATGCGCTAAAAAATGCACCCCACACAGCAGCTTATGTTTCATCGGATAATTGGGGGCATTCCTATTCACGTGAATCGGCAGCCTATCCGGTTGACGGATTAAAGGAATTTAAATTTTGGCCAGCTGTCGGTCGTGTTGATAATGCCTTCGGCGACCGAAATTTAATCTGTTCCTGCCCACCCATTGAGGATTACGAATAGACCTATAATCTTTCTCTGATTATTCCTTATAAGCCTTTATTTTCGTTATTCTTTTTAGTATATTGAAGTCACTTAGCAAAACACATAAAAGGGGGTTCCCCCCTTTCTCGAAAGGAGCATCACAATGGGTAATAATACACATAAAGGAATTAGCCGCATTGATAGCGATGATAAAAACATGCATGGTTGGTTCGCTCGTGTTTACTTGAAAAGTAAAGTTTTTTCCAACAGATACTTTAATGACAAAAAATTTGGTGGTAAGCAAAAAGCGCTCCAAGCAGCGAAAGAATATCGCGATGTGACCATTAAAGAACGGAATGAACAACATCCTGAAGCAGTAAATGCGCGTCGTCGTGTTACTTCTGATTCAAGAAACAAAACAGGTATTATTGGCATTTCACGTACCAAAATAAAAAGTAAATCAGGGGCAATAAGTGAATTTTTCCAAGTGACCTGGCGTCCAAGGAAAAATGTTGTTCGCACCAAAAGTTTTTCTGTAAAAAAATATGGTGAAGAAGGGGCTTTAAATATGGCTTGGGAAATTCGCCAAAAAGCCGAAAAGCAAATGTACGGTGATGTACAAACCCCTAATTTCGATATTTATAAGAAAAACTATACAAAAAAACGCCAAGAAAAAGAATTGCCTGATTTTTCAGGAATCTTTTAGATATTATATACTAACTACTCTCTGGTGTCACCATCAGGGAGTAGTTTACTCTCCGGCTTCTTTTTCTAGCGTTTCCATCTCTTCCAACAATCTAAAATACTCTTCTTCTTTCAAAGCCTTCGTATTAATTGCCCCTTGTAGCTTATCAAAGTCACTTGCCAAAGATGGCGATCCTAAATCTTTTTCAAGTTTTTCTAACTCGGTTTCAATTGTCTTAAGTAATCCCTGAATCCGTCGTATTTTATTTTTCATCCGTTTTCGTTCACGGTATCCAAGAGAAGATGTTTTTTCACTATTGCTTTCCGTTTTTACAACGATGGGCTCAACAATACTTTCAGAAATATTTTTCGCTTTTTTCCAAATAAAGTAATCATAATTCCCATCATAAATTGCCGGATTACCATCTAATATTTCTATGGTTTTATTTGTGACCCTGTTTAAAAAATGTCGATCATGGGAGATGCAAACAATCGTTCCTGAGTAATGAACCAAGGCATTGGTTATTACATCTCGTGAAACCATATCCAGGTGATTCGTTGGTTCATCCAGCAATAATAGATGGGATGGTTCAACCAGCATTCTGGCAAGCGCCAGGCGTGATTTTTCTCCTCCTGATAATACTTTTACAAGTTTTTCAATGGTATCACCTGTAAAAAGAAAACTGCCTAAATACGTGCGGATTTCCTGCTCTGACCATCCTTTTGAAATACTACTAATAGTTTTATAAATCGTCTTTTCCGGATCAAGAATTTCTAATTGATGTTGTGCAAAATATGCCATTTTAACATCTATCCCATAATCCAAGCTTCCCTCAGTTAAGGACTCTACACCCGCCAACATTTTCAATAATGTTGACTTTCCAGCACCATTGGGACCAACTAAACCAATTTTCTCACCGCGTTCAATCCCAATATTTAAATCTGAATACACATCAACTGTCTCATAATATTTTTTCGCAGATTTAAATTCAGCAACCTTACGAGGTCCGCGATCTGGCTGTGGAATACGAACCTTTAATGAGATCTTGGTCACCGAAGGAGCGTCTACCTTATCCATTTTATCCAGCATTTTTATTCGGCTTTGAACCTGAGTAGATTTTGTGTTTTTGTATCTAAACCGATCTATAAACTGTTCTGTATCTTTGATCTTTTTTTGCTGATTTTTAAAGGATGATGCTTGAAGCTCTAATCGAATCGCTTTTTCTTCCAAATACTTTGTGAAATTTCCAGTATATAGCGTTCCATTGCCTCTTTCGAGTTCAAGTATGTGGTTTACTGATCGGTCAAGAAAAGATCGATCATGACTGATCATCATTAGACCGCCTTTCCAGGCATCTAAAAAACTTTCTAACCAGATTGTGGCATCCAAGTCCAGGTGATTGGTAGGCTCATCCAATAAAAGGTAATCAGGTTGCTTTATGAGAATCCCTGCCAATGCAACGCGCATTCTCCAGCCACCACTAAACGTATCCATGGTGTAGTGGAATTGCTCAGGTGTAAATCCAAGCCCACTCAGATATTTTTTTGCCCGATCTTCCAGTTGCCAACCATCTAATGCTTCAAATTTCTGTTGAAGATGACCCAACTTGTCCAGCAATGACGCATTATGAGGATCAGAAGAAACTTCGAGCGATATGGTATAGATTTCTTCTTCAAGTTCGCCGACTTCGGGCCATGCTGAAAGGACTTCCTGTAAAATAGTTTTCTCTGATCCTGAAACGATATCCTGTGGCAAATACCCAAGCCGTTGGCCTTTGTCTACACTAATATTTCCACTATCCGGAAATTCTTCTTTGAGAATCATCCTCAGCATTGTGGTTTTCCCGGTACCGTTGGCACCAACCAATCCAACACGCATCCCCGATTTTATAGTCATTGTGATTGATTTGAACAATTCCTTATCAGGAAATGATTTATTAATACCTTCGAATCGAATCATGGTTTATGCCTAAATATTTCCTTTCATACTTCGCCCCATATTTTTATATAGTTTTACGGGAAGTATTTTATTGATCATTTCAGGAATTCCATCAGCGTATACCTGAATATAATTTTTTGTATGACCCATTAATTGATCGCCACGGATGGCTTCAAAAAGTACGGGTAATGTTTGATTCCGAAACCTATCATGGAATATAGATCGTTTTTTCTCTGATAAAATTCTTAATCTTTTACTTCGCTCGGCCTTTTCCTCAACAGTTACACTTTGAGAATAATCAGCAGCCAAAGTGCCTGACCGTTCTGAATAAGAAAACACGTGTAAATACTCAATATCTAAATTGGTAATGAATCTGTACGCATCCTCAAAATCAACCACGGATTCAGTTGGAAATCCCACAATCACATCTGCACCAATACAAGCATCTGGGAATCGCTCTTTGATTGAATGAACACGGTCAGCAAATAATTCTCGTCGGTAACGACGTTTCATATCAGATAAAATTTTATTTGAACCGGATTGTAGGGGAATATGGAAATGATGAACGAAAGTCCGAGAATCTTTAATGTAATCAAGAATATCATCCGTTAATAAATTGGGTTCTATGGAAGAAATTCGAATGCGATCAATTCCATCAATTTTGTCCAATTCTTGAATTAGGTCAAAAAATGTTTCACTTGTTGATACGCCGAAATCACCAATATTCACTCCAGTAAGCACAATCTCCATGGCTTCCGTCTTGCCAATTTCCTTTGCCAGCTTCACCGTTTTTTCGATTGAATCATTACGACTTTTACCGCGTGCCATAGGAATTGTACAATACGTACATGGATAATCGCAGCCATCCTGAATTTTCAAAAATACTCTTGTACGTTCACTTGCTGAATAAGAAGAAGTAAAGGCGTTTAAATTTTCAGTCTTTGTACGAATAATAATCGGTTCATGAGTTTTTTCATACGATTCCAATGTGTCTAATAATTGAAATTTCTCTGCTGTTCCTAATACAATATCGGCACCTGTACTTTCAGCCAATTCTTCTGGTTTCAATTGCGCATAACATCCAACCATTGCCACCACAGCAATAGGATTTCGGCGTTTAACCTGTCTTACAATTTTTCGACATTCTTTATCGGCATTGTCCGTAACTGAGCAGGTATTGATTACATAAATGTCTGATACTGATTTTGCATTTACAATCATGTAACCCCGATCAATAAAATCGCGTGAAATTGTGGCGGTCTCTGAAAAATTCAGTTTACAGCCCAGGGTATGAAAGGCAATGGTTCTGGCTTGTGTACTCATAAGTGATGTGTTGTAACAGAAATCGGGGCGGGAATTTCGGGAGAATGATAGGGGAAACCAAATCTTGTGTTTATGTCACCCGAGCTTATTGAAAGCATCATTATTCATTCGGTTAATTCGACAAGCAATAAATCAATAAGAAATATTATAATAATATGGATAATGATTTGTGGGGAATGGAATCGCCACAAGAATATTTCCTTTTACATTTAATCCAATTTTTATCCATCATGATCTCTTGATCACAGGTGATTAATTAATTTAAAATCTTTGAAACGGCCTCTTCACTAACTGTCCATAATCGTTTCCAGTCATTTTCAATATATGAAACGTCACTGCTTTTTTTTGCTTTGCTTTTTGCGAAATATTTTCCTGATATTCCATCTACTTCAGGAGACGAAGCTAAATAAACGCTGGTCGCTCCCCCTTTATCCAGACTTATTGCTGCAAGGGATTTTGCCAGTTTCATTCCTATTCCCATGAGGCCAGAATTATTATCACCAAATTTGGTTTTTACAAATCCAGGGTGTAAACAATTTGCAGTTACAGTCGTATCAGAAATCCGCTGAGCAAGTTCATAAGTAAATAGAATATTCATCAATTTTGAGCGACCGTAAACAGACCAACCTTTAAACCCATTTTCGCCCTGCAAATTATCCCAATCAATGGATTGCCCATTATGGGCATCGGAAGAAACATTGACAATTCGCCCACTTGGAGCTGCCTCTAGCAATGGTAGTAATTCCTTTGTCATGACGAAATAATTCAAATGATTTAATGCAAATGTATGTTCTAATCCTTCTTCCGTTTGATAATAATCTGCAAAAAATCCACCAGCATTATTAAGCAATACATCTATTTGGGTAAAATCTTTTTTGATTTCATCACAAACCAATTTTGTTTGTTTTAACAGAGATAAATCAGCCTGGTAAAACTGAATATTTTTGTTAGATGTCAAATCTGAAATCTCATTGACAACAAGATTTCCCTTTTCTGCATTTCTACCAACAAGAACTAATGTTGCACCTGTTTTAGCTAATTCACGTGCAGCAATTTTGCCAATACCATCCGTGGCACCCGTTATAACAATTGTTTTATTATTCACTTTTTACTTCCATATTTTGTATGTGATAATCCTGTAAGGATCGTACTTCAATTTTTCTGCGATTTCGCATCGCCCGAACCACTGCCTGAGCACCGGATAAAGTGGTTATGGCATTGATTCCCTTTTTTATACATGATTGTCCAATAGATTCCTCATCATATCGTGATTGCTCACCCAAGGGCGTATTAATCACCAAATGTATTTCACCATTTTTAATACCATCAACCACATTTGGACGTCCTTCTCCAACCTTGAATACCGATTTAGCATCAATGCCATTTCGCACCAATTCTTTTGCGGTACCAGCCGTTGCTACAATATCAAAACCCAATTCATATAAATCGCGTGCGATAGGAATTGCGTTCAATTTATCGTGATCATTCACAGAAATAAATACTTTCCCACCGTCAGGTAATTTATTTCCAGCTGCCAGGGATGCACGACCGTATGAATCTCCCAGTCCTTTCGAAATGCCCATCACTTCACCAGTGGATTTCATTTCCGGGCCAAGAAACAGACTTTCTTCTGGAAATTTATTAAAGGGCAGTACAGCTTCTTTTACTGCAATGTGTCGATGCGTATCCCAAGCTGGTAAATCCATATCCTTTAGTTTTGCCCCAGCAGCAATTTTTGCAGCAATCCGCGCTAAAGGAACATTTGTGGTTTTACTTACAAACGGCACGGTGCGGCTGGCTCGTGGATTCACTTCCAATACATAAAGTGATTCCTCTCGATACGCAAATTGCAGATTTATAAGACCCTTTACATTAAGCTCAAGAGCGAGACGCTTTGTGATGCGCACAATATCTTCTAATGTGTTTGAACGAATTTTGTAAGGTGGCAAAACACAGGCTGAATCGCCAGAATGAATTCCCGCTTCTTCGATGTGCTGCATTACGCCGCCGATGTGAACGGATTCTCCATCGCAAAGCGCATCAACGTCAAATTCAAAAGCATCTTCTAAAAATTCATCCACGAGAATTGGGTGACCTTGAGTGACATCGGCTGACCGTGCCACATAATCCACCAATTGGTCAGTGCCATACACAATTTCCATGGCGCGTCCGCCTAGCACATAACTGGGACGGACAAGTACAGGATATCCAATGCGTTCTGCCACTTCTTTAACTTCTTCTAATGAACGCCCTGTACCATAATTTGGTTTATTGATTTCTAACCGATCTAAAATCGCACCGAACTTTTCCCTGTTTTCTGCAAGATCAATACTGTCAGGCGATGTTCCCCATATTGGTACGCCTGCATTTTGTAATGCATCAGCAATTTTTAGCGGTGTTTGTCCACCAAATTGGACAAGTACTCCATCCGGTTTTTCAAAATCTACTATATTGAGCACATCTTCAAGCGTAATGGGTTCAAAATAAAGACGATCGGCTAAGTCAAAATCAGTGGAAACAGTCTCAGGATTACAGTTTACCATTATGGTCTTGAAGCCCTCTTCCTGTAAACCATATACAGCCTGAACACAGCAATAATCAAATTCGATACCTTGCCCAATACGATTGGGGCCACTACCAAGAATCATAACTTTTTTGCCCACTAATGGCTCAACATCATTTTCTTCTTCATAGGTTGAATAACAATAAGGTGTTTTCGCTTCAAATTCTGCCGCACAGGTGTCCACCGTTTTATAAACCGGTGTTATATTATTTTTAATTCGTTCGGATCGAATTTCCAATTCAGTCTTCTTTAGCATTCGACTTAGTTGTCGATCTGAAAACCCATTGGCTTTTAATTCTCTAAGATCTGTGTTACTATCAAAAATAGATGAAATTTGACGGATTTGCTCAAGAAACCAGGGATCAATCTTGGTCATTTCATAAACTTCATCGACTGATCGTCCTTCTATAAAAGCTTGTCTGATTTTCAGCAAGCGGAAGGTTGTGGCATACCTAAGTGCATTCATATCCAATGCCCGACCACGACTTACGTCGGGATCGCCTTCTGCCACAGGTTTTGGTTCTAATCCGTCTAACCCGACCTCCAGTGAACGAAATGCTTTTTGAATGGATTCCCTGAAAGTGCGACCAATTGCCATGACTTCACCAACAGACTGCATTTGAATGCCTAAGTGACCGGAAGCAGATGGAAATTTTTCAAAATCAAATCGTGGAATTTTGGTAACGATATAATCAATTACCGGTTCAAATGCAGCTAATGTTTCTCCATTAATTTCATTAGGTAATTCATCTAATGTATATCCAACTGCCAGTTTAGCTGCCACTTTTGCAATGGGAAATCCAGTGGCTTTTGATGCAAGCGCAGATGAACGACTTACCCGTGGATTCATTTCAATGACAATGGTTCGACCATCCTTTGGGTTTACGGCAAATTGAACATTTGATCCGCCGGTCTCCACCCCAATTTCTCTCAGACAGGCTATGGACCAGTTTCGCATTTGTTGAAATTCTTTATCAGAAAGAGTCATTGCAGGAGCAACCGTTATGGAATCACCAGTATGCACTCCCATGGGATCGATATTTTCAATGGAACAAATAATGATAACATTGTCAGCCTTATCTCGGATGACTTCTAGCTCATACTCTTTCCAACCTAAAAGAGACTCCTCTATAAGTACTTCCGTAATAGGACTAGCGTTAAGTCCATTTTCCAGTAATGTTTGGAACTCATCACCATTATATGCCGTCGCACCGCCGGAACCGCCAAGTGTAAACGATGGTCGAATAATCACAGGGAAATCCATTGTTTGCATGAGACTCCGCGCTTCTTCCACCGATCTCACAAATCCACCTTTTGCAGTTGGTATGCCAATAACATCCATGGCTTCTTTAAATTTTTCCCGATCTTCTGCTTTTTCAATAGCATCAACCTGGGCACCAATTAATTCTATCTTATATTTTTCCAGCACACCTGCTTTATGTAAATCCATGGTAAGATTCAGTGCAGTTTGACCTCCTACCGTTGGTAGTATAGCGTCGGGTCTTTCTTTTTCAATGATGGCTGTAACATATTCAACAGTAAGCGGTTCAATATAAGTGCGATCTGCAATTTCCGGATCAGTCATGATTGTCGCCGGATTGGAATTCACCAGAATAACACGATAACCCTCTTCTTTCAGGGCGCGAATTGCTTGCGTTCCGGAATAGTCAAATTCGCATGCTTGACCAATTATAATTGGACCCGCACCTATGATAAGTATGGATTCTATGTCAGTTCTTCTTGGCATAATCTATAATTTTGTATGCTATTGAGAGGCCAAAATACCCATCGTTTAGAAAAATTTATCTGCATCATTAAAGAAAGAATCTTTAATGCCGCGGTTTACTTTATACTTGGAATATATAATTGTGATCTTCCCAAATTTAGACGGTTCTTTAGAAATCTCTAAAATCTGAGCCGGTCCCCGTTGGCTCGATATACCATGCCCAAAATCGGGGAAAACAATATCCATTTCTGTGAAAATTGGTAGCCAAATATCCTCTTCCACCTCTTCGTATTCTGAACGAATTGTAAACACGGTGACTGTATCTAATTGGGCGGTAACATTGTCAATAATCCATGGATCTGCTTTTACGTGGATAGAAATAGTGACACTCAGCGAATCATCATCTCCTACAGCGATTGGGAAATCCAATGAGTCGGCATGAACCTGACCAGAAACAAGATATCCACCATCCTCGACTAGTGTGATACTTGTAGAATTCAAATGCTTCAAAAACATATCCGGAGACATGGTTAAACCTGATTTGGGTACAACTGCAAATCCATCAGATTCAATTTTCAATTTATCAGGCTTTTTGAAATACATGTCAATCCGTTTACGCGGCATACGAAACATGGGCATCTGAATCGACATTTTGATTTTTACTGAATAATCATCAACCTTGCCGTATTGGTCGCTTACATTTTCCACAATAGATTTAATCGTTGGCAGATCCTGCGAAAAAGAAGGAATCGCCAATAAAAGTATAATCCAAATAATTTGTCTCATGTTAAAATATCCTTTTTAGAGAAATGGCGAATGGTAATCATAAGGAATATCAATAAATGTCCCATCAAAACGGTCAGATCAAAACCAATTTCCCCCCATGGAATTGGATCAAAAAAAGCCTTTTTCCATACGTCCAAATAAGATGTAAATAAATAAGGACTGATTGTTTCAAAAAATGTTAGTGGAATATTTGCAACTGCCAGGCCAATGATAAGAAATGCCATCCCGCCAATGATGGGTCCAATTCCATTATTTACCATGGATGAGAACATGAAACAAAGTGTGCTCACAGTAAACATGGCTCCTAAGACGAGCCAGAATGCCAGAGTAAATCGCCAAAATGCCATATCCCAGGGAAGGATTAGGAGTCCCTCATGGAAAACAACCAAATCGCCAACGCCTAACCAGAGTGCACCCAACCCCAGACTCATGATGGATGAAAAAACCAGAAGTGCGAAAATATAAACCAACGTAGTTAGCCACTTTGCTATAATAATTTTTAAGCGAGAAACAGAGCGAGTCAAATAGATGCGAAATGTACCCGATTGACCCTCACTGGCGACGATATCGCCGGAAACAAGCATAATTAAAAATGGGACATGTACCCACAGAAAGTTCATCACAACATAGGTTGCTAAAAATCCATTTACGATTGATCCTACAACAACAAACGAATCTGACATCTGTCCTAGATGTTCCCGTTGAAATGATTCGCCACCTTTTGCAAATCCCCAGAGAATTAGGGGCATTAAAACGCCGATGAGTATAAACCCAATTGAAGATCGCCATTTTCCAATGATCTTTAATAATTCATTATGAATGAGTCTGATCATTTAAATCTCATCCTCAGATATAACTGATAAATAATATTCTTCCAGGGATGTTCGGGGTAAAAAGCGAGTGACAGAAATATTGTTTTCTACTAAGACGCGATTGATATCCGCTAAAGAATCATTATTTGTCCATAACAATATTTCTTGCTTTGATAGAGTCAAATCCCGGATATCATTTCGTTCGGAAAGTACTCCTATGGCAGCTTCAGCATCATTCACGGTAATGGATAGTGAAACACCACGCCCGTCATCCATTAAGTCATGTAATGACCCTATTTTTTTTAATCGCCCATGGTTTACAATCGCCACGGATGTGCATACTAATTCCACTTCATGTAGCAAATGGGATGAAAGAAATATGGTTATGCCCTGATCCTTTAAATCCAGTATGAGATCCCTGATTTGCTTCATCCGTTTTGGATCTAAACCAGAAGTGGGTTCATCCAATACAAGAAGTTTTGGAGATTTTAAGAGTGCTTGTGCTATCCCAAGCCGTTGCTTCATTCCGTGGGAATAGGCTTTTACTTTATCTTCAGCACGATCATCTAGCCCAACCCATTCTAATACTTCATCGACTCTTTTTAGATCGACATTTTCCATACGTGCCAGCATTTCAAGATTTTTCTTCGCAGAAAGATGCTTGTAGAAATCCGGTTCCTCAACCAATGCCCCAATGTGTGTTAACGCCTTATTCTGTTTCTTCGAAACGGATTGCCCGGCTATAAAAATATCCCCAACATCCGGACGTATGAGATTAAGCATCATGCGAATGGTAGTGGATTTACCTGCACCATTAGGACCTAGAAATCCAAATACGTCACCTTCATTCACTTGAAAGGACAATTGATTTACTGCCTTCAATGAACCAAATGATTTTGATAGGTTTTGAATATCTAATATAGGCGATATCATGAAGTGAGACTTTTCTCTATCATGTCTGTGAATGATTGGAATAAATAACGTGAATCATGTGGGCCTGGACTGGATTCCGGATGATATTGTACAGAAAATGCATCATAATTCGTACATCGGATACCTTCGCATGTTCCATCATTTAAGTTGATATGTGTTGGCACTACATTTTTTGGTAAAGAATCTAAGTCAACAGCAAATCCATGATTTTGGCTGGTAATTTCAATTTGTCCGGTGTCCAATCGTTTCACGGGGTGATTAAGTCCGCGATGCCCATATTTTAGCTTATACGTTTGAGCTCCCAATGCCAGTGCAAGGATTTGGTGACCAAGGCAAATACCAAAAATTGGTTTTTGTCCCAATAACCGTTTTACTGTGTCAATTGCATAGGTAGCCGCTGCGGGATCACCGGGACCGTTTGATAAAAATACGCCATCAGGATTGCTGGATAATATCTCATACGCAGAAGTATTTGCAGGGTAAACAGTTACATCACACCCCGCAGTATCTAATAATTGAAGAATATTCCATTTGATTCCAAAATCCAGGGCTGCTACTGTGTATTGTGTCTGGGATGTAGAATCAAAATCTTCTTTAAATCCTAAGCCTTTGTACTTTTTCCGGCAAGTGACAATTTGTGTTAAATCCTGGCCCGTCATGGATGGAATTGCAGTGACTTTTTTTCTCAAACTGTCATGATCAAAATCCTTCGTGGAAATAATTCCATTCATTGCGCCATTATTTCGAAGATGCTTTGTCAATGCACGAGTGTCAATGCCCTTTAGCCCAACAATACCACTATCATATAGATAGTCACCTAAAGATTGTGTTGATTGCCAGTTTGACGGAATTTTTGTCTCTTCCTTAATGATGAATCCTGCGACGTGTACCCGATCAGATTCAATATCCGCTGGATTAATACCATAATTTCCAATATGTGGGTTTGTCATGGTAACAATTTGTTTACAATAAGAGGGATCTGTAAGTACTTCCTGATACCCAGTCATACCAGTATTAAAACATAATTCCCCGGTTGTTTCACCGGTTGATCCAAAACTAAACCCTGAAAAAAACCGACCATCCTCAAGGAAAAGAATAGCCGGTTGTCGATTTTGCATGGCGGAATTTGGGGCGATTCAATTTGAGAGTGAAACCATTTATTCATCATTTTAAATCATGTTTTTGAACGAATGCCCCATCAATAAGTCAACGTACTTTATAAAGTGATTATTACAAATTTTATTTGAACATCCCTATTTTCCACATAGCTCATCGTAAAGGATATAAATGAATAAAAAGAAAAAGGTCATCTTCATTTGCACTGGGAATTCTTGCCGTTCGCAGATAGCACATGGACTTTTGCGGGATATGGCTAGCGATCGATTTGATGTCTATAGCGCAGGCTCTCACCCAAGCCGGGTTCATCTTGCATCAATTGCCGTTATGAGTGAATGGGGAATTGATATTTCCCGTCACACATCCGACCCCATTGATGATTATCTGGATGCCGGAATTGATATTGCCATTACTGTTTGTGATGACGCTAAGCAAGTTTGTCCTACCTTCCCTGGCAGTGTGGAGCGCATCCATTGGAGCATTGATGATCCGTTTCATGGTTGGGATGCAGCAGAAGAATTTCTACCGCGCTATCGTGAAACACGCCACGAACTAAAAGAAAGGATTGAGAGTTTTATAAAAACGCATTAGGTTTGTTCATTCATTCTAACGAATAAACATGCATTATCGTTATTTTCTTTTTACAATATTATTTTATACGTGGTGTTTTAGTCAGGTACTGATCACAGAGGTTATGTATGATCTTCCAGGATCAGATTCGCCAAATGAATTTGTGGAGCTATACAATGAATCTGTTGATACATTATCGCTTCAAGGATGGCAAATTCGGGACAAATACACATCGGATGATTTGGTTGATACTTCGACAAATTTTCTGATTCCTCCTTTATCCTATTTTATCATTATGGAAGGCGACTATGATCTGCAATCTGGTTTGTATAAAAATCTTATCCCTGAAAACACACCCATATTATTTGTGGACGATGCCAGCATTGGGAATGGATTGTCGTCATCAGATTCATTATATATAATTGATACAACAGGCAACGTAATAGATTCCGTCGGTTGGACAGATATTGTCATTGATGGATATTCTATTGAACGCATTCGTTTGGATCAGCCTAATAGCCCAAATAATTGGGCGATGAGTCAAGACAGTCTTGGTACACCGGGATTTCAAAATAGTGTTTATCCATATCAAATTGACGGGAAAATAATACCTGAATTGACAATTGCCCTCTCAGACTCCATTTTTACCGAAGAACCAATGTTTATACAAATTGGGGTTACAAATTCTGGAATAGATCACTTATCTGGCGACATAGTTATTCGCTGGAATTCTATACTAATAGAATCAATTTCAATTCAAAATATTTCACCTCTAGATACAATAATTCATCAAATCGAAGTTGGTGCATTCCCTTCTGGATATCAGAATTTGGTTTGTGATTTTGTGCTGCCTGATGATCAATACCTTGAGAATAACAGTTCAACTATCACTTTTGGGGTGAGGTACGTTTCTGGAATAGTATCTATCAATGAGTTCTTGGCAATGCCCGGTGGAAATCAATCCGAATTTGTGGAATGTGTAAATCTTTCCGACCAATCTTTAAGTCTTGAAAATTGGGTTCTTCGTGATGCAAACTCCACCCAGTATTATTTCCCGTTATTTATTCTTGACCCAAATCAATATATGATTATTTCAGGAAACTCTCAGTTAGCGATACCAGATTCTTCTATATTGATAAATCCTGTAAACGGATTTCCGACTTTAAACAATTCGGGAGATAAAATTCGTCTGTATGATCCTTTCGGCACTTTAATTGATTCTCTGAATTACAGTGTTCAGTGGGGAATGGTTTCAGGAGTCTCCATGGAAAAAGTCTTCCCAGCACATATTTCCAGTGATAGCACAAACTGGAGGTCAAGTGTTTCAGAAAATGGATCAACGGTAGGATATCGAAATTCAGTAATGCCATGGCAATTTGATATTGCGCTCATCCCAGAATCATTTACTTCTTTACCGGAATATCCTCAAGCAGAGACGACATTTGAGATTTCCTTTCAGACAATAAATATTGGAATTCAGCCTATAAGTCTGAATTCTATTCAGGTGGAAATTAATGGTGGCATTAATAGTTTAGCCTACTCAGACAATTTATACCCAAATGACACCTTATCTATTACTGTCCCCATGAATCCATTGGATCCAGGTGTCTACCCAATTAACATATTTATTCCCCATGATCAAGATCAATTCATGAATAACAATTCTTTAAGCGACACAATTCTGGTTTCATATTTATGGGGAAGTGTTACGCTAAACGAATTCATGGCAAAGCCCAACAATGATCAAACGGAGTTCATCGAAATAGTAGCGAATGAATCTGTAAACCTCATGGGATGGTCAATTTATGATTCACGTTCACAATCGGACCTTATCCCTGAAACGATATTATTAAAAAATGATTACATGATAATATCACCAGATTCTATTATCACCGGTTACATGTTGCCCAACTCCAATTATATAATTGATTCAAGTTTGCCCTCGTTGAATAATTCTGGTGATGCAATAAAACTTGTCGATCATACCGGAAATATTATTGATTCCCTCATCTATGACGGTTCATGGAATATACTAGAAGAACAGTCGTTTGAGAAACTCCACCCCGATCTTGAATCCTCACAGCCCCTTCATTGGCTACCATCAAATCATATAAATAATATGACGCCCGGATTTCTTAATTCTGTAACACTGCTTGATATGAATGGCGCCTTGCTTTTCCCCATAACACATAACCCGCTTTACCCAAACGCAACTGATTCAATTGAAATGTCTATTATGGTTACAAATAATGGAAGAATACCAATTTTGGGGATGATTACTCTTGAAATGGATGAAGAAGAAATTGGTGAAATACCTGTTTCTGAATTAAGCTGGAAAGATACAATATTAGTTTCAACACTAATACCTTCCTTCCCATCAGGAGCCCATGAATTGATTGCATTCTTTTTTGTTAATGGCGAAGAATATCCTCTAGATAATATCGGCATTGATACTCTTTATATTTCATATCCATTTGGTTCTGTATTAATCAATGAATTCATGGCAATTCCCGAGTCAAATCAAGGCGAATTTGTCGAAATAGTAAATCCAAATCATCTTGATCTTTCAGGTTGGGGAATAAGTGATAATCGAATATCTATTCGTACGTTTCCAACTTTGAATGATGATGACCAGAACTTCTTGGTCATTTTCAGTGATTCTGTCTTAATACAATTAGCACCAAATAATAATTGGATAATCCCAAAAGGCGGATTTCCAGGTTTAAGCAATACCGGTGATGCAATCTATATACATGATCACACTGGATTTATTGTTGATTCTCTCCTTTATAATGAAAACTGGAATTTGATGCCGGGACGCTCTTTGGAGAAATTCCGACCAGAATATATTTCGAATGATTCTTCTCGTTGGGTGCTTAATATAAATGAGAACGGAATGACCCTCGGTAGTCAAAACAGTATTTATTACGAATCAATGGCTCAGAACGGCGAGCTATCGTTATCGCCAAATCCTTTCTCACCAGATGGTGATGGACGCGATGATCAATTAGTTATCCATTTTTCAGCACCATTTGAATCACCTGTGGCACGGATTGAATGTTTTGATATCCTTGGAAGAAAGGTAAAAACATTGGTCTGGAATCGACCTTTATCCCAAGAAGATATTATTTATTGGGATGGTCGCGATAATAATGGAAAACCATGTCGGATTGGTATCTATTTAATCAAATTTGAGCTAGTTGACCAAACTACCAGACAAAAATGGGAAGAATTACAAACGGTCGTTTTAGCAAAACCGTTATAAATAAAAAGCCCCAAAAATTTGAGGCTTTTTATTATTCTATTTAAATAGGAATTAAAACCCGATTCCTAAACGTAGATTTAAACTTCCAAAGCTATCTTGATCAGCATATACATCTTTTGCAATAGTATGGCGATAGTAAAGCCAGCTATCAATAAACAATAATTTGAATTGTAATCCAGCCATAATATGGAAGCCGCTGGATGAAGTTAAATTGTCTTCCATGTAGGTTACAATTTTGTCTTCCATTGCACCAGCTTCAAATCCTCCATATAAATCATCACCTAAAAGCTCTTCCATCATCTCAATAGATGCGTATGGAATCGATGAATGGAAGTTCATACCAGCCCCAACATGAATTTTGCCACCCCCTATAAAAGGGATGCCCAAGCCAAAAACTTTTTTGCGGACTGTAACATATGTAGATGCATGAAACCAAGCAAAATCAATATCACCAGTTTCAAATGCGGCATCATTTAAATCTGTATTTAAATAGTTCAAAAAGTTAAATGCATAAGTATTTCCGGCAATACTGAAATCTGCTTCAATATCAACAATGGGAATAATGTCTAATGACAAATATCCACCAATACCATACGCACCATCAAATCCCTCTCGGGTTAATTCAACTGTAGTAAAATCATTTGCCATGGTTTGCGTATACCCATCAACTGATACCATTTCTTGATACATATTTAACCCAAAACTAAGAATACCCCCAAATGCCATAGAGGCAAATAATGAAGTAATCACTAAACCTTTTATTATTGTCTTCATCGTAACCGACTCCTTTTTGTTAACGATAATATGAATTCTTCCCTCTCCAAGCATCCCGCAGGTCAATGAATTTAAATGGTTTCAGACCTAATTCAATAGTGGATTTTTATGTGGGGAACCCAAATCACATTCCATCGTATATGCAAAAAAACTTAGGAGACAATATGAAACGTGTTATTATAGTCCTCTTGCTTCTGGTCGGTTTTATTTTTGCACAGCATAAACAAGTTATTGTAAAAAAGCACAAAATGAGCGACACAGAATCTGTGAAAGATGTTGATGTCAATGTTGATGGCGAAGAACTCACCATTAAAGTAATAATTGATGGTGAAGAAAAAGTTTTCAACGCCAATCCAGAAAATGAAGATGAAATGAAAGCCCTGCAAGAAATGTTGACTGAATTGGACGTTGATGTCAATGTCCTCCATATGGATGGTGACCATCCCAGAATGAAATATATATGTAAGACAGGTGGCTACCTCGGCGTTCACATTGAAGACCTTTCAGACCAATTACGAAACTATTTCAAAGTTAAAGGCGATGGCGGAGTTCTTGTTTCGGAAGTTGTTGATGAGAGTCCCGCAAAGGCATCAGGGCTTCTGGCCGGTGACATTATCGTCAAAGTAAATGATAAATGGATAAGCAATACCGGTGAATTACAAGAAACGATTCGCAGTTTCGAACCTAAAGAAAAAGTAACTATCACAACAGTTAGAAAAGGTCGCGAAAAATCATTTAGCGTCGTTTTAGGTGAATCTGAAGCTCCACAATTTGCTTCTCATCAATTTGGAAAACAGAATTTTATGTGCGACATCCCTGGGATACCAAAACCCGGCGAACATATGAAATGGTTCATGTTCGATGGTGATGAAATGGATGAAGAACATGGATTCTTGATGGAACACAAGGATGATCTAAAGAAACAAATGGAAATGTTGAAAAAAGAAATGGATGAATTGCGTAAAGAGTTTGAATTAATGCGCTCTAAATAACCATCTTTTACTTATTCTTAGAAAAGGCTCCAGAATTGGAGCCTTTTTCTTTTACGAGAGCTTCATTAAGAATAAATTGGTGACCTTATTTCACCAACTATGATTAAGAAACTCACAATATTTTATTTCATAATCCTTGGGATGCTAACCGCTCAAGATTATCTCTGGCCCACAGAAGCTGGAAATCTCCTGTCATCCAATTTCGGAGAATTTCGTGACACGCACTTTCATATGGGTGTGGATATAAAGACGAATGAGGTTACCGGATATCCAGTGGTAGCGATTGATGATGGATATCTATCCAGGATGGTGACAAACTTTAACGGATACGGAAAAGCGTTATACATTACAACAAAAACTGGGCATATCGCTGTCTATGCTCATCTGGAAAAACTCAGTCCACGATTTGAATCAGTTTTACGTATAAACCAGCAAAGTCGTGAAAGCTATTTTGTGTATCAGCGTTTTACTGAATTTGAGTTCCCAGTAACAAGAGGAGAGATTATTGGGTACACTGGTAACTCCGGTTCCTCTTCTGGTCCGCATTTACATTTTGAAATCAGAAACCTTGAAGATGAACCTTTAAATCCCTTACTGCATGGATTGGATCTTCCTGACCATCTCTCCCCGGTTTTTAAAAAAATTGCATTTTTACCACGATCAACTTCCACTAAAATAAATGCAAGCCCACTACCACAAGTCTTTGACGCTTATCGCGATCGTGATGGAACCTACCATTTACCAGATACCTTGCATATTTCAGGACCCTTCAGCATTGCCACACTGCTGTACGATATACGTGAAGGAGTTGGTAACAAATATCAAATAAAATCCTTAACACTAAAAATTGATGACCAAATAAAATATAAGGCTCAGTATAATCATATTACATATCCAGAGACTGGATTTGTAAATACAACCTATGATCACTATTTGTCTCGTTTAAATGAAGGTCGTTTCCATGAACTATTCCAATATTCCACTGATCCGACACTAAACATTGAAAATTCCAGTGATAATGGTCTCATTAGCTTGCATCCCGGTTACAACAACTTGCAATGTATTGCAGAAGATCATGCAGGAAATATATCTATTATTAACGGTATAATCTTTAATCACCCCGTTTCGTCAATATCGTTAGAGTTGGTCGATTCAAACGAAAATGAAACGACATTCATAATGACACCAAATTCAGGGAATTTCCCTTTTACCGAAATAATTCCCCACACCTTTTCACCTTTTGGCAGTATTGAAGAAAAATTGGTGCCGACTATTCAAATCCGTGAAGGGAAAAAAGTGACTTTCACTTTGCCCACGAAAAGTTTACAGGGTAGATCGCTTCAAGTCTTTGGTATGAATCGGTTGGGTGCATATTCTGAATCAACTCATTGGTCACCTAAATCGGTTTTAGCAAACATATTCAATGTGACTGCAAATCTTGATATACTGGACATTCACCAAGGATTATATCTTCAAGTCACATTGAGTCAACCAATTGATGGAAACGTACAAATGATGCTTGAGCACGAAACGTTTTTAGAATCTGTTGAACTTAATCAAATTCAACCACAAGTTTACATCACGGATATGTTTCACCCCTCTGATCTTGTTCTTGTTAAGCAAGTAAAGGTGGTTCTTAGAGACAATGAGAATTCAAGCTTACAACAGTCCATTAAATTTAGTTGGACACCAGAAATTGCCATTCCCGGTGAAACCGCCACAGTATTATCTCAGGACAAATCTTGTTCCATGCGTGTTTTGTCTTCATCTCTCTACGATACAACCGCAATATGGATTGAAAAAGTTGATCAATCAGTTCCAGTGCAATCTGGAACTCAGTTGTCTAATGTTTATCAATTACAACCTTATACGCTTGCGTTAAAGGATACAGTTCAAATTGGGATTAAGTATAATGACGAGTTTGTATTTGATAAATATATGGGGATCTATGCCTTCGATCAGGATGAACAGGAGTGGAATTATTTATCATCTCAAAATCATCCTCGAAGGCGAATTATCACTGCTGCTATTGATTATTTTGATGCTGTTACTATCATTCAGGATAATGATCCTCCCTATATTGTCAGTTCATTTCCGGCCGAAGGAGGATATTATCATTATCAGGATGTTGAAGTGCTTCGGGTCAAAGTGGATGATGATCTTTCTGGCATTAAATCATCTGAAGAGGCGATTAATCTTGAGGTTGATGGGTCAAAGGTTTATCCTGAGTATCAACCCCTTGAGCAGGAAATATCTTATCGGTTAACCACTCCATTCCTTCCCGGGCAACACTCCCTATCGGTATCTGTGAAAGACCGCGTTGGGCATGTGGCACAGAAAAAGATTTTATTCCGCGTGAATTAATATAATTGTATCCTATTGCAATGATATTTTTTCCTATATTTCCCCGGCAATAAGACTTTATGTTTTTCCCCTACAAAGACGACAACCCTCAAATTTTAGTCCCATATGTGACCTATGGAATCATCGGGCTTAATCTTCTCGTATTTCTTTACCAATTTGGATTAAGTGATTTGGCGGACCTTGCATTTACTCTTTCCTTTGGTTTAATCCCGGCAATGGTTACGGAATTATCAGCAAATCAGATTATTTTTTCTTTTACTCAACAAATAAGTTCTTTTACTGCTGCAAATGAACTTATTGAAACTGCAAATCCCCACAGCCCTTTTATTACAATATTCACATCTATGTTTATTCATGGCGGTTTTGTCCATATTATTGGGAATATGTGGTTTTTGTGGATTTTCGGCGACAATGTTGAAAGCGCATTGGGTCATGTCAAATATGTCTTATTTTATATTATCTGCGGTGCAGTAGCCGGATTAAGTCAAATCATCATGGATGTAAACTCGATTATTCCCATGGTGGGTGCAAGTGGTGCAGTATCTGGAGTTTTAGCCGGATACATGGTGAAATACCCAAGAGCCCGTGTTCATGTTTTTATTTTTTTATTTATATTTTTTACTACAATTCAAGTGCCAGCATTTATCGTTATTGGAATATGGTTTTTAGAGCAGCTCACAAATGGTTTGGGATCATTGGGATTGAATACAACCGGAGGAGTGGCATGGTTTGCTCATATTGGAGGGTTTGGAGCTGGGATTGCGCTTATTTTTGCTTTTTCAAAGATTAAAATAGCCAGGATATAACACATGAAAGAATTAGTCAAAACTGCTCAACATATGCGAAAAAAGGCAAAAGCACCTTATTCAAACTATACAGTTGGTGCCGCTTTGCTTACCATTGATGATGAAATTTTTACGGGCTGTAACGTTGAATCTGCAAGCTATAGTCTAACGTGTTGCGCGGAACGGGTGGCAATCTTCAAAGCAATTTCCGAAGGATATCATTCCTTTAAAGCAATTGCTATCGCGACAGAAAATGGAGGTTCGCCTTGTGGTGCTTGTCGACAAGTTCTATGGGAACAGTGTGGGGATATTCCCGTCTTCACGGTCGATCAAAATAACCAAGTAAAGACAACGTCAACTAAAGTATTATTGCCTAATGCTTTTGATGATCAATCTTTAATGAAATGAATAATCTAATAAGGTTACTTATGATTAATAAAATTACCATCATCATGTTAACTCTGATGACAGTTTCTATATTTGGACAAAAAGCCGGTATTCACCATGAGCTTAACGCGAGTATAGTACCGCAAGAATCATCAATTAGTGTTATTGATGAGATTACTATATCAGAATCAGCACTGAACTTCGATTTAACTTTTAAACTGCATGACGCTTTGAAAGTATCAACCAGCAAAACCGTTATGTTAGTTAAAGAGAATGTAAATGCTAAAGATATAGGCATGGATATTGATGATGCTGATTCTGAAAGCAAACTTAAACTCAATCAGTATACTGTGATTATACCAGAAGGTCATAAAGGTGATTTCAATTTCACTCTCGAGTACAACGGGAAAATTGAATCTCCGGTTGAGCAGAGTGAAGAAAATTATGCAAGAGGCTTTAGTGAATCGCCCGGGATAATAAGTGAGATTGGAATTTATCTGGCTGGATCAACATACTGGGTTGCTCATTTCGAAGATCAGATGATGAGTTTCAATTTAACTACTACGCTACCGAAGGGCTGGAAAACCGTAAGCGTTGGAAAGAGGACTCTCGACAAAGTAAAAGATGGTCTCCATATTGACAAATGGGAATCGCCAAATCCACAGGAAGAAGTATTTCTTATAGCTGCAACTTTTCATGAATATTCCTACCCGATGGGCGCAGTAACCGCATTTGCATTTTTAAGAACTCCTGATGATGGATTGGCCAACAAGTATCTGGAGAC
>JABMOV010000003.1 GCA_013203145.1 Fidelibacterota bacterium
GCCAAAATGTAATGTTTGAAATTGCTATGCGTTTTAATAATCGTTTTTGTTTCGTTTAGAAATTCACGTAGTGTTTGATCTTTTTGTTTTTTTGAAACAGGTTTTAAGTCATACCATAAAAACACAATCATCCCGATGAACAAACTGACCAACATAATCAAAAAACCATATCCGAAGTTTTTTGGGAAAGGTATGTCTCCAGCTAAAATATAGCGAAGTAGAAATCCGCCGATAAACCCACCAATGCTATTAAACATGAACGATATTCCAAGAAATGATCCGCGGCTATCACGATTGGTGACCAATTGAACAAAATTGGCCCAGATGGGAATAACAAATCCAATGGCGAGACCGTATAAAATGAAACAAATATAATAAAAAATCCAGGCCGATGGCCCCGTGGGAGCAAAAACGCTAAAAGTAAAACCCATTACAAAAAGCGGAGGAAGAACCAAAGTATGTACCGCTAAAATAGCAGTTTTCTGGTTCTTTATGTTTCTTCCCATGATAGCGGAAAAAAATTGAGGAAGAGCCAATAAAACGCTGAATAAACCCGCCACAGATAGAATCACCGAATGCGGCGCACCAAGTTGGTGTAAGAACAGTGGAATAACCGCATATGAATTATGAAAGGCAATACCAACGCCCCAGCACGATTCATGTATCGAGTTGAGCATAAGGTTTTTACGGAGTTGCGGTTTGGTGAGCTGATCACTCATTTTTTTGTTGTTCTCGGGGTAGCAGAATGATGGCCGTCAAAAGAATAATTGCGCCAAGCAGTTGAATAAGATTTAATGAACGACCGCGGATAACCCAATCTAAAGCAACAGCAGAAAGGGGCCAAAATAGCTCATATAATGTTGCATGAGACGCCGGTAAATGATTGAGCCCGTAATAATAAATAAATAGCGCTAAAGATCCGGTTGAGAAAACAATGACTATTATTAACATCCATTGTCTGGAAGTTAAATCGGCAACCATTTCAATAGATTGAGTTGAGGAAAAAACGGCCGCCGCCACAACAAAAGTAATAAATAATCGCAATGCCGTTACAACGGGGAAAGAGAGTCGCTTTAAAGCATGTTTCCCTAAAACAGTAGAACTACCCCAACTAAACGCCGCAAGTAAGGCCAATAAAGCTGCTATAATAGTTTTATCATCCCAATCTGATATGGATTGCCCACCAAATGTAACCATATATCCGCCAACAAGAGCCATCCCTGCTAAACCTAAAAAGCGGTGTGTGATAGGTTCTTTAAGAATAACGGCAGCAAGTCCGATCGCAAACAATGGTTGAAATTTTTGTAAAAGAACAACAACTGATAAATCGATATAATTGATGTAACTAAGGGCTTTTGTATAAAAATAAGTACCCAAAACACCACCACACACGCTTATCCAGATTACAGAAACCCAAGTTCGTTGATTTACTCTATAGAGTTCCTTTCGCCCGAGGAATAGTAGAGGGAATAAAATAAGTGCGCCGATACCATGCTCAAGTGTGACAATTAGAAATGAAGAAATGGAATATAATTCCTGACGAAGAAAACCATCAAAACTCCAGAGGATGGCGGCAAAGATGACGGCTATTGCTGGCAGGTATTTTTTCATAGACGAAATTACACTTACCTAAAGAAATGAAGTAGCAGAGTCTTTACAAATTAGGTTATTTGAGAAAAATCATCTTTTTTGTAAAAACATGGGTATCAATTGTCAGCTGATAGAAATACATTCCGCTGGCTAATTCACTAGCGTCGAATTGTATTACTTTTTCGCCTGGTAATTGATTACGGTCAATCAACACAGCAACTTCACGTCCGCCTATGTCATAAACCGCTAGATGCACATCTGACAGATTAGGTAAATTATATCGGATAAATGTAACAGGATTAAATGGATTTGGGTAGTTTTGGTATAAACCATAATTGTCGGGTAACATTTTGCCGCTATTCGCAGTTGTTAAAACATTGCTTTCAACGGCGCCCATGTCGGGAGCAAAACCAATGTATTGTGACGAATCTGCATTAATAATAATATCA
>JABMOV010000018.1 GCA_013203145.1 Fidelibacterota bacterium
AATGGATGATTGTGGACAATGTTTTGGTTTAAATGAGGCCATGGATTGTGCTGGTGTTTGTTTCGGTGATGCTTATGAAGATGCTTGTGGATCCTGCGATAACATTCCTGAAAATGATTGCGAACCCAGCCTGATATATGGATCTGCCACCCTTTCTGCTCATCCTGATTCTATCTACTTCAGCTTTGAACAAGGCGTCAATAGCAGTGATACCACTGGTATGGATATCATGATCTCCGGTAATGAAGGGACTAACTTTGGAAGTGAAGCCAGATATGTTTGGGACGGCCTGAATTGGGTTCTCTTTCCTGCATTTGATTATCCAAGCCCTATTTATTACCTCTCACCCGACAGCTCGCTTGCATCAATCACATCCGTTCCGATGGTTGATGAAAACTGGCCTACCATATCATGGGATTGGCCCAACGGCAACGGTGGTCAACCTCTCGCAGTAGGCAATGTATGGGCTGTCTATTGCCGCACGACTCACAACTATGCGGTTATGGAAGTAACCAATGTGACCAATAGTTGGGATTACCCCAGATTCTCTTTCAATTATTATTATCAACCTGATGGCTCTTCCAATTTTAGTGATGGAGAAATCTATGGATGTACCGATCCGGAAGCTCTGAACTACAATCCGGATGCAACAATGGATGATGGTAGCTGCTACACCTTTTTGGATTGTAATGATGACCCCGATGGCAGTGCTTTTTGGGACGAATGCGCGACCTGTGTTGGTGGGAACACTGGTTTGATTCCTGGATGGTCAATGGATGACTGTGGACAATGTTCTGGTATGAATGAGGTCATGGATTGCAATGAAGATTGTTTCGGCAGTGCTTTTGTAGATAATTGTGGTGAATGTGTTGATGGAAATACGGGTTTAGAACCGTACTGGGCGCTGGACGATTGTGGAATATGCTTCGGGGATAATCAGAATATGGACTGTGCCGGAGTTTGTTTCGGTGAGGCTTATGAGGATGACTGCGGGGTCTGTGATAACATTCCTGGAAATGATTGCGAAATTGAAACTGACTGTGCTGGTGTGCCCGATGGTAATGCCTTTTGGGACGACTGTGGATTATGCGTCGGTGGTACAACCGGTTTAATCCCAAATGAAGGATGTGCCGCACAAATCATCAGTATTAATGATGTACAAAACGATCAAGGTGGAAGGGTTTATGTAACCTTCAATAAATCTCCTGCAGATGATTCCATACCCGGACGCACTACCGAAGGATATACGGTTGAGCGACTGGACCAGATTGACGGTCAAAGTGTCTGGATTGCTGTTATTTCAGGATATGCTTATGGGCAAGATATATATATTTATGAAGTAACAACTTTGCTTGATTCTTCAGATGTATCTGATGGTTTGACCGGATTCCGCATAATATCAGGAATGGACGAAGGTACTTGGATTTCGGAAAATGATTACGGTTATTCTGTAGATAATATTGCTCCGTCACCCCCAGCTCAGTTGCTATTAGCATTTACATCAGGCTTAATTATTCTGGATTGGGATGATATTGTTGAACCCGATTATCAGTATTTTACTGTTTACCGCGATAATAATCAGATGGGATATGCAGTTGACAGTCATTTTATTGATACAACCTTTGTTTATGGAGAGGAACAGAATTATTACGTAACAGCCACGGATAATCATGGAAACGAAAGCCTTCCTTCCAATGTTGAGACCGTCATCGGTGGTTCAGCAGGTGATGTAAATGGTGATTCCGATTTAAATGTATCCGATCTAGTCATTCTTGTTGATATGATCCTGGGTGGTGAATATGAAGAATACCAGGCTTGGGCTGGTGATTTGAACGGGGATGGCGTTTTAAACGTATTGGATATCGTTATTGTTGTGGATTTGATCCTCAATGGTGGGCTAAGCCGGGGAGATTTACTTTACGAAGCACAAATATTGTACGGCAACGGTGAGCTTCTAATCAAGGGTACCGGTTCAATAGCCGGAGTTCAATTACAGTTGGCGGGTGAGTATCAACTGACTCAAACGAGTTTACCAATCGGTTGGGAGTCACATCATATGAATGGTATGCTACTTCTCTTTGACAGCATGGGAGCAATGCCTATCAACGACCTGAAAATAACCTATAGTGGTGATATGATTGTGGAATCTGCTCTGACTGCTGATTGGTATGGCAATGGATTAATGGCAGATATCGACCTGGTTCCTGAAAAATTCAGTGTTAAACCATCTTTCCCAAACCCGTTTAACCCTGAAACAAACATTAGTTTTGAATTACCAATTGACTGCTACATATCTATTGTTATATATGATGGTGTGGGTCGAAAAATCGAATCCCTTTTGAATGAAAATATTCAAGCTGGTTATCACTCTATCAAATGGAATGCTTCTGGTAGGGCTTCCGGGATCTATTATGTAAAACTGATCGCTCCAGAATATACAAAAACACAGAAGGTCGTGCTCTTGAAATAAATTTGAAGTTGATTCCCCATATAAGTAGCCCTGCTTTTTGCGGGGCTATCTTATCCTTAAATAATATTTATTATTCGGTATCCACAGACGGATTGTGTGTTCGCCAAGGTCATTTTACTTGTTGGTTGAAAATCAAAAAGCCCTGTGAAAAATACTTCACAGGGCTGAAAAGGTGTAGTCTCACGATAGATATCCCATAGTTATCCTGTTGAATATAATAGTAATAGGCTGTCAGCATCAAATGGGCAATAGGTAACATGGACTATGAAATTGCATTGAACCACTTTATGATTACAAATAAGGAACGTGTAAATCAATACCTGTAGTATGTCATTTACACAAAATACGGAACACCTCGGTTGATCATCATTCTGGAGAAATCTTTTCAATAGCAGTAATTGTGAACTTCGTCTCTTTACCCTTGATTTCAAGCGTAAAATCTTCATCAAGCTTTTTCCCAACTATGGCACGGCCAAAAGGTGAACGGTAGGTTACAATCATGGGATAAAGATCAAACTCAAATTCGATGGGACCTAATAGGTAATAGTCTTCGGCCTCATCTTTGCCCTCTTTACGGATTGTAACCTTATTGCCAAATCCTACCTCGTCGGTTTCAATTTCGCCATACTCGATGAACCGGAATGGTGCATGGGACTGCATCAATTGTTTCTTATATATTATTAAACTCATCTCCTCCCTGGCAGCTTTGTATTCATAATTTTCCTTAAGATCTCCATGACTTGCTGCATCTCTAATCTTTAATGAAGTCTCTCTCTTTAATTTATCAATAGATTTCATTTTCTCTTCCAATACGCGGTATGTATCCCGCAAAATCAAAGTCGCCATATTGACATTCCTATTATTGGTCGGATTAAATAAATTGTTTGGTTGAGATTGCAATTATCTGCAATTCAGGAGAAAAATTAAGTCAAAGAAAAAGCCCAATCAAGTGCTTGTTTCTCGTCGTCTAGCATGGATATCTACAGAATATTTTAAATCGTCTAGTCAGAGCTTCAGAAATTGCAGATCAAGATTGAATGTGGATATATAAAAAAGGTAACTATATTATTGCCGACTAGCAAGTGATCAATGAAAAGTAATCAGTTGTGTACCCTATACTAGGCTATACGTTGGAAAAGTGAAGATTATCGAGAAAAGCTGCCCCACCTCATATTAATAGAATATGTTGTCGCTTGACTTGCTCCTCTCTTGGAACTGTTACATATTACAATGACTGCAATTACAGTTGACCAGCCCCCATTGTTTGGACCACTTCTTAAGTTAGGATTTTCTGGTTTAAGTTGCATTTAAAAACATCGATTCCTGTGATATTTAGTTCTTTTGGCATTATTGATTCAGGCGCTGGTGGTTTGTAACCAAGACTGCTA
>JABMOV010000019.1 GCA_013203145.1 Fidelibacterota bacterium
CTCCTCGCAATGACATAAACTCTGTCATCGTGAGCGAAATCTAAATGTTCACTGTATAGATTGCTTCGGCTTTCCATGTGTGAAGTGCTTTTTGTAGATTCTCCTAATCGATTGAATCCCCCACAATTGATTTGACTAGCAACGCAAGCACATTTGTTGCATATTATTAATGCGACAGAAACTTATATTCGCACTATATCCGGAATGTAAGTATTAAGGGAGATGCATCGTTAAATACCTGTATAAAAACAGAAACTACAGTTATTATACAATTCAATTGCTCCGTCAATTGGTTTTACTTCTATTTCTGTCAACTTTTATCCAGGCTCTGGCTCATCAAGCTCTAAAATTTGGACATCAAACGATTGAAGATGGGTTGTCACAAAGTACAATTTTTACAATATATCAGGATAGCCAGGGATACCTGTGGTTTGGTACAGAAGAAGGTCTCAATAAATATAATGGATACGAATATAAAATATATACTTCTAACTACGGTGACTCTCTCAGCCTGAGCGGTAATACGATTTATGCTATTATGGAAGATAAGAACAATCATATTTGGGTCGGGACCTATGGCGGAGGATTGAATAAGTTAGATTGTATGCAAGAAAAATTTACTCGCTATCAACATGATCAGAACAATAATGCAAGCATAACGAATGACTATATCTATACAATTTATAATGACCGCCTTGAGAATCTTTGGATCGGGACTGATGGAGGTGGATTGGATAAATATGATCCGGAATCGGATTCTTTTATTCACTACAAACACGATCCTGAAAACCTAAATTCACTCACCGATAATTATATCTCTACAATTTATGAAGATAAACAGGGATCATTCTGGGTTGGCACATCAAATGGTTTGAATCTATTAGACAGTGCTACCGATTCATTTACGCCATTTTATCATGATACCAGTGATTCACTCAGTTTGGCGAATAAATATATAAATATGATTTATGAAGATCGTTTTGGCTGGTTTTGGCTAGGGACAGATGATGGCTTATTTCGGTTATTGCGGGATCAAAAAAAGGTAATACGTTATCAATTTGATGAAAAGAATTCAATGAGTGTTAGTAGTAATGAAATCAACACTATTATTGAAGATAAGTCTGGGAAATTATGGATTGGTACTGAGAAAGGTTTGAATGTGTTTAACCGTAAAACAAATTCTTTCCAACGCTATTATGCTGACGCATTGGATCCATACAGTATAAGCGATAATACAATCTATTCACTATTCGAAGATAAAGGGGGAGTCCTTTGGATCGGAACGAGTAGTAGTGGTTTGAATACCTTCATTACAAATGCCAAACCGTTTAGTCATTATTCAATAAATAGGTTTTCTCCTGACCTAATAGCAGACAATCATGTATATGCTCTTATGGAAGATGGTGAAGAATCTCTATGGGTCGGGACATCAAATGGTTTAACAAATTTAAATTTGATGTCGAATAAATCAATTCATTACAGACCCTCCAAGGGGCAGGATAGTAGTATTTCAAGTAACTGGATTACTAAAATCATTATGGATAATTCTGATAATGTATGGATTGGTACTGATAACGGTATCAATAAATATATTCCAGAAAGTCAAAGTTTTGTTCGTTTTCTGCCCGATACAGTAACGCCATATTACTGGAGCGCTAACTATATCTATGAAATTTATGAATACCAGGATAACACATTTTGGTTAGGTACATCAAAAGGTATTTATGAATTTGATTTGGAGAATAATAATTTTTCAAATATTCAGTTTTCAAAATTCACAGATACTGATTTGGATTCCATCAGTGTTAATGCAATTATTGGAGATTCATCAGGTAAAACCTGGATTGGTACCGAAGAAAATGGTCTGTATCTATTCGATCAATCTGATAGCAGCTTAATTCAATACCAAATGGATCCCGAGTCCGATACTAGCATCGGATCAAACGTGATAAATACAGTTTATATAGACCATAACGAAAATGTTTGGGTTGGGACTTATGGTGGTGGGCTCAATTATTTTGATCCGACTTCAGGCCATTTTACTCGATACACTGTGGCAAATGGACTTTCAAATAATGTCGTATATGGAATACTAGAGGATTCTAATGGAAAGTTATGGTTGAGTACAAATAGAGGACTTTCAGCATTTAATCCATTGACAAAAGAATTCAAAAACTATGATATGAAGGATGGACTCCAAAGCAACGAATTCAATGGCGGAGCTCATTTTTTAAACAACAAAAATCAAATGTATTTTGGAGGAGTGAACGGTTTTAATTCTTTTTATCCTGATAGTATTAATGATAATCCATATATCCCACCTATTGTTATTACCGATCTACTATTATTCAATAAATCATTAGACCCAAAAAGGTATATTCATAGAGATCATACAAGCATGGAGAATGAAGAATTAGTGATATTTCCAAAAGAAAATGTACTCACAATAAAATTTGCTGCGCTCAATTTTTACCTTCCTTCAAAAAATCAATATGAGTATATCTTAGAAGGATTCGAGGAACAATGGACATATTGCGGAAACAAGAGAATTGTAACTTATACAAACCTTCCACCAGGACATTATACTTTCAAGGTCAAAGGATCTAATAATGACCGGATTTGGAATGAAATTGGTACGAGTATTGATATAACTGTTTTGCCTCCATTTTGGCAAAAGTGGTGGGTAAGAAGTATTGTTCTTATACTGATAATATTAGCAATCATTTCTGCCTTCAGAGTAAGAACTAACGTAGTTAGAAAACGAAACATAATACTTAAACAATCAAATGAGTTTAAAGAAATGTTGATTGATGTTATTACACATGACATAAAAAATCCTGCAGGTGTCATTAGTAGTATGGCAGAATTAATGACTGAAAAACAACCGGATAGTGAAGAAATTCAATTAATTAGTCATGCTAGCGAAAATCTTTTGGATACTATTAAAAATGCAACGACTCTTGTTCAGGTAACGCTAGAAAGGGATATTAGCAAG
>JABMOV010000020.1 GCA_013203145.1 Fidelibacterota bacterium
GGTTTTATATAATTACTTATTGAATAGTTTTACCATAATCGCGTTTTGAGCATGCATGCGATTTTCTGCTTCATCGAAGACTATGGAATAGTCCGCTTCCATGACCCCGTCCGTCACTTCACGATCCCGTTCTGCAGGTAAGCAATGCATGAACAACGTGTTTTTTCCTGTTGAATCCATAACAGATTCATTCACCTGAAAATCAGCAAATATTTTTTCTCTGGCAATGGCTTCATCTTTTTGCCCCATGGATGCCCAAACGTCGGTGTAAATCACATCTGCATCTTTCGCAGCAGCTTTTAAATCACTGGTGATTGTAACGCTTGAATGACCGGAATTGGTGGCCATTGCTACCGTGTTCGCATCTGGTTCATATCCCTCAGGACAAGCACAGACAAAATCCATTGGAAGTCGTGCAGCAAGTTGAAGCCAGGAATGCACAATATTATTACCGTCCCCGACATAGACAATTTTTAAATCATCTAAAGTTTTGCGATGCTGAACCACTGTAAGAATATCAGCCATAATTTGACAGGGATGATTATAATCTGTAAGTCCATTCACTACGGGAATAGTTGCATGTTCAGCTAATTCCACCATATGCTTGTGTTCAAATAATCTTGCCATAATCATATCATTATAGCGACTGAATACTCGCGAAATATCTTTGACTGCTTCGCGTTTTCCAATTCCAATATCATTAGGACCAAGATACAATGCATGACCACCCATCCACGTAAATCCCGTTTCAAAGGATACTCGTGTTCGTGCAGATGGTTTTGCAAAGATCATTGCCAAAGAACGATCCTTAAATGGTTTATAATCTTCTTTATTATGAAATTTGTATTTTAATTCCTGTGCTAAGTCCAGGGTTTCAAGAATTTCTTCTTTTGAAAAATCTGTTATATGTAAAAAATCTTTTGTCATGTTTTCTCCTTTCTTTTTTTGTTCTGTTATGAGTTTGGAGTTTAGGTCCGTTATATCCTATGAACTATTTTCCATACTCCATCTACCATCAAAGTATGTATCGACTTAAGTCCTGATCTTCAGCAATATCAGCCAGTCTTTCGTCGACAGTCGCTTTTGTAATGGTGATGGTTTCGCCCTCTCTACCTGTCACATCAAACATGTACTCATCCAGGAGAGTCGTCATAATAGTATGTAAACGTCGGGCTCCAATGTTTTCGGTTTTTTTATTCACATCAGTTGCATATTTCGCGATACTACGGATTGCGGATTTATCAAATTCTAATGAAACGCCTTCGGTCTCCATAAGAGCCTTATATTGTTTGATCAGTGCTGATTTTGGATGAGTCAATATTTTTACAAAATCACTGGTAGTCAGTTTATCCATTTCAACTCGAATTGGAAAACGTCCTTGTAATTCTGGTATCATATCCGATGGCGTTGATACATGAAATGCACCTGCTGAAATGAACAAGATGTGGTCTGATCGAATCACACCATATTTTGTTTGAACACTGCTACCCTCGATGATGGGCAGCAAATCCCGCTGTACACCTTCCCTGCTAACATCAGGGCCGTTGGACGATCCCTCTCCTACAATTTTGTCAATTTCATCCAAAAATACGATGCCGTTTTCTTCGACCTGTTCTTTAGCGATTCTTATCACCTCATCATGATCAATAAGGTTATAGGCTTCCTGCTCGATTAAGATTTCACGGGCTTCCGAAACTGACAATTTGCGTTTTTTCTTGGAACCCGGCATAACGCTGGATAGCATATCTTTGATATTTGTGCCAAGGTCTTCCATCCCTAAAGGACCAAATATCTGCAAAGCAGGCATTGAATCCTCCGAGATTTCTACATCAACAATTTTTTCTTCAAAATCACCTTTATCCAGCTTCTTTTTTAATCGCTCGCGATTGCGTTCATAGCGCTCTTCAGCTTCTTGGTTTTTCTTGCGCTCAGCCGAGAGGGTTGCAGGCGGAAAAAGTAAATCTAAAAGACGTAATTGGGCAAGTTCAATGGCACGTTCTGTGACTTCTTCTTCCATTGCCGAACGGACTTGGTTTACTGCAATATCAGTCAAATCACGAATGATAGATTCAACATCGCGACCAACATAACCCACTTCGGTGAATTTGCTGGCTTCAATTTTCAGGAATGGAGCATTAGCCAGATTGGCTAATCTACGGGAAATTTCCGTTTTACCCACACCTGTTGGACCAATAAGAACAATATTATTAGGGACAATCTCATCGCGCAAATTTTCTGGTACTTGTTGACGGCGCCACCGATTTCGGAGTGCAATTGCCACTGCTCGTTTTGCCTTATCCTGTCCAACAATGTATTTATTTAGTTCGCGTACAATTTGCTTAGGAGTGATATCTTGCATCTTACGCCTCTAGTATCGTAATACTATCATTGGTATAAATACATAAATCGGCAGCTATTTTGAGGGATTTTTTCACAACTTCCGACGCAGATAAGGATTTATTTTCCAAATATGCTGCTGCTGCCGATTGGGCAAAACCACCACCGGAACCGATGGAAATTATTGGCCCATCGGGTTCAATAACATTACCGTCTCCGGAAACAATGTAACTCCCATTTTTATCCATGAGGGCTAACATTGCTTCCAAATGACGAAGGTATTTATCCGTTCGCCATTCTTTTGCAAGTTCAACGACTGAACGTTGCAGATCGCCTTCGTATTCTTCCAGTTTTTGTTCAAATTTCTCAAACAAAGTCAAGGCATCGGCAGCCGCGCCGGCAAAGCCACCCAGAACTTTTCCTTTTTCCGTATCAAAATCCCGGACTTTTACCGCCTTTTGTTTAAAAGCCATATCGCCGAATGTGACTTGTCCGTCACCACCCATGGCAATGTTTTTTCCACGTCTAACGCCCAACACTGTTGTTGAGCGAATTTTCACTTGTTTCACTAATTCCTTCTCCAGTAAATCTAATATTCGTTTAAGAGTTTAAATATCTTTGCGTCTCCAGGTAGTACCAGAGTTGTCTGATCATCCAGAATCTTCCGATAGGCATCCAGGGTTCTCACGAATTCATAAAACTTAGGATCACTGGAATAGGCTTGCGCATAAATATCTGCTGCTTTGGCATCACCTTCACCGCGAATTTCTTCCGATCGTTTGAAAGATTCTGCCAATAATACGGTACGATCTCTATCGGTCGTTGCGCGAATTTTCTTGGCTTCCTCTTCACCTTCGGAGCGAAACCTATTGGCCTGACGTTTACGTTCGGCATCCATGCGCGCATAGATAGAGGCTTCGTTTTCCTCAGGAAGGTCTACTCGGCGGATTCTTACATCTACCACTTCAATACCATATCCTTTTCCGGCTTCATTGCTCAAATGTGTCACTTTTCTCATGAGACTTTCACGGTTTTCAGTGATGATTTCTACCATGTCGTGGGTACCCAATTCACGGCGTAGTTCAGAATACACAATATCATCTAAACGGGTAACTGCGTTCGGAATAGCCTGTACCGTTTGTAGAAACAATAACGGATCTACAATGCGCCAGCGAACATAGTTATCCACAATAAGAGTCTTCTTATCTTTACTCAATATTTCTTCCGGTGGTACATCATATTCTAATAGGCGTTTATCTATTACAACGGCATTTTGGAATGGTGCCGGAAGTTTCATATGAAGCCCGGGTTCATTTATGATGCGCACAGGTTTACCAAATTGTAAAATGACAATTTGTTCTGTTATGTCCACGATAAAAACCGTTGACCATGTAAATAAAAGAGCTAGGATCGCGATAGCAATTAGAATTTTTTTCATTTTGAGGCTCCTTTCTCATCTGATGTAAGATTCAGGAGATTCAGAATATTTCCATCTCCCCCTTTTGGTACGATATATTTTTTAATTCCAGGGAGAATATCCTCCATCGCTTCTAAGTACAATCGTTTTGTTGTAATCTCTTTCGCTTTGCGATATTCAGCTAGGATAGCTTTAAACTTGGCAACATCACCTTCTGCGCGTTTAATACGAGCTTCACGGAATCCTTCTGCCTCACTTACTCTAGCTTCTGCTTCACCACGAGCTTTTGGGATAATATCGTTTCGATACCCTTCTGCTTGGTTAATCATTCGGTTTTTATCCTCTTTTGCTGATGCAACATCTTTAAATGCGGCAACAACTTGATTTGGTGGTGAAACTGCTTGAAGTTGGACTGCAACGATCAAAATACCCGTTTCATATTGATCAAGAATACTCTGTAATAACTCGCTAGTCTCCTCTTGAATCATGAATTTCCCGGAGGTGAGTCCTTCATCAATACTATGGCGTCCAATGACAGTTCTTAATGCCGCTTCTGATGCTTCCCGTACTGTCGCTTCCGGTTTGACGAATTTGAACAAGTAATCCTCTGGAGATTTGATTTTATATTGAACAATCAATTCAGCATCAACAATGTTTTCATCACCAGTGAGCATGAGACTTTCATTCTCCACTTTTCGGTACTGCTTCCCTGAACGGAATCCAATTTCTATGCGTTTTACTTCCGTTACCTTTGGTGTATCCACCGTTTCTATTGGATAAGGAAAGTGAAAACGTAATCCTGGTCCTACTGTTCGTGAAACATCGCCAAACGTGCGAACGACACCCACTTCATCGGGACCAACTTTATAAACACCCGTAAATAGCCACATTCCCAGAATAATTAAAACAATGGGAACAACCCCGAGTGTTAATAAGCTATTTGGAATCATTATTTCCTGATCACCTATTACAATCTTTCTTTTAGCCATAAGATTTTCCTTTCGAATCTATCTATTTAACTGACGACGTAATCGCGCCACCGGTTGCTGTAATTGCTCCCGATACTTCGCTACGGTACGACGTGCTACTGGATAGCCCTTATCGTTAAGGACTTTTGCTAATTTTTCATCATTTAGCGGCTTTGATTTATCCTCATTATCAATGATGACTTTCAAAGCCTGTTTAATTTCATTGGTACTAACCATACTACCATCGTCTTTTGCCATGCCTTCGGTAAAAAACGTTTTCAATTCAAATATACCATAAATCGTATCAACATATTTTCCGCGAGTGGATCTGGATATGGTTGAAATATCCATTTTTATTTCGTCGGCAATGTCTTGCAGTTTCATGGGATTTAAGTGCTGGAGATTTCCCATGAAAAACTCACGTTGTCTTTCTATGATCGTTTTTGTTACAGCTGTCATTGTCTGACGTCGTTGCTCAATTGCCTGAATGAACCAATGTCCTGCATCAATTTTTTTTCTCAGATAGGATCTGGCATCAGTCGGAAAACCAGCTTTTGCATCCATCATGGATAAATAATCATTATTAATACGCAATTCCGGTAAACCACCATCATTGATCTGGATGACGAATTCTCCATTTTGTTCCCGAACGACAACATCTGGAATTACAATTCCATCTTTCGTCAGAGATGCTGCTTCGCCGGGACGTGGATTTAATTGCGAAATTTCAGTGATCGCATCAGATAATTCTTCCTCGGTCAAACCACTTTTAGCTTGAACGACCTCATAGCGTTTGTTCGCAAAATCTTCAAAATGAAATTTTACAACTCTATGTGCGGGACTTCCGGTGTCAGTGTCTAACTGAATAAGCAAACATTCACGTAAATCCCTGGCTGCAATACCTAGTGGATCTAGATGCTGCACTTCATTCAATATAGGCTCAATTTCCGATTTTTCTTTCCCAAAGCGATCTGCAATCAAAATTAATTCTGTGGCTAAATAACCGCGATCATCAAGGTTCCACAATATTTCTTCACCAATGCGTTTTTCTTCCTCATTCAGGTTCGTATCATTTAGTTGTTTGACCAATAATTCTATAAAGTCAACTCGCTCAACTAAAGGAGCATCATACGTTTCTTCAGTCTTATAATATACATTAGGCGGCTCATATTCATCAAAATCATCTGGTGAATCGACATTTCGATCCATTTCGCCATTTTCAGCAGAATCTTCTTCTTCCTTGACTTCTTTCGGTTCAGCTTGCTCAAGAACGGGATTGGACTCAAGTTCGTCTAATATTTTTTGTTCAAGATTAATCGTATTTAATTGTAAAAGAGATGCCTGTAGAATTTGCTGTGGGGCAAGAATTTGTTTTTGAGAAAGTATTTGTTCCAGCCGCATAATTAATCCAGTCTGAATCGTTCTCCAAGATATAATCTGCGGGCTTCAGGATCATCTGCCAAAGATTGTGATGATCCGGATAATAATATTTTTCCTTCAAATAATAAATATGATCGGTCTGTAATAGACAGGGTTTCACGAACATTATGATCCGTGATAAGTACTCCAATATTGCGCTCTTTCAGGGATGCCACAATCGATTGAATATCCTCTACTGCAATAGGGTCAACACCAGCGAATGGTTCATCCAATAATATGAAATCTGGCTCCATGGCTAAACAACGACAGATTTCAACTCGTCGTCGCTCACCGCCAGACAAGCGCATTCCTTTATTTTTCCGTATATGTTGAATGGATAAATCATCAAGTAAACGTTCAACTTTTTCGCTTTGCTCTTTTTTCGATAATTTGGTCATTTCAAGAACCAATTTGAGATTTTCTTCCACAGTGAGTTTCCCGAAAATCGATGGTTCCTGTGCCAAGTACCCGATACCTTTTCGTGCTCGACGATACATGGCATCTGTTGAAATATCTTCGTCATCTAAATAAATGTGACCTTTTGTTGGACGTATCATCCCTGTTATCATGTAAAATGACGTGGTTTTACCCGCTCCATTTGGACCTAATAAACCAACTATTTCACCCTTATGAACTTCTAAATCTACATCGCGAACAACCCAGCGATTGCCGTATTGCTTGTGCAATCCTTCTGCGCGTAAAACCTTATGACTATTCTGCATTTCTGGCTGTTACTCCTGAGGGCTTAAGAATTGTCCATTGTTCCATTTGCAAATCTGATTCAAATCCCACACCATATAACGTGTCTAATGCTTCTGTTGTAACCATGACAGAATCATTGGTGAAAATCAATTCTGCTTCATGATCCATTGATAAAGTGTCAGTATATAGATTGACTCCACTATCGGAAAGAACGACAACGTTTTCGAAAGCTACCATATAATTAGAATTTTCTTCAACCTCGGCGAATCCGGAAGTAAGTAATGATGTGTGTGTTTCAAATTCGTCATAAAAATCGATATGAACATTTCCATCAATCTGAATAAATTGTCGATCATTAAATTTTTGTAAGTGGTCACCGTTTACGATTGCTCTGACTTTCCCTTTATCGGTAAATGTAATGGTTACCGTCCAACTTTCCATATCAGGACGCCCTTCGCGAGTATCACCCGTAGCATTGGATTCTGGCGTTGAACATGATATTAGCAAAAACAATAATGTCAAAAACCAAGCCAGATGAATCTGTCTGACACTTTTCATCATTAATTGGGATTGTTTAATAGTTCTTTTTTCAATTTTTCAAGGATTGATAGATATTTCCCCTGTCCTTTTAAAATCCAATCGACAGCATCACGGAAGGCTCCCCAGCCACCTTCGGTTTCCGTCACGTAAATTGCTGCTTCTTTCACTAAAGGATAAGCATTCTTGACTGAAATCGGCACACCCACACGCTCAAGTAAAACCAAATCAATGAGACCATCTCCGATGTACGCCACTTCGTCATCTTCTAAGCCATATTTTTCTTTCAGTTCAATATAAGGGTTAAGTTTGTTTAGTGTGCCATTATATACATCTTCGATATTCAATTCGGCGGCTCTGGAGGCTGTTGCTTCACTGAATCTCCCGGATATAAATGCAATACGAAAACCTGCGGCACGCGCAATAGCTATCCCTGCGCCATCTTCCACAGTGAATCGTTTTAGTTCTACCCCATTGGCACCTTTATAGATTGCACCATCTGTAAGAACGCCGTCAACGTCTGTAATGATCATCTTTATTTTGGATAATTTCTCTTTTAACTCAGGCGTATAATTCACGGAATGTCTTTCTAAATGATATTGCTTCGGTTAATAATTCTTCTAATTGGTATAATGGCCATTGTGTAGCCGCATCGGAAAGGGCATTTTCAGGATCATCATGCACTTCAATAAATAATCCATCACAGCCTGCTGCAACTGCTGCACGAACCATGATGGGAATATATTCACGTAATCCACCAGTTCTCTCATTGCCCGATCCGGGTATTTGTGCGCTGTGTGTAGCGTCGAAAATAACTGGATGACCTGTTTCCTGCATTATGGGAATAGCTCGTAAATCCGTCACCAATCCTTCATGCCCAAATGTGCTGCCACGCTCCGTTAGAAAAATTAATTCCGTACCCGCGTCCTCTAGTTTTTGAACGACATGTTTCATTTTCTGTGGGGATAAAAATTGTCCGCGTTTTACATTGACAGGTTTACCGGTTTTTGCGGCTGCAACCAGCAAATCGGTTTGCCGACATAAAAATGCGGGAATTTGTAAAACATCCACAACTTCCGCCACAGCCTGCGCTTGTTCAGGAGTATGAATGTCCGTAATAATCTTTACACCAAGTTTATTCTTAACGTCCTCAAGAATTTTTAATCCTTCTTCCATTCCAGGACCACGATAGGATTGAATCGACGTACGGTTTGCTTTATCAAAAGAAGATTTAAATATGAATGGAATTTCCAGTTTTGCAGCAATATCACGAATTGATTCGGCCATTTTCAGGGTATGATCGCGGCTTTCAATTACGCAAGGACCCGCGAGGAGTGGTAAGGCATCCCCACCGAAGATTATTTCAGGTGTTTTATCGTCAGGCATGGTTTTTGCTTTTTATAAAGTTTATTAAGATGTAAAGATACTACATTATACTGTATCGGGCAAAAGGGAGTTTTAAGTATCAGGTCTCCATTTTAACGGGATTTATTCACACGGATATATCAATAACATCAAAAATTAAATGGATCAATTCAACCTTCTCATATGAAACTAAAATTTCTCCAGTCCAACTAGCTCGATATCAAATGTAAGCGTTGCGTTGGGTGGAATGGCATCTCCAAACCCTTCTGTACCGTATGCCAATTCAGGTGGAATAATTAATGTGCGTTTCCCACCAACTCGCAATCCAAGAAGCCCTTGCTCCCAACCTTCAATTACCCAACCTGCTCCCAATGTGAATTTGAAAGGCTGATTTGATTTATCAAAAATTGAACCGTCATCAAGTTTTCCGACATAATTCACTTCCAAAATATCTAAACCATCAGCAGGATCACCTTCTCCAATTTTGCTATCTATTACGACTAAACCATTGTCGTAGGTCTGTTTTTCACCCTTTTTGCCGCATCCGGAAAGAATAATCGCTACAATAATTACTGGTAGAGTAAATTTCAATTTCAACATAAAGTGCTCCTGCTATGAGTAGTTTTGACTAAAAATAAGGGCTAATTTTACAAAATCAATTTGAATCAATTACACTATGTCGATTACCGAATCATTATTTGATACACATTTACCTCCCCTTGCGGATCGCATTCGCCCCAGAACTTTAGAAGAATTTGTTGGGCAATCTCATCTGCTGGCAGATGGTAAAATTTTATCACGGATTACCTCTAGCCAATCCCTTTTTTCAATAATTCTCTGGGGTCCTCCCGGTTCAGGAAAAACAACGCTGGCGCGTATCGTTGCCAAATCGGTGAAAGCCCATATTGAAGAATTGTCTGCTGTCAGCAGTGGTGTAAAAGATTTGCGGAGAGTGATCGAATTGGGAAAACGCAATAAGGAAATGGGTCGATACACCATTTTGTTTATTGATGAAATCCACCGCTTTAGCAAATCACAACAAGATGCCCTGCTCCACGCCGTGGAGGAAGGCATTGTAATCCTTATTGGCGCAACAACTGAAAATCCTTCCTTTGAAGTGATTAGTCCGCTCCTATCACGGTGTCGTGTATTGGTTTTAAAACCATTGGCGGATGAACATCTCCACCATATCATCAACCATGCGTTCGCCACGGATATCAAACTCAATAAAGGACAAATTGAATTACCTGATCCCGTGAGAGATCAATTGATCCATGCCAGTGGCGGCGATGCTCGTAAAATGCTCAATACGCTGGATGTTTGTATTCATTTGCTTGGGAATGCAGAATCGATTTCAAATGAAATATTGCTGGAAGCATTACAAAGCGGTACCCAGATTTATGATAAAACTGGAGACTACCATTATGATACAATTAGTGCTTTTATAAAATCCGTTCGAGGCAGTGACCCAGATGCAGCAATTTATTGGTTGGCTCTCATGCTGGAAGGTGGTGAACAACCCGAATTTATCGCGCGTCGATTAGTCATTTTGGCTTCTGAGGATGTGGGAAATGCAGATCCACAAGCGTTGACTGTTGCCACATCCGGATTTCAAGCCGTGCATACTATTGGGTTCCCAGAGGGGGCGATTATACTCGCTCAAGTCACAACGTATTTAGCAAGTGCGCCAAAATCAAATGCATCATACAAAGCGATAAAATCAGCACAAGAATATGTGAAAGAAAACCCAACTCCCGGCGTTCCACTCCATTTACGAAATGCCCCAACCTCTTTGATGAAAAATCAGGGATACGGAAAAGGTTACGATTATCCGCATAATCATCCTGATCATTTTGTTAAGGCACAATATTTACCAGACAATGTGAATGAAACATTTTATAATCCCACACATTTAGGGCATGAAGAATATATTCGAAATCGATTGAAATCCCTCTGGAAAGACCGTTATTCTGAAGACTAACATTCATATTCGACCGCTAATTATCGGTTTAATAGCCCTATCCCTTTTATCTGCACAAGATAAACGATTGCGACTGCAACGGGCAGACATCCTTGCAAATAAAACAATCAATGGTGAGGCAACACAACTCCTTACCGGGGATGTTGTTTTTACCAAAGAAAGCATGACGATGTCCAGTGATCGCGCCCGCTGGAAAGATAAAATTAAACAGGGAACATTATCAGGTAATGTTGTGATTGTCAAAGAAGGTCGCACCTTGACCTGCGATTCTCTGTATTATAATTCAAATATCGATTTAATGAAGACCTTTGGCCGTACACACATCTGGGATGACGACTACGATTTAGAGGCAGATTCTCTCATATTTTATTCGGAGAAAGATAGTGGAGATGCTCTGGGGAATGTTCAATTGTTGCAGAAATCCCAGGATATTCATTCCGATCAGATGACGTATGTAAAAAAGCTTAATAATGATGCTGTCTCTTATACTGCAAATGGTAATGTTACTATAATCGAAATCAATGAAGACCGGAGAGCTTCTTGCGGCAAGGCGATTTACAACCGCGATGAAGAAAATACTATCTTATTGGAAAACCCAAAGCTTTATGATGGGAAACGTGAACTGACAGGAAAATCAATAAACCTCTACTATTCTGAAGAAGTACTTAACTATATGTTTATCCCGTCACAATCTCATGCAATATCCTCGGTTGATGGTTGGCGTGAAATCACTAAAAATGATACGCTTATAAAAAAAGACACGCTCTCTTTTATGGATGATATGTCTGGTAATGCCATGCATGGATATTTTGTTGATGGCGAATTGGATTCCTTGCGATTGGAAGGGATGGCAACAACACTCTATCACATTTTAGAGGATTCTGTTTACCAGGGGAAAAATAAAGCATCTGGCGATACTATTATTATGCGGTTTGGTGAACAAGAACTAAATGATATTCAAATCTATGGTGGTGCTAGAGGGACGTATACACCCGATTCAACCAATAGTGAACTGGAATCAAATATTATCTATAAAGCAGAAAATATTGTATACGGTATAAAAGACGAAATAACAGTTTTGGATGGACAGGCAAATCTTCATCATGCCACCACTGACATGGATGCTGGTTACATAACTGTGGATATGAAGACAAGTATGCTTTATGCTATTCCAGTGGCATTGGGCGATACAATTACGCCACCCATTGTACCAACAATTGTTGAAAAAGGTGATGAACCCATGACCGGGGAAGCCATGGCATACAACTTAAAAACAAAAAAAGGACGGATATCGAAGGGCCGCACAAAATCGGGTGACAGCTATTATGCTGGTACAACAATCAGAAACGAAGGAAAAAAGGAATTTTATATAAAAAACAGTCTTTACACATCTTGTGATTTGGAAGACCCGCACTTTCATTTTGCAGGTGAGCGTATGAAAATGATCCAAAAAGAAAAAATTATATCCAAACCCATGATTTTTCAGATCAGTCATATCCCTCTTATTGGCTTGCCTTTTATTATTTTACCCAATCAGGGAGGTCGCCGTCATTCCGGGTGGATTATGCCTACCTATGGTGATTCAAAAAACCGTGGCCAATATATGGATGGTGGTGGTTATTTTTTTTCTCCAAGTGATTATTGGGACTACAAAACGCTTGTAGGTTTTTCTGATAAACAAGGATTTCGGATGCGGAATTACATTCGTTATAAAAAGAGATACTGGTATTCTGGAAATTTGCTGCTAGAGGGAAAATGGCGATTGTCTCAGGGAAATAACATTGCAACTCTGAAAGATAATTATAAGCAAGATATTGTGGCAAAATGGAATCACAAACACACACTGAGACACAATCAGAGTTTTAGCGCAAGTGTGCAATATTATAGTAATGGCGAATATAACTATAAAACGGGAACGGATATTAATGATCGCTTAAAGCAAACCGCCAAATCTAATGTTACGTATAGCAAACGATGGAAGTCCGGAAATTCCCTCTCGCTTAATGCGTCAGCAAATCAAGATCTCATGGTGGATAGAAAAATAGATGCTACATCTGATTTTTATGAAAAACCCACTTCGTCTGGAAAAGAATTAACAATTGTTTCGGCTAACTTACCAAATGCATCATTTAGATTAGGAAATAAAAACCCATTTAAGTCCAAGGATGGTAATCCACATTGGTATAATAATTTATCCACAAATTATTCCACATCATTAAATCGTAAGTTGAGAACTTTTTACAAATCCGAAGAATACGATGATACAGATTCAACAGTTGCATACAGATGGAATTTGGATTCTGACGGCAAAGGAAAAGTGTATTCAGAAGAACAACAGAATATTAATCATAGCTACGGACTTTCTTCCCCATTTAAAATATTTAGATATATTTCTGTTAATCCCAACCTTTCAATGAAAACCAATTGGTTTGATCGGTATTACGAAACCATTGGATTAGATTCGGTTGCCAACAAACCCATTCGTGAAGAAACGATGGGATTTGCAAGTCGGACTACAGGATCCATGTCCATGAAATTTAATACTAATGTTTATGGATTATTCCCTGTTAGCGTCGGTAGTCTTGGTGCAGTACGACATACAATGACTCCTTCAATTGGGTATAGTTATACACCGGATTTTTCAAAACCCGTTTTTGGTCGGGATCTTGGGTATTTTGAAACCATTGCTGATACATCCGGTGAAATATTATTAAGTGATCGTTTCCAGGGTACTTCCCAACAAGAACAAAAGTCAATGAGCATGTCTCTTAGGAATATTGTTGAAGCTAAATGGGGTAAAGCAGAAAATGAAAAAATTATTAAACTGATTAACTGGAATATGAATACCAGTTATAATTTTGCCAAAGAAGAATTTCAACTCAATAATCTTTCTTCCCGAATAACGACGCAACTTGGCAAAATCATGAATCTCCAAATAAACATGACACATGATTTCTACGAATATGATAATGAAGAAAAGAAAAGAATTTCAACACTCAGAACATCTGAACTTTCTATGCCTTTTTCCGACAATGGCAAATTGAATATTCCCAATCCTCGATTATATCAAGCTTCATTTAACACGAGTTTTAAATTTAGCGGGAAACGTTGGACTCAAACATTTGAAGAGGAATTGGATACGACAAAAGCAGATACAACTGTTTTAGATGATGAAGAATTGTTTGGTGATGATTTTTTACCACAACGATCGCAAAATCAATATAGTGGCGGTCAAGGGCAATTATGGACAGCGTCATTTGCAATAAATTATTCCTTGAATAAATCTAATCCCGATGATATCAAAAAAACATTTTGGGTCAGTGCCAATTCTAACATTAACGTGACGAAATCATGGAAGGTCGGATATTCTGCCCGATTTAACATGCTTGAAACACAATTGGTTTCACATAGCTTTTCTATTAATAAAGATCTCCATTGCTGGGAGCTTTCACTTAAATGGACTCCTACAGGTCCTGGAGCTGGATACTTTTTAAAAATCAATGTTAAATCACCAAATCTTCGTGATATCAAATTCGAAGAAAAGGGTGGTATCCATAGCTTCAGATCTGGTTTCTAATAGATAAGGATATAAAAATGGATTATCAGTCGTTTTGGAATTTTGACCGTTATGCCATTGTTGGCAACTCTGCAAAGAAACCATTCCCCAAGATCACCTATGGTAAATTAATGGGAAATGGAAAAGAGGTGTTTCCAGTTGATGAAACCCTCAGTGAAATTGACGGCGATTCTACATTGTCTTCAATCTCAGCTTTACCTAATGATATTGAAGCCATCATATTGGAAGTGCCAAAGGAAGAGTCGCTTGAATTTGTGAAGCAGGCTGTTGAAAAAGGTATTAAGAATATCTGGCTTCACATAAATTGTGACACACCTGAAGCAATTTCATTTGCAAAAGAAAATGGGGTCAATCTTTGGTACGGGACCTGTGCGGTTCTGTACCTTACATCAGGTTTCTCAATCCACTCATTCCATGGATGGATTAATAAAAAACGAGGTGTTTATTAATTCATCGGGTTTCAATAACCATTAACTAATTACGTTTTGCACTTTTTATCGCCCCTGAACAAAAATGCTGAAAATATTAATACACAAACTCACGGCTATTAATTCTTTTTAAATAATATCTTTTTTTCTCCTGTGGTATAGCCTGAAATTCTTATAATAAAAAAGGAACAATCATGATTTGTCCCGAATGCTTAACAGAATATATTAAAGAAACCGACGTCTGCGCAGATTGCAAAGTGTCACTGGTTGATGCAGAACCAATTAACTTGCCACTAAACGAAGTTAACTGGGTTGCATTAGCTCCATTAGCAGGAAAAGTCTATGCCGATATGGTTTCTGAGGCACTTGATAATGCAAATATCCCCAATTATATCAAATCTGATTGGGCTGAGTCTGCCTTTAGTATTGAAGCTGTTCGTATGGCAGGAATGACAGTGAAATTATTTGTCCCTGAAGAACATAAAGATGCGGCAGAACAAATATTACATGATATTGTCGGCTAATTTATGATTCGTTCACTTAAAGGCACCTACGATATACTCCCTGATGAATCTTGGCGTTGGCAAACTCTTGAAGCCCAGCTTCATGATTTCATGTCGATTTATGGGTATAAGGAAATCCGTACACCTGCTTTCGAAAAGACCGAATTGTTCTCCCGCGGTGTTGGCGAAGAAACGGATATTGTTTCAAAAGAAATGTATACCTGGTTGGATGGCGGGAAAACCAACCTAACTCTCAAGCCTGAACTGACCGCTCCAGTTGTCCGTTCTTATATCCAACATAACCTTGGAGCATTATCCCCCGTAACTAAACTCTATTACATGGATGCCCTTTTTCGCCGGGAACGTCCCCAAAAAGGACGCCAACGACAATTTCATCAATTTGGCGTTGAAGCGCTTGGAACGCCTTTCCCAGAGGCAGATGCAGAAGTAATCGCCATTGCTTATGAATTTATGATATCATTGGGAATCACCAATCTAAAATTGAAATTGAATAGTATTGGCTCCGGTCAATGTCGAACAGCATACAAGGATGCTTTAAAAGAATATCTATCTCCTCACATTCAGGAATTATCTGAAACCAGTCGCTTACGTTTTGAAACAAACCCCTTGCGAATTCTCGATACTAAAATTGAGCACGAAATTGAACTCTTGGGAAAGGCTCCTGATATTCTTGGTTTTTTAACCGCGGACGATGAAACCCATTTTTCTGAGGTTCGGGAACTTTTGGATGGGATGAAGATTCCTTATGTTCTGGACAAGCGAATGGTTCGCGGTTTGGATTATTATACTCGAACAACATTTGAAATTACATCATCAGCCCTTGGATCGCAGGATGCCCTTTGTGGTGGTGGACGTTATGATAAATTAGTTGAGACACTTGGCGGAAAATCTACACCCGCTGTTGGCTTTGCTGCAGGAGTTGAACGGTTGCTGATTGCTTTGGATGAAATTGGTAAAACCGAAGAACCTTCCAAAACGGATATATATTTTGTGGGATTGGGCGATCAAGCTCGTAAAGCCGGTATCAAACTTGTTCATGATTTACGCAAACAAGGTTACAAGTCCAATTACGATTTAGTACGCAGAAGCATGAAAGCGCAAATGCGGGAATCCAATAAGTCCGGTGCACGAATTGTCCTTATCCTTGGAGATCAGGAACTGGAAAACAATCAAATTCAAATTAAAGATCTGGAAAACAGTCAACAAATGACTATAAATCTGGACGAATTAAAAAACCATTTATATAAGTTGGAATTATGAACAAACCCCTATTGATCGTCGAATCACCAACCAAAGCCCGGACTATTTCAAAATATACTGGCGGTGAATATGAAGTAATAGCATGTGTTGGGCATGTGAAGGATTTACCCAAAAAAGAATTGGGTGTAGATGTTGATGATGATTTTAAAATGACTTTACAGGTTCTTCCGGATCGAAAATCCTTTATTAAGGAATTGAAAGCTAAGGCCAAAACTGCACCCCTTGTCATGTTGGCGACTGACCCTGACCGTGAAGGCGAAGCCATAGCCGATCATTTGGCCAGTGAAATTCCAAAAGCCAACATTGAGAGGGTTCAATTCACTGAAATTACAAAAGCCGGCGTAGAAGAAGGAATGAGCCAGCGTCATCCGCTGGACACCAATATGGTTGATGCCCAAAAAGCTCGGCGTATCATTGATCGTTTAGTGGGTTATAAGATTTCGCCTATCCTATGGAATACATTACAAAAAAATATGAATTTTGTTACAACACATCTTTCTGCTGGACGTGTTCAGTCTGCAGCAGTGAAAATACTCGTAGATCGTGAACGTCAACGAGCCGTATTCAAATCTGCAGAATATTATGATTTGGATACTGAATTAATTGCGACCAATAATGAACATTTTACAGCAAGGCTGCACTCTATTGATTCGAAGCGCCTAGCTCGTGGAAGTGATTTTGATAAAGAAACCGGTGAATTAGCAAAAAAAGATGTAATATTATTATCTAAAACCCAAGCTGAAGCCTTGGCTGAAGAATTGAAACCCGGCCCATGGATTGTATCAGATATTGAAGAAAAACCACAAACTTCAAAACCGCGTCCGCCCTTCACTACGTCTACTGTTCAGCAGGAAGCATCACGAAAATTGCGCTTTGCTGCACGCCATACGATGCGTTTGGCGCAACAATTATATGAAGCTGGTTTTATCACCTATATGCGTACAGATTCAACCCATTTATCAGATGAAGCCTTCACTGCTTCACGATCTATAATTCAATCTCAGTTTGGTTCTGATTATTTACCCGCTTCTCCAATTCAATATGTAACTAAAGTAAAAAATGCGCAAGAAGCTCATGAGGCAATCCGTCCAGCCGGAACGTCTTGGCCATCAGTGCAAGAAGTCTCAAAGGCTACCAGCGCTGAAGCAGCAAAATTATATGATCTTATTTGGAAACGAACTTTAGCAAGTCAAATGAACCCCGCTAAACTGAAACAGACGATTGTCAAAATTCAATGCCAAAAATCTATTTTTGAGGCACGTGGAAAAGTCATTGTATTCCCTGGATATATGCGGGTTTATGTTGAAGGAAATGATAATCCGAACCAAGCCTTATTGGATCAAGAAACAATTTTACCAAATGTGACACAACATGAAGAATTAAGCTGTTCTACCTTATCTGTGCTGGATCATGCAACCAAACCACCTGCGCGATTTACAGAAGCCACTATCGTAAAGGAATTAGAAGCCCAGGGAATTGGTCGACCTTCAACGTATGCAGCTATCATTGACACAATACAACGTCGTGAATATGTTAAGAATAAAAAGGGCACATTAATCCCAACCTATTTAGCGGTGGCAGTGACACAATTGCTTGAAAATCACTTTTCCTCATTGGTTAATGCGGGATTTACTGCTCATATGGAAGATAATCTTGATGCCATCGCGCGTGGTGAAGAAGCTATTATCCCGCTTTTGAAATCTTTCTATTTTGGTGATGAAACATTTATTGGCCTTGAACCCATGTTAAATACCAAAATTGATATAGGAAAAGCATGTTCCATTCCAATGGGAGAATTTGAAGATCTTCCCATTGAAACACGGATTGGCAACTACGGACCCTTTATTTCATGGAATAATGAACGGAAATCTGTTCCTGCTGATTTAGCCATGGGGGATGTCACATTAGAAAAAGCACTAGAAATTTTAAAAACGGGCGGGGAGCCTGATGCTCCAATTGGGAACGATCCCGAATCGGGAGAACCTGTTCTTATTAAGCACGGTCCTTATGGGCAATACGTTCAATTAGGTGAATCAAAAACACGTAAGGGTATACCAAAATCGATGGATATCGAGGATGTTACATTGGAGTATGCACTCCAGTTATTGGCATTGCCACGAGAAATCGGTGTTCATCCAGAATCGGGGGATATGATCCTTGCTGATTATGGCCGCTATGGACAATATCTTAAAATGGGTAAAACCAATGCGAAGCTTCCGCCAACCCATGATCCGATTTCTATATCGTTGGAAGATGCTATTAATGTTTTCGCAACCCAAAATCGTGGACCAGTTGAACTGAAATCACTGGGCGAACATCCGGAATCTGGAGAAAAATTGGTCATCAAAGACGGTCGTTACGGACCCTACGTAACTGATGGGAAAGTAAATTCCTCTTTGCCAAAAGACTCCGACCCGGAAAAATTTACACTTGATGAAGCCGTGGAGCTTATTAACAAAAAACGTGCTGCCGGACCCAAAAAGCGCAAACGGAGAAAAAAATGAAACGACTACTTATTCTAGCACTTTTGATTTCACTCGCTTTCCCAAAAGCCACTAATGAAGAGCTCATTAAAGATATTAAACAAAGTCTTATGGCGCCCTGTTGCTGGAGTGGAACAGTTTATGATCATGGTCACAGTAAAGTGGAATCCGAAATTGAAGAATTTGTTGAGCAGGGAAAATCTAAAGATCAAATAATGAAGTATTTCGCTAATGTGTATGGTGAGCGCATTTTGGCAATTCCTGTTGCGCGTGGCTTCAATTTATTCGCATGGATCGTACCTGTCATTATCGCTGGAATTGGTATTTTTATCCTGATCATGTTTATCAGATCGCCAAAAAGTAAAGAGCCTAAAATTATTTCTCAGAACGACGGTGTTCTTTACAGTGATGAGATTGAAAAAGAATTGGCAGAAATGGATTGACCTTTTTTCAATTATTTTCTGATTCCTTTACAAGAGACTATCAAATTTTTGCCCTCAACATATTTAAAATAACAAAACCAAATTAATCAAAAGAATTATGGATATTAAATCAATTGATAAAATCGTTTCGCTGTGTAAGCGGCGTGGATTTATTTTTCAAAGCTCAGAAGTTTATGGTGGATTAGCCAGCACCTGGGATTATGGTCATTTAGGTGTCGAACTCAAGCGAAAATTGAAAAATGAATGGTGGCAAAATATCGTTACCAGCCGAGATAATGTTGTCGGCATGGATGCGGCTATTCTTATGCATCCAAAAGTTTGGGAAGCTAGCGGGCACGTGGAAAATTTTAATGACCCGCTTGTTGACAATAAAGATACCAAAAAGCGATATCGTCTTGACCATTTATTAGAAGGTCAAAAACCTGAAGTAGTGGAATCCCTCACTAATGCCATTTTCAAGGATAATCCCCCGGAATTTGCTTCTGAAGAAGATCATATTGTTATTCTGACTCAACATCTCAATGATTTAGGAGAAACCGGCGGATCACTCTTAAAAGACTCTGGTGTGCGAGATCCACATAGTGGAGCGGTAGGGAATTGGACTAATCCACGTCAATTTAATTTAATGTTCCAAACCCATATTGGTCCCACCCAAGACAGTTCATCTATTGCGTATCTACGACCTGAAACAGCTCAGGGAATATTCGTGAATTTTGCCAATGTTCAAATTACATCACGACAAAAACTTCCTTTTGGAATTGCGCAGATGGGAAAATCCTTTAGGAATGAAATCACAACAGGGAATTTCTTATTCCGTACTCGCGAGTTTGAACAAATGGAATTGGAATTCTTTGTGCATCTTGAAGACACTAAAAAGTGGTTAGAATACTGGTCAAATGAACGACTAGAGTGGTTCAAATCCCTGGGAATCACGCCAGAAAAACTTCGTTTACGTGCCCATGGCGGTGATGAATTAGCTCATTATTCTAGCGCCTGTTATGATGTGGAATATCAATTCCCATTTGGTTGGTCTGAACTGGAAGGTATTGCTGATCGTGGTACCTTCGATTTGGATCAGCACAATGCCCACGCAGATAAGAAACAAAGCTATTTTGATCCGCAACAGAATAAACATATTGTTCCTGCAGTGGTTGAATCTTCAGCTGGCGTTGATCGGGCTTTTCTGACTGTTCTCGTGGATGCATATCGCGAAGAAGAAGTCAATGGTGAGAAACGAGTTTTACTAAAACTTGCACCAAAATTAGCTCCCATTACCTGCGCAGTATTTCCCCTTATGAATAAAGGCGAACAAGTAGAGAAAGCTGAATTATTGGTAAAAGAAGTTCGTAGGGAATTCAGTGGTTTTATTGATACGGGTGGTTCTATTGGAAAACGATATCGCAGACAGGATGAAGCTGGAACACCTTACGGAATTACAGTAGATCACCAAACGATGGAAGATGATACAGTGACCATCCGCGATAGAGATACCATGGAGCAAGAACGCATTTCAATTGATAGTATATTAGATCAGTTAAGATCTAGAATAAGTGCTACCTAAAGGAAAATATTAATGAATCGCCATTTAACCATGAGAACTGCAAACCCGGCTTTAAATGCCAAAACATTCAAAAGCTTTAGCCTTACTGACACCTCTAATGTGATGACAATAAATGGTACTGTTAATAAAACTGTATTATCACTGTTATTTCTCATGACAACGGCTCTCTATGTTTGGAATTTGCCTGTGGGTAGCGCCAGTGTAAATAGTTTGATGATGGTTGGAGTATTTGGCGGTTTAGGAGTTGGAATACTAACAGCTTTCAAACCTCATCTTGCGCCAAAAACTGTTCCTATCTATGCCCTTCTCGAGGGATTATTCTTGGGTGGTATTTCAAAGTTCTTTGATGCTATGTATCCTGGAATTGCCAACCAGGCAATCTTTTTAACATTTGGTATTTTAGGTGCGCTCTTACTGGCTTATAAATCAGGACTCATCAAACCTACCGAAAATTTCAAATTAGGTGTTGCTGCCGCTACTGGTGGAGTATTTTTTATTTACATGGCCAGCTGGATTCTCAGTTTTTTCGGTGTGAATATGCCTGGTATTCATGGGAATTCTACTATGAGCATTATTTTCAGCTTGGTTGTAATTGGAATCGCTGCAATGAATCTGGTTCTGGATTTTGATTTTATCGAAGAAGGTGCTGAAAAAGGTGCTCCAAAATATATGGAATGGTATGGAGCCTTTGGATTATTGGTTACACTCATCTGGCTTTATCTTGAAATTATCAGGCTTTTAGCTAAACTTAATTCGCGACGATAGCCTTTACCAAAAGCACGTATGGCCTTATTATTATAGAATATAGTGTCATATTTATTTTCATTATATTGTTTTTATAATTAGTTCTAAAACACAATTGCGCCAATATTTTTCCTGTATTTAAAAATATTTGAATCTGGGAATTTTGATATTAGAGTGTCTTTATTTGTTCTTTTGATCCGGCAAAATTTAAAAACCAAGGAGGTCACAATGAAACAAACCAGTATAATAATGGCAAGTTTACTGATATCCGGAATATTCCTCGCACAAACAGGGAGTATTTAAATATAGTCAGAAAATTATGTGTCATACGGTTATCTTACGCCAAAGCAATAACAAGGATATTTAATAGAAGTTCTCTAACACATGCTTTCATTTAATTTGCTTTCATACTAGATTACCTAACGTTGTAACATAAGAAAAAGGCATCCCATGAAAATTTTACTATTAGGCATAGGTATGCAGGGTAAAGCTGCCCTGCACGATTTAGTTAATACTTCCGAAGTGTCTCATATTATTACCGCAGACCAAAATATTGAATTGCTTGAAGCTTATGTATCAGATTGTGGTTATGGTGATAAAGTAAGTTGTAAGGTTTTAGACGCGTCAGACAAGGCAAATCTCGAGGGATTATTCGCAGAAAAACCAGATGTAGTTATCGATCTGTTACCTGTTCCTTTTATGGATGATGTGGCCATAACCGCAGTGAAATACAGTTGTCATCTTGTAAACGCTTTTTATACATCACCCACGATACGCGCTCTATCAGATGAGGCGAGGAATAAAAATATTACTATTCTACCGGAATTCGGTATGGACCCCGGTATTGATCTGGTACTATTGGGCGGGGTATTGCGGCATTTTGATGAAGTGTCGGTAATAAAAAGTTATGGCGGTGGGATGCCTGAGCCAGAAGCCATCGACAATCCTATAAAATATAAAGTCACCTGGACTTTCGAAGGTGTCTTGCGAGCCTATCACCGGACAGCATACTTAATCCAGTCCGGGGAATTAAACGAAATTAAAGATACTGATATATTTAATCCTGAAAATATCCATGAGATGGAAATAAAAGGATTGGGCAAATTGGAAGCGTACCCTAATGGCGATGCTTCACAATACCTTTCTCTTCTTGGAATTGATGAAAAAGATATGAAACTCATGGGCCGTTATGCTTTACGTTGGTCGGGACATTGTGCATTTTGGAAAGCCCTTGTTGATTTGCATTTACTTGATGATAAACCGGTGGAAATTGACGGGGTTTTTGTTGATCGCAAGAAATTTCTAGCTGCGGTTATTGAACCTCATATCCAATTAGCAGATAGAGAGCGAGATATTGCTATTATACGCGTAGAAGTAGAAGGAAAGAAAAATAGCAAGAAAAAACGCCGGGTTTGTCAGGTGATTGATTATCGTGATCTGGAGACTGGATTAACCGCTATGAGCCGCACCGTTGGTTATACTGCGAGCATTGGCGCACTACTAATCGGAACCGGAAAAATTAGCAAACGTGGTTTAATATCGCCGGTGCGGGATGTACCCTATGAATTATTTGTGAATGAGCTGAAAAAGCGTAACATTCATGTAACTGATAAATTTGAATAAATTGTAATAAAGGTTCAATTATGGAAGCTCATCTAAGCTTAGGTATATTTTCATTATTGCCCATTATTCTCGCATTGGTATTAGCCTTCGTAACAAAGGATGCCGTTTTTTCTCTTTTAATCGGTTGTACGCTTGGTGTTGTACTAACCGGCCTTGATCCTGCTAGTGGCTTGGCCATTCTTTTTCAAAATGCCCTGGGTAACAAAGATTTCATTTGGGTGATGATGATTGAGGTCTCTGTGGGTATTATGATTGCCTTTTACTTGCGTGCGGGAGTTATTACTGCCTTTACCGAATGGGCATCAACAAAAATTAAAACACGACGGGGAGCTTCTGGTTTTGGCTGGTTAATGGGAATCTTTGTTTTCTTTAGCGATTATTTCAGTCCATTATTCAGCGGCCCGATCGTGAAACCGCTTACAGACAAGCATAAAGTATCTCGAGAAATGCTTGCCTATGTGCTCGATTCGGGAAGCGGACCTGTCTGTACTTTGGTACCGTTAAGCGGATGGGCTGTATTTATTGCCAGTCTCTTGATAGGTTATGGCCCGATTAAGACGGCTGAGGATGGTATATCCGTATTTATTCAATCAATCCCCTATAATTTATATGGCTGGTTGGCTGTTATTCTTGCTGGTCTTATTGCTTATCAGATTGTCCCGAACTTTGGCCCAATGCGAAAAGCAGAGCATCGGGCACAGAAATATGGAAAAGTGCTGCGCGATGGCGCTGTTCCGTTAACCGGCAAAGAATTGGATTTAATTAAACCTATTGAGGGCAAAAAGACAAATTTAATAATTTATTTAATAATTCCGGTCCTAATAATTATTTCAATTGCATTAGGGTCATTTCTGGTTCTTCATTCAACAAAGATCCTCGAAGCTTTTATTGCTGCAGTAATCTACCTTGCTGTCGCTTTATCGGTTGGAAAATATTTTCTGAGTGTAAAAGACGCGATGGAAGTTGCAGTGATGGGAATCAAAGGGGTGTTTCCTGCTATCCTAATCCTGGCAATGGCTTATTGTATTAATACAATTTCGAAGACGTTAGGTGCTCAGGTTTATATTGTTTCTATAACGGAGGCATGGATGACGTCGTGGATGCTTCCGATGCTAACATTTCTGACTGCCGGATTAATTTCGTTTTTTACCGGAACTTCCTGGGGAAGTTATGCAATTGTCATTCCATTTGTGATGCCGATTGCTTTTAATCTCTCTAATGGAGAAGTGTCTTCGTTTGTTTTATTAACCCTGGGCGCTTTGGTCGGTGGAGGATTGTTTGGAGACCACTGTTCACCTGTTTCGGATACGACCTGTTTATCCTCTTTCGGCGCTGGCTCTGATCATATTGATCATGTGACAACACAACTTCCTTATGCGCTGACTGCGGCTTTAATATCCCTTTTAGCCTTTTTATTTGGGGGAATGATAATTGTTTAATTGAGTATGAACGACTAGAGATAGAACGCTGGAAAACAAAGAGTGAATTAGTAGGTTTAACCACCGCCTGGGAATATTATTTTAATCGATTAAGACCTAATTCTTACCAGCAAAATAGATCCCCTTACCTGCGTATGAAACAGGCCGGTTTTCAATCCAAAACCGCTGAAAAAGGTGCTCCGAAGTATATGGAATGGTATGGCGCTTTTGGATTATTGGTTACACTCATCTGGCTTTACCTTGAAATAATTAGGCTTTTAGCTAAACTTAATTCTAGGCGATAGTATATATAAAATAGCACCTCTGCTCTTAATATCGAACAAAACATAGCTGTATTTATTTCTATTTTTGTTGTATTCGTAAAATGTGAATTTGCCTACAGTTTTCCTGTATTTATAAATATTTGAATCCGAAAATTTTAATATTAGATTGTCCTTATTTATTCTTTTGATCACACAAGATTTAATAAACCAAGGAGGTTAAGATGAAACAAACCAGTATAATACTGGCAAGTTTACTGGTATCCGGGATATTACTCGCCCAAACTGGGAGCATTTCCGGAACAGTCATGAACAAGAATGGAGAACCCTTAGCAGGTGCTAACGTGACCCTAGAGGGTACATCCATGGGTGCCGCAGCAGATGCTGATGGTGCATATATGATCGCTAATGTCCAAATCGGTACGTACACTATTACTGCCGCATTCATTGGATATAGCGCTGCTCAACAAACAGTTACAGTCGGAGTTGGATCAAATACTTTGAATTTTGATTTGAATATTGATGTTGTGGCTGCTGCTGCTGTTTCTGTGATCGGGTCACGTTTTGCCCGCTCTGCAGAAGATCAAGCTGTACCTGTAGATGTTTTTACAGCGCAGGAAATTCGCCGCGCTGGCTTTACAGAAACGGGGCAGATACTTCAAGCACTGGCGCCATCTTTCAATATGCCTAAAACAAGTATATCAGATGGTTCTGATGCTGTTCGACCTATGACCTTGCGTGGTTTAAGTTCTGGACACGTGTTAGTTCTTGTTAACGGCAAACGTCGTCATTCGACCGCATTAGTCCATGTGAATAGTAGCCCTAGTCGTGGTGATACAGGTGTTGACCTTAATGCCATCCCTTCAGCTGCTATTCAACGAATAGAAGTTTTACGTGACGGTGCTGCCGCTCAATACGGTTCTGATGCTATTGCCGGTGTAATCAATATTGTATTGAAAACAGATGCTGATGGCGGACATTTTTCAGTATACACCGGTAAAAACAATCATATAGCTGAAAAAATCCCAGAGAGCGCCAATCTTTATGATTGGGTCGGGAATGGCCAACGTTACGAATGGAATCCAACCGGATATGTTGATATTAATGATCCTGACTTTGTAGCAGGTTCAGAAGCATCTATTACTGGTAGTGAAGATTATCTCGTTACAGATGGTCAACAACTTCAAGTCCAATATAGTAATAGTGTTGCACTTGGTGACGACGGTTATCTGATGATTGCTGCTGAAGCACGGACGAAGGAAGCATCAAATAGAGTTGGTTTTCAAGCTGGACGTTTATATGAAGTCAATTCGGATTATTGGTCTGATGATGTGGCTGAAACTCAACGCTTACAGCCTGGCAGTGATTGGTATATTAACCCTCAAAGAATGATTTGGGGCGACCAAGCCAAAACCAATTTTGGAGCTATGTATAATTCAGAATTGCCCATTGGCGATAAACGGTTCTATTCATTTGGCGGATATACAGTACGCCATGCTGATACCGGTTGTTATACACGAAAACCAAATCAGGCAGCCAAAACCTGGTTAAGTTCAAGTCCCACAGGATTTGTTCCTCACATTCAACCTACAATAACAGACTTTTCTATGTCTACCGGCTTGGAAGGCATTTTTGGAGACTGGGGTTATGATGTGAGTTCTACTTATGGTTCTAATGATTTTCATTTCAACATGTTAAGTACAAATGCATCATTTGGGCCCGAACAACTTCGTCGATATGATATTGGTGGCTTTGTATTTACTCAGTTAACCAACAATCTAGATTTAACAACTCAAATGGGTGACATAGATCTAGCCATTGGAGCTGAAATGCGAACAGAAGAATATCGTATTTATGCAGGTGAAACTGCATCCTATGCTAATGGACAATATGGAACAAATGTCGCAGGTTGGGACTCCTCATATGTTGACACAGCTGGTGTAACACAATATGTTGGTTTAAACAGTTCCGCTGGTGGCGGAGGCTGCCAATGTTTCAGTGGCTTTAGACCGTCTAATGCCGCAGCTACACAAAATGCTAATAGATCCAGCTATGCCGGTTACGCTGATGCTGAAATGGAAGTAATGCCTGGCATGCGTGTGGGTGGAGCTTTACGATTTGAAAATTACAGTGATTTTGGTTCTACTGTAAATTTCAAGGGAACAGTCCGATATGAAGTATCGAATGATATTGTTCTCCGTGCCGCAGGAAGTTCCGGTTTCCGTGCACCTGCTTTAGCGCAGGCATATCAATCTAAAGTTGCTACAAACTTTATGCTTGATACTGATATAAATTCATCAACATATGGACAGACACTCGCATTTGAAGTGGGTAATTTCCCTGTTGATAATCCATTTTCTCAAGCCTTAGGTGCCAAAGAACTCACCCCGGAAAAAGCATTTAATTTAAGTGCTGGTTTAAATGCCAACTTTGGTGGTCTTCGATTAAGTCTTGATGTTTATTCCATTACAATCACTGACAGGATTGTCATGACTGGCAATTTCTCTGCTGGTGATAGCGAACTGGGTCAAAAAATCGAACAATTACTTGAAGCGAGTGGTGTTCCAGGAGCAACAAGCGGTCGATTTTTCTTTAATGGTGTAGATACAAAAACGAATGGATTAGATATTGTTGCTGCTTATTCAATGGACTTAGCAGCTTTAGGGAATCTGGATCTCTCGTTTGCTTACAATACCACTGTTACAGAAATAACGGAGGTTAGGTCTCCTGAAGGATTGAAGGATGTATTAAATGCAGATGCAACTCTTTTTGATAATCAAGAGCGTCGTACAATGGAAAGCTCCCAGCCAAAAGACAATCTCCATTTAACAGCAAATTACTCAAAAGATAATTGGTATCTTAAATACCATATTTGGAGAGTTGGTGAATCGCTGAGTCGGGGAGCCTATAAAAAAGAACACGGCACAGGTGAAAATGTTTCACCCCTTTCTGATGAAGCCATTGCAGATAATGGAGGAAATGCCGGTGGTACCTGGACAGAATGGACACGTACCTACAAGAATGCTGCTGGAGAAAAAGTAACAGACCATGAATGGGTTCAGGTTTTAGGAAATAAAACCCTAATGGACCTTGAAGTAGGATATGACCTTGGGTTGGTTACTCTTTCTGCTGGTGCAAATAATCTGTTAGATGTGATGCCCGAAAAAGGCGCACAACCTGGTGCAGGAAATGGTGGATCATTTGTATATGGTGGTCTTTCTCCATTTGGTATGAGCGGTAGATTTGTTTACACAAAACTATCCTTCAATTTCTAAATAATCATACCTACTATAAAAAGGCGTCCCGTTATACCGGGACGCCTTTTTTATTACTGGTAATTATTAAATAGGTTTCTGAATATTTAACTATGTTAAATGCTAGCATAAATCTTAATGTTCGTGGATTAAAAAAATCTGCCACGTTAGAGATTAACGAGCGAAGTATTGCCCTGGAAAAATCGGGTAATAAAATTTACCGTTTTGGTTTGGGTCAATCACCTTTCCCAGTCCCAGAATCCGTTGTAAAAGCTCTAAAAGATAATGCTCATCAGAAAGATTATCTACCTGTACAAGGATTACGTGAGTTGAGAGAGTCTATTTCAGCTTTTCACTTGCTTAACGATGATGTACGGTATCATTCCGATCAAATTTTAATCGGCCCCGGTTCCAAGGAACTCATGTTTTTATTACAGATGGTGTACTACGGAGATATACAAATACCATCACCTTGTTGGGTTTCCTATGCACCACAAGCACGGATAATCGGCAGACATATTGAAGTAATTCCCACCTCCTTTGAAAGTCGTTGGAGGATATCTCCCGACCATTTGAAAACAATTTTAAAAATTGATCCATTAAAACCGCGACTACTAATTCTGAATTACCCTGGAAATCCCGATGGGCTGACTTATTCTGAAATAGAATTACAAGAGATAGCAGAAATTGCACGATCTCATCGGCTTATTATTCTTTCGGATGAAATATATGGTTTATTGAATCATAGTGGTACACACAAATCAATCGCACAATATTATCCTGAAGGGACGATTATTAGTTCTGGATTATCTAAATGGTGTGGTGCTGGTGGGTGGCGTTTGGGTACTTTTGCATTTCCAAAAGAGCTCACATGGATTCTTAATGCCATGAATGTGGTTGCCAGCGAAACATACACTTCGGTTAGCGCTCCAATTCAATATGCTGCAATACGAGCATTCAGTATGGGTAACGACATTAATGAATACCTTCATGCATCCCGTGAAATTCTTAAAATGATTGGTAATCATCTTTTCGATACTTTGGTAAAAAAAGATGTGCGCCTTCATGCTCCAACTGGTGCTTTTTACTTGTTTCCAGATTTTACATCTTTCAAGGAACAATTGTATTTGCGGAATATTTCCACCAGTTCCGACTTGGCGAATTCCCTGCTAAAGGAAACGGGTGTGGCCACATTACCTGGTTCTGCCTTTGGTTGCCCTAAAGAAGAATTAACACTTCGACTCGCTTATGTAAATTTTAACGGTAGAAAAGCACTGGACTGGTACAGCAACACTTCCTTGCCAACTACTGATGGGTTACGAAAAGTATGTCCGGAACCATTCGATGCGGTTGACCGGATTGTAGAATGGATTGAACAATTACATTGAGGTTAAAATTGAATAAATTAGAAACGCGTTTATTACTTTTCTTTATTACGCACTTCCTCCTGATAGCTGCACACCGATCGCCAGTGGTAGCAGACCATGGTATGGTCGTATCCACATCACAATTGGCCTCTGAGGCTGGTGTGGAAATCATGCAAAAAGGTGGAAACGCCATTGATGCGGCGGTTGCCACTGGATTTGCTCTTGCAGTAACATATCCCCAGGCTGGAAATATTGGTGGTGGTGGATTTATGGTTCTTCATACCAAGGATGGTAAATCCATAACGCTGGACTATCGTGAAAAAGCTCCTTCTGGAGCACATCGTGATATGTATCTTGATGATAGCAGTAATGTTATTGACAATCTATCGCTTTATGGTCATCTTGCCGCAGGCGTTCCAGGTAGTGTACACGGATTATTATCCGCATGGGAAAAGCACGGTTCTGGAAATATTTCCCGTAAAGAATTACTTGCACCTGCCGTTCAATTAGCTCAATATGGATTTGAACTCTCTCCGCGAATGGCGAGTACTCTTAATTACTTTAAACCCTTTTTTCTTCGCGATGATGGTGCTTCTGCCATTTTTGTTCGCGCTGATAGCCTTCCTTGGAAGGTCGGAGATAAACTGGTACAAAAAGATTTGGCAAAAACATTAAAGCGCATTGTCAAATCTGGTAATGATGGATTTTATTCTGGAATAACAGCAAATCATATTATTACTGAAATGCAGGATGGTAATGGCATCATTTCCTACGATGATCTTTTATCATATAGTTCAAAATATCGTGAACCTATTATTGGCGCCTTTCATGATTATGGCATCATTTCTATGGGGCCACCTAGCTCTGGAGGAACATTATTAGTTCAACTTTTTAATATGTTGGAAAATTTTCAGTTGGATTCCATGGGTTGGAATTCCTCTGAATATATTCATACACTAACAGAATGTGAACGATTGGCCTATGCTGATCGAGCCGAGCATATGGGTGACTCTGATTTTTGGGATATCCCTTTAGAAATGCTTACAAATAAATCATATGCACAAGAAAGATTGACGCTGATTTCGCCTGACAGTGCTACACCCAGCAGTTATATTTATGCTGGCGATCCCATGGGATATGAAAGTCGCGAAACCACTCACTATTCCGTTCTGGATTCTGAGGGAAATGCTGTCAGTGTTACCACAACTTTAAACATGGGTTTTGGTTGCGGTGTTCTTGTTGAGGGTGCAGGATTTTTTCTGAATAATGAAATGGATGATTTTTCTATAAAACCCGGAGTTCCAAATATATTTGGATTAGTGGGCAAAGAAGCAAATGCCATCGCACCCGGAAAGCGTCCATTAAGCTCAATGACGCCTACAATTGTAATGAAAGACGGTAAACCTATAATGGTTATAGGATCACCCGGTGGATCGACAATAATTACAACAACAATGCAATGCATACTGAACGTTGCTATACACGGGATGGATATCCAGGAAGCGGTTTCTGCTCCACGCATCCATTCGCAATGGTTACCCGATATTATAATGACTGAACCATTTGGATTATCTCGTGATGTGGAAAACAATCTTAAAGAAAAAGGACATACACTTGTTCCCTATCGTTGGGGTCATATTGGGCAAGCCAATGGAATCATCATTAAGGATGGATCAATTTACGGTGGTGCCGACGATCGTGGCGAAAATGCTGCTGTAGGTTATTAATTTTAAAATGTAGAGACAACCCGTCGGGTTGTCTCTACGCAAATATCAATAGTGAAAATCGCTCTTTCCGATAAATTCACGTAAAATGGATATTCCTGGAACCAAATCTTCATCCATTGGCTCAACCAGAGCCAATAATAATTCTAACCGTTCCGCTTCCGCTTTTACTGGAGATTGGCCTGAAACCTCTTTCAGTAATGGTCGGGCAAATTTCGCCAAAACTGACAATTCATAAAGTAGTGACGAATTAAACATAAAATCGGCTTCTTCTTGAAATGGAAAAATATTTCTTTCTTCCCCTTCACGAACAGATTTCCACCGTTCCAAAGTATCTTCAGGTGAATATCCTCTGAATAAATGATCCCGTACCAATCGCCTTAATAATCTATTATCTGAAGTGGATACACGGTGATTCGAATCAATATTTAACTGCGTAATTGCACTAACGTAGATGCGATGGAGTTTTGTATTTCCTAAGGATTTTGTTAACGATGGATTTAATCCATGAATCCCCTCAAGCATAATTAAATCCCATTCACCTAATTGTACCGTTTCTTGCGTATCGTGTCCAATTCCAGTTTTAAAATCAAAGGAGCGTTTTGGAATTTGTCCACCACTCAGTAGTGTTTGTATTCGCTGCGCCAGTAAAACAACATCCATGGCTTTAATGGTTTCGAAATCTTTATTACCTGAAGAATCTGTAACTATTTTTTCGCGATCGATAAAAAAATCATCCATTGAAAGCGAAACCGTCTTGAAACCATTTACCCGTAACTGAATCCCCAACCTCTTCGCAAATGTAGTTTTCCCTGAAGATGACGGACCTGCAATTGAAATAACTCTTTTCGACGGAAATTCATTAACAATTTTATCAGCAATCTGACTGATGCGTTTTTCGTGAAATCCTTCCGCAACCCAGAGCATTTGTCGAATATTGCCAGAGTTCACAAGTTCATTGACATGATTTATTGTAGATAACTCGAGAATGTCACCCATCTGAACAATTTCTTCAATGATTTGGAACAATTTAGATTGATCAGATAAAATACTACTTTTCTGACACGATTCTTTGTTGGAGAAAAAACGCAGCAAAAAACCGTCATTGAATTTTTCTAATCTAAAATGGAGCAAATTTTCTTTGTTTATTTCTACTGGTTCTAGCAGATAATCCCAATATGATGAACCCAACATAATGATTGGAATGTTGTCTGTGGGCCATTTTTTTGTATTTGCTGCTTTACTAACCGAGGGGCGTGCTAACATATGTTTTAGTACTTCAGCGCGAGTTTTTGTGCTTATTGAAATTTGTTCAGGACTCTTCAACCATTGTAACATACCTTTTTCCAGCCGATTGATATCATCTTCAGATATTTCCTCCCACCCGGCAATATGACAAAAATATCCATCTCGATAGGAATGTTCGACAACCAGAGCCTTACCTTTTTTTGTTTCCAGGAAAACCTTTGTAAGAATATGAGTTATGGTTGCCTTCTGTGGCGCAATGTTCATTTTACTCTAGTCTCCCAAGTGTTAACCTGGAGCCTCACCCACCTCATTGTAGGATTTGCTTCTTCTTCCAAAACAGTTCCATCCCTTGAAAAGATTTTCCACGTATTTATTGGGATGTTTTCCTGATATTCACCGGATAATGCCATTTGACCGTTTTTATAATAACCTGCCCACAAACTGTCTAAATCTCCTGCCTTGTAATAGCCGTGGAGTTTTTTTGTCCCGTCTTCATACCATTCCAAAAGTTCTCCGTGTCGGGTTCCATCCTTCGTCACATGAAATGATCGCTGATTTCCATTTTCATACCATTCAACCTGAGGTCCTGATTCATTTCCATTTTCGCGAAAAAAAGACCATTTTTTCTTCCCGCTTTCGTACCATCCTATATCTTTCCCATGCTTGACGCCTTTTTGGAAATATGCTTCACCCTCAAGGGAACTGTTTGGATACCACAATACTAGCTTTCCATGGAGTTTGTTTTTCAAATACGGTTCTGCACTTGAAACCACACCGTTTTCATACCATAAAGACCATGTGCCCTCTTTTAATCCCAGAAAATATTCGCCCTCCTCTTTCAGGTTTCCATTTGGATACCAAAATTTCCACAATCCATGTTGTTGAAATTCTTTGAAGTCCCCTTCCTGTTCTTTTTTCCCATTATCGAACCACCAAATCCAGCGTCCCTCCTGTAATCCATCAATTAATGGACCCTCAAATTCTCTTTGCCCATTATTATAATTGAAATAGACCATACCTGAAAAAGGTTCGTCCTCATTTGGAAGGTATTTTCGTGTAAGACCTTCAGAATCAATCCTGTCTTCTAAACTCAAAATCTGAATCATGGATTGAGCAAATGCTACTGTAAAAAGTGAAAGGCAAAAAACACCAACAACAAAAAAGTCTCTAACTAAACGATTAAAATTCATTATTTATTCACCTATTATTTTTACTAAAACACGTTTTTGTCTTTTTCCATCAAACTCGCCATAAAATATTTGCTCCCAAGGTCCTAAATGCAACCTACCATTGGTCACCGCCACAGTGACATCCCTGCCCATAATTTGACGTTTATGATGAGCATCACCATTGTCTTCGCCCGTGAGATTATGATCATAGCGACTCAAGGGTGCATGTGGAGCCAGTTCTTCCAGCCAGCGTTTATAATCGCGATGTAAACCAGATTCATCATCGTTGATGAACACGGATGCCGTTATGTGCATAGCATTCACCAGGCATAATCCTTCCTGGATACCACTTTCTGCCACTGCCTCTTCCACATCCATGGTGATATTGACAAAATCCATGCGCTCAGAAATCTGAAACCAGAGCTCTTTTGTATGTGATAACACTATTTTCTCCTACCGGAATAAACTGAAATAAATGACGTAAACCCACGATAGAATTCCGTGGACGATTGCCCAACCTACCGATTTGTTCGTGACAAAAGATATGGCAATTGCCAGTACCGTACCAAAAGTAACACCATTTTTAATTAATTCTGTTCTATTCATGTTGAGCTCCTAAAAAAAGAAATGGATTAGAAATTACAACCAAATTTGGGTATTCTATGTCATCAAGAATTCATTTAATCTACAGTAAATTAACACATGCAAAAAAGGATACTAACACTAGAGGATATTCAAAAAGCACACAATCGTATTGAAAAGGTTGTGAAACATACACCTGTGCTGTCCAGCGATTATATCAATAATCGATTTGGATCAAAACTATACTTTAAGTGTGAAAATTTACAAACAACGGGATCCTTCAAATTTCGTGGTGCATCCAATGCTATCTCCGAATTATGTGTATCTAATCCCGATGTTAAAAAGGTCGTTACTCATTCTTCAGGTAATCATGGTGCAGCTCTGGCTTGCGCGGCTCAACAACACGGACTGTCTGCTACGATTGTGATGCCCAAAACTGCTCCAAAGACGAAACAAGATAATGTGAAGCAGTATAGTGGCAATATTGTTTTCTGCGAACCCACCATGGAATCTCGCCAATCCAATGTACAACGTATTCTTGACGAAACGGGCGCTGAGCTCGTCCATCCATTTAATGATTATCGCATTATGGCCGGACAAGGTACAGCAGCATTAGAATTATTGACCCTCCACCCTGACTTGAACTTGGTATTGACACCCGTAGGTGGTGGCGGTTTACTCAGCGGCTCAGCTACGGCAGCCAAAGGATTAAATCTAGATATTGCTGTAATGGGTGTTGAACCTGAAATCGCCAACGACCAATATTTATCCTTCCGCGCCAAAAAACGAATTGGCATCAATGATCCAAAAACAATTGCAGATGGTTTGCGAACAACAATGCCTGGAGAGAAACCTTTTGCCACAATATTAGAATTTGTTGATGATATCGTAACCGTATCGGAAGAATCAATAAAAATGGCAATGAGAGTAATTTGGGAGCATTTGAAGATCGTAGTTGAACCGTCCGGGGCTGTACCTCTGGCTGCTTTGATTGATGGTAAGATCAATGTGAAATATCAACATATTGGGATTATCCTTTCCGGTGGAAATTTAGATTTGGATGCATGGGAATGGTGAGTACTTTGTCATTGCGATCCCGATTTATCGGGAGAAGCGATCTCTTTCTCAGATTGCTTCGTCGTCCCGATTGTACGGGACTCCTCGCCTGCCTTCGCCGAAATGGCTTAATGTAGGCAGGGAATGACGAATAATATGAATAAACAGGAAACACTTAAATCTTTTCAGGAAATTCCCGGCGTGGGGAAATCGGTTTCTCAGGATTTCTGGAATCTTGGCTTCCGATCAATTCGGGAATTGAATGGCGCTATTCCTGAAGAATTATATATGAAATTATGTGATTTTCAGAAAACGCAAGTGGATCGCTGTATGCTTTATGTCTTTCGATGCGCCGTCTATTATGCTTCCAATAAAGACTATGATCCAGAATTATTAAAGTGGTGGAATTGGAAAGGGTGAAAATTAGTCCAAGACTTCTGATTGCGCCTTTTCTATATCTAAACTAGATTTGATTTAGTGATATACTAACCTATCACAAAACGCTGTAAGGTTAATGATGATACTATGGTTGTAATTCCATCCAATATTATATACTATTCCACACTAAGGAAACAATTCTGGTTTAGTCGTGATTATGCAGGCAAAACATAATTATTTATTAAACAGTAATCCCGCTAAACCCGATAATTACGTTTATCGGGACGCTGTATGCAAGGCAATAAATGTGAGATGAAAATTATTAAAATAGTATTACTTTGATTTGGTGTCATACAAAAATGAAAGAATACAATATTTAATTAAAATGATAAAGCTATGAACAAGAAGAAACTCTTTAACATCCTCATTATCGTTTTATTTTCTTCAACAATTCTTACATCTTTTAAAAAAGATAATATTGAACCACCAATAACGACAAATGATATAGTAGAGTCTTTTCGCATAGAAACTGGAATAAATGCTATTTTTGTCGTTGATACAAGTTTACTAAACACAGTTGTAAGTTGGCAAGGTCAAGGTGATTACCCGGGAGTTGACGATTGGGCAACCGTAAAAATTCCAGATAATTTTGATTTATTAGGCGGGTTACCAGGACAATCAGAATATTACACTATTAATCAATCTATTATTGATGCAGACACAATACAAGTTGACTATTGGGAAAGTTTGCAAGTAAAAACACTCCCCGTAATTGGATATCGACCTATGGTAGGTGTCTTTGATTTAACAGATACCATTGTAGTTGCAATATCAAAAACACTGGCCAATAATCAATATGGAGATAGAGGTGCATGGCAAATATATGTGGCAAATTTTAATGAGGAATTAATCTGCATAGATACTATTTATCTTAAGCAATAACGCCTTTTTTTAATAATCCACAATAAACTTGACACAATCTGAATAAAGCCCAGCATACAACACGCGTTATAATCCATACCCTACAGGAAACGTACTATAGAGCTAACCGTTACCCCATAATTAACTCCACAAACACCGAAGCTCCAACCCTTAACGATCTTTCATCAATATCAAAATGGGAACAATGATGTGGAACGCTCATTGGTTCACTACCTTCAGGTGCAGAACCGATAAAAAAGAAACACCCCGGGATTTTCTGAATATAGTAAGAAAAATCTTCTCCGCCCATTGATTGATAAGGAAATCCTGCGCCTTCACCAACAATCGCTTTTGATGCTTTCAACGCATTTTCGGTTGCGGAATCATGATTTATTGTTGGTGGATAACCGTCTTCATAATCCATGGTGATTACAGCACCAAATGTAGCAGCTACACCATCCAGAATTTCTTGCATGCGTTTTTTGATAAGTTGTCGGTTTTCTTCAGTATAAGCACGAGCAGTACCATACATTTTTACTTCATCGGCAATTATATTAAAATTATGTCCACCTTCAATTTTACCCAAGGTTACAACTGTACTTTCCAATGGATCCGTATTTCGTGAAACAATGGTTTGCAGAGCAGTAATGAGATGTCCGGCAACCACAATACAATCCACCGTTCCTTGCGGCGCAGCGCCATGACCACCAATGCCTTTGATGGTAATATCAAACATATCTGCAGACGCCAAAACTGGACCTGATTTGATTCCAATAGTTCCATAACCCTGATAATCCCATAAATGAATTCCATAAATCTCATCGACCCCATCAAGACAACCATCTTCAATCATGTATCGTGCGCCACCTTCACCCTCTTCTGCCGGTTGGAAAATAAATCGCACTGAACCCTTTATCTGATCTCGTTTTTCCGATAATACTTTTGCAGCACCCAATAACATCGCCGTATGACCATCATGGCCGCAGGCATGCATTTTTCCATCATGGATGGATTTATAAGAAACGTCTCCCGTTTCCTGTAATGAAAGCGCATCCATATCAGCACGCAAGGCAATCGTTGGTCCAGGTTGACCACCGACTAAATCGCCCACAACACCAGTTTTACCAATGCCCGTTTTTACAATCAATCCATAGGATTTCAATTTTTCAGCAACCAATCCCGCTGTGCGATGGACTTCAAAACCTAGTTCGGGATGTTTGTGTATATCGCGCCGAGTTTCAATGATTTCATCTTTTATAGTTTCAATTTCGGGTCGAATGTTTATGCTCTTCATATTGGTATTTAGGTCTTTATTTATGATTTATCTGTTTAATTCTTCTATCAATGATTCTAATAATTGTTTGAATTTCGGTTTCACTAAATCTGCCGTTTCAATCACTTCCTGATGTGTGAGTGGTTGATTTGTAATTCCAGCAGCAAAATTGGTTAAAGTCGAAAGTGTAATTACCGGAAGACCAAATTCCGCAGCCGTAATAATTTCAGGGACGGTGCTCATACCAACTGCATCTGCTCCCCAAGAGCGAAAGAGATCGACTTCTGCTGGAGTTTCATAAGCGGGTCCTTGTGTCCAACTGTACACGCCTTCTTTTAATTCAATCTCATTTTTCTTAGCAGATTTTCTTACCAGGTTCAATAATGATTCAGAATAATAAGGTGGTTTGGTATAAACGGGTGGTTGCTCCCATCCGTGGCGAAATGTACAATCCAAATGCCCCGTAACCAGCATAAGATTCCCAGGTAAATTCTTTGGATTCGTAGAACCGGCAGCGTTCGTGATAATGAGATGATCCAGACCCAGTTTATTTATTAATCGAACTGGAATGGTCACCGTATTAAAATCATAACCTTCGTAATAATGGAATCGGCCTTTAGCTGCCAAAATTGGATATCCATTGTAAAAACCGTATATAAATTCCCCAGCATGTCCTTCAACCGTAGGTTTGGGATACCCTGGAATATCTTTGTATGGTATGGTGACGGCATTATCAAGTTGATCTGCGAAGTCTCCCAATCCAGACCCAAGGATAATTGCAGTTCCCTTGTTTACCTGTGTTTTATCAAACACATATTCTGTCATATTGTCTATTGAATTCATCATGCTTTCGTTGCTAATTGTCCGCATCCGGCATCTATATCCGTCCCTTTGCTCCAGCGAACAGTTACTGTGAATGGTGCCTCTTTTAGTTCTTTCAAAAAATTTTGTATCCGTTTATCAGATGGTCGTTGATACTTCCCACCAATATCATTGTATGGAATCACATTTACTTTGCAGGGTAATCCTCCGATCAATCGCAACAGTCGTTTGGCATCTCCTGAAGTATCATTAAATCGATCCAATAATACATATTCAAATGTGAGATGTTTGCGTGATCTTTCATAATAGTATTTTGCAGCTTCCATTAGATCTTCCAGTGGATGGTTTTTTTCCATTGGCATAATTTCTAATCGTTGCTCTTTCGAGCTGGCATTTAAACTAATAGCCAAATTGTATCGTTGTCGTTCATCGGCAAACTGCTTGATCTTTGGTATAATCCCCGATGTTGATATGGTGAGTTTTCGTGATCCAATATTTATTCCCTGTTGATCATTCATCAGAGATGCCGCTTTCATCACGCGATCATAATTAAGAAATGGTTCTCCCATCCCCATAAA
>JABMOV010000021.1 GCA_013203145.1 Fidelibacterota bacterium
GTTCAATACCTTCGTTATCGCAGACGTTAACGTCGTCTTCCCATGATCTACATGCCCTATCGTCCCTATGTTTAAATGCGGCTTCGTCCTCTCAAACTTTGCCTTCGCCATTTCCCTTTACCTCCTATTCTTTGCCTTAAAAACTTACTAATATCCGCTAAGCCCACGACCAGATTTGAACTGGTGACCCCGTCCTTACCAAGGACGTGCTCTACCGTCTGAGCTACGTAGGCAGATTTGCCGATCCAATCGAAAATCCGATTTTGTTAGTAACCCGGTTGTTGCTCGGTTGAGCGGGCGACGAGATTCGAACTCGCGACCCTCAGCTTGGAAGGCTGATGCTCAACCAACTGAGCTACACCCGCATTGTGGGGAGAGAAGGATTTGAACCTCCGTAGGCGTACGCCGGCAGATTTACAGTCTGCTGCCATTGACCACTCGGCCATCTCCCCAATAAAATTTCATATATGATTAGAAAAGAGCCACCGAGAGGAGTCGAACCCCCGACCAACTGATTACAAATCAGTCGCTCTACCAGCTGAGCTACGGTGGCAAAACTTCTATTGTATTCTGAATCTCAGAACACAGTTGGTTCCATACTGAATTTCAACTCATTGTCAATTAACGAACGAATGCACAGATTTAGTGTGCAGCAGAGCCTCGTAAATTAGAAAAATAATCAAAATATATTCAATTATTATTTACAAAATATTAATATTTTTAATATGAGCGGATTTGCGCAGGTAATCCATGAAAGAATCCTGGATCATTTATCGTCGTATCATATTCAATTTCTTGGAGATATAATTGACCGATATACTCTCCTCGATTGGATCGTTTTTCTATTTTCCAGTCACTTATTATCGGATCAAATGAAAAATGATATGTCCACTTTACTCTATGATCAGATGAATAGTATACTATCTTCACAAGAGTTTTATCTTGATTGTAAAAATATTCCTGTCCTTTTTGATATTTTCCATTCGCAGAAAAAAACTGAATAAATCCAATCGTATTCCCATTATAAAATGAATCCAATCTATAAGGCTTATCATAAATACTATCCAATGAAGTCTCTTCAGCATAGATATCCCAACCATCATACGCTACACTTCGACTATACTTTGTTTGCGAAAACAAAGAAGAACTAATTATAAATAGAATTATAAGTCTATTAAATGACATTTTGGTCCAGAAGGAGTATCGCGGACTTCCCAACCTAATTCTTTCAATTGATCGCGTAAAGCATCAGATTTTGTCCAATCCTTAGCTTTTCGGGCATCTTCACGTAATTGAGCAAGATTTGTTACTTCGCTAGGTACTTCTATATTTAGAGAGAGAAAATCAAACGCATGATTGATCTGTTTCATAAAATTAATAGCCATTGTTATTTCGGCTTGAGTTATTTCTTTTTGATCAATCCTGTTGTTCATTTTCCTAATATAATCAAAAGCTATCCCCAATGCTCCTGGTGCATCGAGATCATTTGATAAAGAATTAATAAATGCTTCCGATTCATCGGGAAGCATTTCTCCATCAGAGACTTCAAATTCATTCAATCTATCCCAAAAGGATTGCACGCGCTGTACCGCTTTAATTGCCTCATGTTTTTTCTCCAACGAAAAATTGACTTTGGTTCTGTAATGAGTTGATAATAAAATATAACGCAACGCTTCAGAAGTAAATCCATGATTCAATAAATCTTCAACTGTATAGAAATTCCCTAAAGATTTACTCATCTTACCACCGTCCACAAGAAGGTGTTCATTATGCAACCACACATTCACAAAAGGTTTTCCTGTGGCACAGACTGATTGAGCAATCTCATTTTCATGATGAGGAAACATATTATCCACACCACCACAATGAATATCGAAATGGTGTCCCAAATACTTCATAGACATGGCTGAGCATTCTATATGCCATCCTGGTCGTCCTTTACCCCAAGGAGATTCCCAGTAAACATCGCCATCTTCAGGTTTCCAACTTTTCCATAGTGCAAAATCTTGAGGATTTTCTTTAGTATAATCATCATCGGCCATACGTTCTGAGGATTTTTGCCCAGATAAATCCAACTGAGCTAACTGACCATACTCTTTATATGAATCAATGGCAAAATAAATGGAGCCATCATTGCTGATGTAGGCATGTTCCTTATCCAATAATTGCTGTATGATTTCCTGCATATCTTTTACGTGGTCTGTTGCACGCGGATAACCGTCGGCAGGAATTACTTTTAGTCGATCTAGATCTTGGAAAAATCGTTGCGTATATGTTTCCGTTAACTCAGCAATTGGAATTTTTCTATCCATTGATCTTTGGATTGTTTTATCATCCACATCAGTAATATTCATAATATGGGTGACATCATATCCAACTAATGTTAAAACGCGCTTGAGAAAATCTTCAAAAACAAATGCTCTAAAATTTCCAATATGAGCCACATCATATACAGTAGGACCGCATGTGTATAGTCGAACCCTGTTCCCTTTTAGGGGTGTAAACTTGACTTTTTTTCGAACGCTAGTATTATATAATTCCATCTTCTATTTATTTCGATTGTTTTAAATACCGTCGATCCACATGTACTGCAACTGCATGTTGAATGGCATCAATCTTAATCACAAACTTATCTTCACCATCTATCCTGGAAACAATACCTTTTATTTTATTCATGGGACCTCCGACGATCTCTACGGCATCACCTATTACAAAATAATCAGTATTTGTCGGTTCAAATCCACCCTCCAGCATTTGCTGTATGGCCTTAATTTGCATTTCAGGAATCACCGCAATCTTGTTTTGGAATTTAATGATGTGGTGAACACCCTGTGTTTCTAATACATAAATCCTATTCTTTAGTTCAATCTGAACAAAGATATAACTATTAAATAATGGCATATCCACCCATTTCATACGGTCACTCCATCGCCGTTTTTGGCGGAGGATTGGCAGATAGGCCTCAATTCCTTTTTTAGTTAATTGATCCAAAACCACTTTTTCTTGCCGCGGTTTCGTATAGACAGCAATCCATTGAATCATGAGCGAATCGCTCTATTAATTAGGTCATCTATAAGTGATTCAAAGGACATCCCTGCAGCTTTAACTGACTTTGGTACTAAACTCGTTTCTGTCATACCAGGGAGCGTATTTATTTCAAGAAACCAAAAATTACTATCGTCATCCAGACGATAATCCACACGTCCATAGTGACGGCATTTTAATATTGAAAAAATCTTCTCCGATTCAGATTTTATTTTAGCTGAAATGTCATTTGAGATATCAGCAGGACAAACATATTGACTCATTCCCAGTGAATATTTGCATTCATAATCATATAAATCATGGCTCGGAATAATTTCAACTATGGGATATGCTTTGTTTCCTAAGATAGTCACAGTGATCTCACGACCGGCAATATATTCTTCTATCATAATTGTATCGGAATATTCAAAAGCCGAATTGAGGGCAGTGTCCAGATTTGTTTTTTGGTAAACAACAGTCAATCCAACCGTACTGCCCTGGTCAACTGGCTTAACAATATAAGGTGGACTAAAATTTGGTCTGGTAGCAATATCAGCTTTATTTATAATCATCCATTTTGGTGTTCGAACTCCGAACTTCTCAACCAATACTTTACTTACATGCTTATCCATGCAAATACTTGATGCATGCGGATTGGATCCGGTATATGGAATATTCATTAAGTCTAACATGCCCTGAATAACGCCATTTTCACCATCACCACCGTGCAACGCAATCAAGACAACGTCAACAGTTTTCAACATCGGTATTATTTCATGAATTGAATCACCTAAAACGATGGATACTGACTCATAGCCCAAAGCATCCACAGCCGTCTGCATTGCTTTGCCAGTGTTAAGGGACACTTCTCGCTCCGTTGATGTCCCACCCATCAGTATTCCTACTTTTATCATGACATGGATACCAATTGATTAGCTCCGTCTAATAATGTATCTACAATAAAAGTCGGTGGATTATTCTTAAGGAGTTCTTTCGCTTCAACGCCTTTTCCAGTGAGCACTAACATTGTATCCATATCCAATTGCTGTCCCGCGAAAATATCACCAGGAGTATCCCCAATCATGAGACAATTCTCCAAGTTGATATCATGTTCATGGGCAGCTTCTAAAAACATACCTGAATCCGGTTTACGACGTTCACTAGCATGATCCGGATGATCGGGGCATACATAAATGCCTAACAGTGGTAAACCTTTTTTTTCAAACTCTCTTTTAATAAAAGTATGAATTTCATCTAATTTTTTTTGTTGAATTAATCCTCGACCGATGCCTGATTGATTTGTAATAATGCAAAACCGATATCCGTTTTCTGCTAATAATGATAGGGCATCAAACGTAAATGGGTATAATTCGAATTGTTCTAGTGAACCAATATAACCTGGGTCTGGATTAATCGTCCCGTCACGGTCCAAAAAGACAGTGTCGTAATGTGGCTTCATTTCTTTTTTACATCCGCCAGATGAATACTGTTATGAATAAAATAGTACGATCCGACAATAATGAATGGGATAAAACCAACGGCATGTAAAACCACTGCAAACGCTTGTGATTCGTGAAGACTCACAGCAAAGAATTCAGTTAAAACTGCGACTGCTACAGCGTGATACGTACCAATATAACCTGGCGCTGAAGGAACCGATATAGCTAATGTTGTGGTAATCAAAATGATCCCTACTGCAATCCAATTGAGAGACATATTCATTGATATCACCAGAACATAAATATAAACATAGTATAGAACCCACAATGCTAGCGTATACAAACTAATTGCTAAGGCATGATGCGTTTTACGAATGGAAACAATGCCTTCCACAATATTCTCTAAAATTTTCCAAATTTTAGCACCTGCCGGTGTTTGCAATATTTTAAAACGTGAACCCCAACTCTCCCAGGGAAGTTTTGTCTGACCAAGCCAAACTATCAAAAGCAATGTTGCGATAGTAACAAAAATAATTCCGTACAGAATTGTACCCAGAGTTTTTGTGGTAGGATACACCAACATAAATAGGATAATCACAACGACCAGGCCTACGGTATCTAATATTCGTTCTAGAATAATAGTACCAAATATAGCTGAACGACTCATTTTTTCTCGTTGACCTAAACTGTATCCTCTAAGTATTTCACCCATTCGTAATGGAAGCACTGCATTTCCAAAATACCCTATCATGGCCGAGCCAAATAATACGGATGTCTTCACATCTTTAAATGGCATTACAATTAGTCGCCAACGCTGTGCTCGAACCCATACACTGTACAACATCATAGCAGTCGCCAAAAACAGCAAATACAAATTCACTGATTTCAATGAAATCCATAGTTCCTGAACATTAAGGTCACTGAATGCATACCAAAGTCCAGCGAGACTTAAGAGTACCCCCAATAAAATAGACAATTTTTTACTCACGTAAATCCAAGACTTCCCAACCTTCCTGTGGAATAGTGTATTTTTCTATTAGCACAGATTTATTTATTTCTTCAAAAGCGGTAATAATTATATCTAACGATCCAATGTCATCCATATCCAATTTCAATGATTTTGGTTTAAAAGATGAATTTTCAAAAAGGATTGTTCCGATATAAGGTGTGTTTGACAATATAAAATGTATAGATGTTGTTTGAAAATTTTCTTCGACATCACCTATTTCTATCTTACTGAAATCCCCTGTTAAAATGGTAAGAGCATTGAATTCATCAGGGTAGTACGTATCTATAATTACATGTTGATGACGTGGTGAATAAGTAAAAACAGACTCTTCATTCACACGGATAATAGCTTCATCTGTATAATAAATAAAATGTTCCGGATCCAGTAATTCTAGAATACCATCTTGCCTTGAACTTTCATCGTTCAAAATTTGCGTAATGTGGAACTCAGCATGAATCCCTTCTTGAGATTGGAGATATTTCTTTACATCGTCAAGAAAGGATTGCCCCAAAATAATTGAGGACGGAATCAGAAATAATACGGTTAAAAAAAACCGCTTAATCAAGTGTCTGTAAGTATAACTCATCTACCAATACTTCTCTCGCTTTACTTCCGGTAAACGGGCCAACAACACCTATTTGTTCCATTTGATCAATCATCCTTGCAGCACGCGAATAACCAACCTTCAATCGTCGCTGGATCAAAGAAATGGATCCTTGTTGGTGAGTAATCACCAGTCTGATAGCTTCCTTAAAGAGATCATCATCAGGCTCCGAGTCAAAACCACCATCTAGCAATGATACTTCACGGACAGAGGCAAGTTTCAACTCATCTGCTTTAGGTTGCTTTTGAATGTGATCCATTATGGCTTCAATTTCTTCCAATGAAATAAAGGCATTATGCATCCGAACTGGTTGCGATGATCCCGTTCCCAAATAAAGCATGTCGCCACGACCTATCAATTTTTCTGCACCCATTCCATCTAAAATGGTACGGGAATCGATTTTTGTTGCAACTTGAAATGCGATCCTTGACGGGAAATTGGCTTTGATAACACCGGTGATAACATCCACAGATGGTCGTTGGGTCGCGATAACCAAATGAATTCCCACTGCACGCGACAATTGTGCTAAACGTGCAATTGGGGCTTCCACATCTTTTGCACTCATCATCATTAAGTCAGCCAATTCATCAACAATTAATAATATGTAAGGCATGATAGGTTCGCCTGCTTTTTTCATCCGCTCGTTATACTCATCAATATTTCGAACCACTGCGTCTGCAAGAATAGTGTACCGACTATCCATTTCTTTTTCTAGAGCTTTCAATGCCAATATAGCATTATCCGTAGAAGTAACAATGGGCTCATCAATATCTTCAGTTCCCAGTAGATAATATCCTACCAAGCTTCGATATAAAGTCATTTCAACCTTTTTGGGGTCGATAATCATAAATTTTACTTCATCAGGTGTAGCCTGATATAAAATGCTGCAGATAATTGTATTTAAACAAACAGATTTACCTGATCCAGTAGTACCGGCGATGAGCAAATGGGGCATTTTCGCCAGATTAAGTGTGGCAATTTCACCCGATGTTGTTTTGCCAACCGCTAAAGTTAACTTTGATTCCGATTTTGCAAATTTTTCAGAATTAATTACAGATTTAAAAAAGACAGTAGCAGGATTTTGATTTGGTATTTCAATTCCAACGGATGATTTGCCTGGAATAGGTGCAATTACCCTGACACGACTAGCTTCCATGACTCGGGCCAAATCGTCTGATAATTGGACAAATTTATTTACTCTGACTCCTTCAGCAGGTTCAACCTCAAATAGTGTAATCACAGGACCTGGATGAACATTCACTACTTTTCCATCCACTCCAAATGTGGCTAAGGATTGTGTTAAAAAATTTGCGCGCTCGATAAGTTCATCCTTGGAGAGAGCATCGCTCACCTTAATGGGAGTAGCTAATAATTCTGATTTCGGCAATTGATAGAGACGTTTGGGAGCCTGGCGTTGTTTAAATTGGACTTCATCTTCAACGACCATCTCCCCTACTTCAATACCTTGATCTGGAGATTCTGTGGTATCAGTTTCATCATCAATTTCAGGTTCAGACAAAGCTCCTTGCTCCATTGGTTGTTCATGCATTGATGATGGAGGGGGTGTTGGTTGTAAAATTAAGCTTGAAACTTCTTCTATTTCTAGTTCTTTGGTTTCATTAGGTTTATCTTCAAAAGAATCAATTTCTCCCACATCCTTAGCAAAGACCGTTTCCTCTTTATCATGCTGGGCATCAATTTTAGATAACAAATCTTCAGTATGATTTCTTTTTGATTGCTCTGCTACAAGCACTTCTTTTGCTGTCTTTCTCTCCTCAAGCCAGTTATTCCATTTCTTTTGCAGCCACTCAAAAGGTCTTGAAAAATTCCAATCAAAATAACCTCTAGCCAATACAATCCATAAAGCACTAATAAGGATTAATGCGCCCCATACACCTAAGAAATCGATGAGCATATGCCCGATCAACCCACCTGTCAATCCAGCATATTCATAAATTAAATAATTCGGATCGCGGAAACCGGCTTCCATCCACCCCAAAGAAATCGAACATAATATCAAAATACCTAATCCATACAATGATGGTCTGATTAGTCCTTCAATTGTTTTTCGCGAAAAAATCCACCAACCCCATATAACACCTAAGACTGGAAGTAAAAATATAGCATATCCAAAACCAAGTTTGATTGCATAATACGCGCAAAATACGCCGAGGATTCCCATGGGATTTTCAATATGTACATTTGGTGATAAACCGGGTTCCTCGGCGGGGTGATAGCCGATAAAACTCACTACAACTATTAGTGAGAGTGCAATCAGTAATATACTGGCTATTTCTAATCGTCGATCTTGCATTATTAATTATTAACCATATAATTCAGGATGGGTTTCCAGTTTTTCTAAATACCACTCAACAAACTTACCAATTCCTTCGGCCATGTGTGTTTGTGGGTCATAATCCAACCGCTGTTTTGCGCGATTTATATCTGCATACGTTCTTAATACATCACCGGCAGGGATATCCCGTTTATCCAAATTGGCAGTCTTTCCTGTTTTTTCTTCGATAATCTGCACTAATTCTGAGAGTTTTATGGGTTCGGAGTTTCCAAGATTATAAACGATAAACCCATCATCAGTCGTCATCGACGCTAAGATTCCTGCGATGATATCATCCACATAAGTGTAATCCCTTGAAGTCGTTCCATCGCCAAAAAATGGTAAGGATTCCTCCCGAATCACCTTTCGGACAAATTTGTGAATTGCCATTTCAGGTCGTTGCCGAGGTCCGTATACAGTGAAAAACCGTAAGCAAGTTGTTGGGATATTAAATAGATGACTATATGGGTAACATAAAATCTCACCCATTTTTTTAGTTCCGCCATAATGGGATATTTGAAAATCTACACTATCATCCTCAGAAAATGGTGTCTTTTCATTATTACCATACACTGACGATGAAGAAGCAAATATAAATTTTTGAACATTATGCCTGGACATAGTTTCTAATAATTGCTGTGTGCCATTTATATTCACATCCGTGTACAATAGCGGATTCTCCAAGGATGGTCTTACTCCTGCCATTGCTGCTAAATGTATAACCGTTCCAAAATTGTAACTGGTAAATATGGATTCTAATAATTCATGAGAACGAATATCACCTTCTACAAAGGTAAAGTTCTCAAAATCGCGGTGTGAACGCATATTCAACTGTTTAATCTCTGGATTATAATAATCATTTAGATTATCAAGACTGACAACTGTATAATTTTGCATTAATAGAGAATCAACCAGATGAGAGCCGATAAAACCGGCTCCTCCCGTTACCAATATTGGACGGTTGCTAATTAAAGTACTTCCTGGCATGTGGAATTAATCCTGTATAGTACCGTGTTTATAAAATGGAGGTTTCACAACCAATGCTGATTTGCGACGACCTCTAATATTAACCTCAACTTCACTCCCGGGTTTTGCATGAGGTAGATTAATATAGGCCAAGCCAATTCCTTTTTGCAAGGAAGGAGACTGCGTTCCGCTTGTTACAATCCCAACCTGTTCGTTTCCGGAAAAAACAGGATAGCCATGGCGAGGGACAGCTCGTTCAGTCATTTCGATACACACCAAACGACGGTTTAGGTTTTCTTTTCTCGCAAGAATGGCTTTTTTTCCAATAAAATCACCCTTCTCAACTTTTGTAATCCAACCTAAACCTGATTCATAAGGATGCGTTTTCTCATCAATATCGTTTCCATATAAACAATATTTCATTTCCAATCGCAACGTATCACGTGCACCAAGCCCAACTGGAATTAATCCATAGGGTCTTCCACCTTCAATAATGGCATCCCAAAGAGTGGTAATGGTTTCACCATCGCCGTAAATCTCATATCCCAACTCACCTGTATATCCGGTTCGCGCCATAGTTAGTATTTGATTATTGAATTTTGCCTCAATAAAATGATAAAACCCAATTTGATTTACGGATTCGAAACCAATTGCTTTAAGAATATCTCGTGATTTTGGTCCCTGAAGAGCAATAAGTGCAATATTATCGCTTTTATTTTCCAGTTTTACACCCGACCGAAGATGTGATTCCAACCAGGAATAATCTTTTTCCATATTAGACGCATTCACAATAAGCATAAAATGATTGGTATATCGATAAATCAATATATCATCAATAATGCCGCCATCTTCCAGACACATTGCAGAATATTGAGCTTGTCCAATTTTAAGCTTACTTACATCATTAATTGTGACAAGTTGGAGAAAATCAAGCGCACTATCACCTGATACAATGAATTCTCCCATATGACTCACGTCAAATAATCCGGCCTGCTCACGCACGGCCAAATGTTCGGCACTAATCCCTGAATATTGTACTGGCATTTCATACCCGGCGAAAGGTACCATTTTGGCACCTAATGCTAAGTGACGATCATGTAATGGTGACTGTTTCAACTCCATTTATTTTAGCTCAAACCACGTTTTTAGTTTGCCAAGACCTTCTTTGATTTCATCAATGTTTATACCAGAATAAGCAAACCGAATAAAAAATTCTGTTTCGTCTGGCATGGGACGGCCAAAATGATTTCGTGTGCAAAACGATACTCCTGTATTATACAATGCTCCATCCTGGAGTTGACTTAATTCGGTGTATCCCTTGCGCTTCATGATCGCTGTTACATTCGGGAAAAGATAAAATGTACTGTCAGGTAACGGTAGATTAATTCCATCAATCTCATTTAAATGAGCTACCGCAACATCTCTACGATGTTTCAACTCTGCCAGAATTCCTCTGGGTCCGCTCATATCCCCAGTCATTGCTTCTACCATTGCCCACTGAATAAAGTGATTCGAACAAGATTCAGCATTCGTATTCAGTTTGCCAATAACATCAATGACTGCTTTTGGACCAATCGCACCACCTAACCGCCAACCAGTCATTGCAAACTTTTTAGAAAATGTATAGAGAATTACTGTCCGATCTCGCATCCCTGGAAAGGACACGATGGATTTTGGTTCTCCACTATAGCGAATCTCATAGTAAGCATCGTCTGCCAGAACCCAGAGATCATGTTTTACGGCTAATTTTGCAAGCGCTTCCATCTCATCAACCGATGAAGCAGCGCTGATTGGATTCTGATAGTTGTTATAGATTAATATGGTTGTTTTATCCGTAATGGATGCTTCAAGTTTTTCAATATCTATAGCAAAACCAGAGTCCGTTTGACTATAACTATAAGGGACCGCTATGCCGCCTTGAAATTCAATTTGACTTTCATAGATGGGATAACCAGGATTGGGATACAATACTTCGTCACCTTTATTCATTAATGCAGCAATAAATTTGCCGATCACTGGTTTACCACCAGGTTGAATGGCAACATTTTCAGCGGAATATTCAACACCACGCGTCTTTCCAACATCCTTGGATAGAATCTCCCGTAGCTGTGGAATGCCAGCAGCAGGACAATATCCAGTTTTACCATTTGCTATAGCTTTCGCTGCGGCATCAACAATATTTTGAGGTGTCGGTAAATTGATATCACCTAAATGAAACGGATAGACCTTATTTCCTTTTGCAGCCCAATTTGCTGCCTGCGCAGATACTGCAAAAGCAGTTTCTGTACCGAGTTTATTTAATTGACTAGAAAATTTCACAATAATCTCCTATAATATTATTGAAAGTGCTTTTTTCAATATATCTTCAATAGAATCCGGAACCCCCCCGGATTTCTCCATTTTTTTCAAAGCCTGATGAGCCTGGCTACGAGAATACCCCAAGGATACCATTGCATTTATGGCATCTCCAATAGTGTCAGATTCAGTATGATCTCCAAACAAGGCCGATAGACTTTCATCATCATCCAGTTTAACAAATTTATCTTTTAGTTCAAGAATCATCCGCTTGGCAGTTTTGGGTCCAATTCCAGGGATGACTGTCAGGGATTTTACATCACCAGCTATAATTCTGGTTTTAAAATCGGTTGGGGATGTCCCTGCTAAAATGGTCATGGCAAGTCGTGGTCCAATTCCACTGATGCCAATAAGCATTATAAATAAATCACGTTGGTTTTCGGAATGAAAACCGTATAAATCCAAAATATCCTCACGAACATGGAGATAAGTGAGAATAGTTACGGGTGTCTCGGATGCAGGTAAATATTCATACGTTGGTAAACTTATATGAGTTCTAAATCGCACGCCATGAACATCCAGGATTGCAAATGTTGGTTGCTTTTTGACTAATATACCATGAATTGAATCAATCATGATATCAGCCCCGGTTGATTTAAATGACAAATTCCTACCGCCAAAGCGTCGCTGGCGTCCAGTGGTTTTGGAACTTCAGTTAGATTAAGTATGCGTTGCACCATATACTGAACTTGTTCTTTGGTAGCCGCTCCATTACCCACCACTGATTTTTTTACTTTTCGAGGTGCATATTCAGCACATTGGATTCCAAAATTTGCTCCTGCTACAAGCAACGTTCCTCTGGCCTGTCCTAAAGCAATGGCAGATTTGACATTTTTTTGATAAAAAGTATCTTCAATTGCTAATTCGTCAGGTTGATATGTATTCATTATTTTTAATATTTCATCATGTAAATATTTCAATCGTATCGCTAAGGATTCTTTTGCAGGTGGGCGAATTGTTCCATAGCAAATTGAGCGAATTTCATTTTTGTGTTGAATCAACATTCCGAATCCAGTCACAGATAATCCAGGATCAATACCGATTACTTTCATTCTACCACTTCAAAAGACATGTTGATATCCAAATCATTATTCTTCAATGTCAACTTCATCAACATCCATATTTGTATAGAGTTGATTGATATCATCATTATCATCCAATCCTTCTAAAAGATTCATTAACCTTTCGACTTCTTTCCCCTCAACCTTCTGTAGAGTCTTGGGAATCATTTCTAGTTGGGCAGATTCCATTTCTAATCCTGCCTTTTCAAGCGCATCCCGTACACTCATCAGGTCGGCAGGTTCAGTGTATACTGTATAATAATCTTCATCTGCTTCAAAATCCTCTGCACCATTCTCTAAAGATAACTCGAGAACCTCATCTTCTTCCCCAACCGATGCTGGTAAAACTATTTGTCCTTTTTTATCGAACATCCAGGAAACGCTTCCATTTTCACCCAGATTTCCACCATATTTGGTCATGAGGTGTCTGATTTCTGCTACAATACGGTTTTTATTATCGGTGATAACCTCCATTAAAATTGCTACACCAGCGGGTCCATAACCCTCATAGGTTACTTCTTCGTAGTTTACGCCCGGCAATTCACCTGTTCCCTTTTGAATAGCTCGTTTCATATTATCAGCTGGCATATTTGCCGCTTTTGCTGTAATAATGGCTTGCCGCAATCTTGGATTTGAATTTTCGTCACAGCCACCCATTCGTGCCGCAATAGTAATTTCTTTTATAATTTTGGTGAATATTTTTCCACGTTTTGCATCAATAACGGCTTTTTTACGTTTTATCGTGGACCATTTACTGTGACCTGACATATCTCTCCTTTTAAACGGTCTAAAATTTACGTTTAATCATCAATTTGAACCAAAGGCTATGGAATTTTATATTTTTGACAAATTACATGATGTGATAGGTCTTTCACCTATCGCTATGAATTAATTCGAATAAACACGAGTTCTTATAATCCAAGCTGAATCGTATCCACGGGATTTAAGTGCATCCTGCAACTCTTCAGCCTGTTTTCTTACAATGCAATTCCCAACTCTGACCTTATAATTTGGTGCTTCAAAATCAATGTAAACTTCTGATCCATATTGTGTTGTTAATGCGCTACGTAGACTATCTGCTTTCTCATAATAGCGAGTAGCCATAACCTGAACTCTATATCCATTTATTAGTTGTTCGCCAACCTGCCCTTGATCAGATTTTACTTCAAAATCCTCGATGGGTAATAAAGGATGCATGACTTTCGGCCAATTGGATTCTGGCTCATTTAACGTATTGGGATCAAAGTCTATTTTTTTCTTTTCCTCTGTTTGTGAAACCAGGAATGAAAAAATGGTGATAATGGCTATTAGAATGCGAATCATCGTGAGCAAAGTTTCAAGGTATAAGGTATAAAGTTCAAGGAAAAATTGGTTCCTTCGATAGGTACTGTAGTCTGCAAAGTCATTGTCATGAAATCGTTTGAATTATGGAAGGACTCATGATTCCTGTGAAATCCATGTAATCAGTTGCTACGGTCAATTCGTATATGTTATAGCTATAAGTCACGAATCGTATCAGATCGAATCCAGCCTTGTTTGCCATCTAACAAAATAATTTCTGTCCAGTCATCCTGTGCTTGTACAATTTCAACTTTTATGCCTTCATGAATTTTAAATAGCATGATGTCTGAGCGTTCAAATGGAGCGGAATATGTAAATACTTCACTATCAACAATGATTGCCTCCGTTGTCTCCGTTATATCCCAGTACTGATCCAATGCCACGCCGTGACCCAAAATTCCAAGTATAATAAAAATAGTAATAATGCTTCTGCCAACGCCAACTGGAAGGACTAGCTTAAATAAATTGAAAACAAATGCACTTAATAAAAAACACCCGATGCCAAACCACATCCATTGATTCATCGAATAACTTGACTTTAGCCATCGATACCATTCTAAAATAAATAAGGCTTCAGGAACTTGGATTCGGTCTCTGACCTGGGCATTTGCAATGGATAAATTATATTTCAAGTCACTATCCTGTGGGTCTTGTTGTAATCCCTTTTCATATGCCCAAATGGATAACCCATTGTAACCCAGACGATAGTAGGCATTACCAAGATTATAATAGAGATTTTTATGCAGGTATCCTTGAGCGATCACTTCTTCATAATAATCGGCTGCTACTCTAAAGTCCTCATTCGTCATGGCCTGATTTCCAGATACAAATAATTGATCAGGTGACTGAGCCTGCGGGTGCGCCATTGTAATTAAGGCAAATATGATAATACTAAATCTGGCCATCGATCTCTTTCAATACATTTACCGTTTCATCTAGTAATGTATCCGCTCTTTGGATCGCTCCGGGAGCATATCGACCAGCATCACATACTTTTAGAATTTCAAGGAGAGACAGTAAGGTTTTGTGGTCAATTTTACTGGTAAATTGTTTTTCCACAGCCAGTGGATCTAGATTAACCGAAGTAAGATCAAATCGCTCTTTTAAATATAAATATACCGATGATGCCGAATGTTCGAAAACATCCTCGCCTGGATTTTTCAGACTTTTAATAGCGTGTCGCAAAGCGCTTTTTGAGATTCGTGACTGAGCTGATCCGGTTTTCTGCTTCTGAACATTAACCACCATTCCCGGTAAAAAGTATAGGCCAAATATTATTATATAGATTCCAAAATACTTCCAATTGAATGTAACGGCATCGCTGGTTTCCCACATGGGAATCTCTGACCTAAAATATCGTATATCTTTACCTAATAATACTATCTCTTCTTTCGTAAATCCTGGTCCAGTAGATATGGTTTGTTCGCCAGGATGAACGGTTAGTCGAATAGCCTGCGTTTCGGTACTTTCCCAATTTCTGGTGGATGGATTATAGAAAGGAAATTTTATTCGTGGCAGCATATAAGTACCAGGTTTGCGGGGAATCAAAATATACTCAATAGAAATTTTACCGGTAATTTCGTCACGAAATGGATCACGCTCTATTTCAGTTGTTGGTGGAAATACTTCCAAATCGGCGGGAAATTCAATATCTGGGATTTTTAAGATGGGTAGATTTCCCGTTCCTTCAAGTTCAACCCGAAAGGTCACTGCCTCATTGGCTTTTATTTCATTCTGATCAATTATTCCACGGATAACAAATTGACCTACAGCATTGGTATATCCGGATGGCGCCTTACTTTCATAAGGTCGCACTTCAATGACATCTTCTTCTGTACGGATAACTTTTAGTTTCGTTGATCGACTATTAAAAAACGGATCCAGGGAATTAAAAAATGGATCATCCCAAACGCTTCTACGACGCTTATTACTTTTTACTTCTACATTACCATTGATGACCATGGATGGTAATGAAATCTGACCAATTTTAGTAGGGAATAACGCCACTTTATATAGAGTCGCTACTTTATATCTTTCGCCTTTGATTTGTGTGTCCCGAAAATCGATTTGTCTTGGAGTATATAATTCTTCTGTCCAAAATCCTATATATTCAGGAAAGGTGATTTCTGAAATAGTTACATTCACCCGAGTATATAGTTTATAGCCAACCGTGACTTGTTCTCCAATGACCACGGAATTTTTGTCAATTTCTGATAATATGAATAAATCATCTGGATCATCGCTGACTTGAGATTTTGAAACTTTTATTGTCAATTCGTTGGTTTTATATGTTTTTCTTCCAACTTTTACAGGCAAAGATGGGATTTTTATCACACCTTCACGATTCGCTATTAATGTCCAGGAAATTTTTCTGGAAGACGTCATTTTTCCATTAACAAATTGCATATTCGATTGTTGAGATGGACCACTCACGACCGAAAAATCTTTCAGTAATGGAGCGATATCGACACTAGGATTACTAGAAATGCCTTCAGCCGAAATTGTAAATGATATTACATCATTAATGGTAACCGATCTAACATCGACAGTGGCAGTTACTTTTTGGGCAAAAACAGATGAGAATAAAACAAAAAATAGTATGCTATATAAAAGATAATGTCTTTTTCTGTTTATAATATTTCTTATAAAATTCATCTGAAAAATTACTACCAGTCCTTCTCTAATTTTCTAGATGTTTTCTTTGCAATTTGCCGTTTCTGGAGAATTTTTTCGTCATCCTTTAAAGCATCTAAAATTGCTGCAGCATTTTGTTTATCCTGATCATCATTTTCTTTTTCTTCATCATTTTCCTTGAAGGCAGGATTTGGTTCTTCTTCTTCACTCTCTTCATCATCTAATGATTGTTGATTTTCTTGCTGTTCTTCCTTGTCCTGTTTTTCTTCTTCGCTTTGTTCCTGTTGTTCATCTTCAGATTGAGATTGTTGATCCTGTTTTTGTTCTTGCTCTTCTTTTTCCTGATCTTCTTTGCTTTGTTCCTGATTTTGCGACTGCTGATCTTGTTGTTCTTGTTCTTCATCCTGCAATAAACCACCCAAAGCATTTAATTGTGGATTATTTGGATAGTAATATAGTCCGTCTTGTATTATTTGGGCAGCCTTCTTTTTTTCGCTTTTTGTATAATGGTTTGCGGCAGTATGAAAATAGTCTTCCCATCCAGCGCCAAAAAGGAGAGTAAAACAAACGCCCATTAATAATATATTTCTTATCATTGCACACCTGCAATCAAGTTATATACATCACGAATTTTTTGAACATAATCCTGAAACGATGCTGCAGTTGGATCGATCTTAAGTAGGTTTTCCATCAGACTTGTTGCTTCGGCATACATTCGTTGTTCGACCAGTTTTTCTGCTTCTTTTTTAATCCGTTTTGCCTCTTCAGAAGGTTTAGGAGGTGGCTGGCTATCCTGATCTTGTTGATTTTGTTGATCCTGATGAAGCAGGAATTCATAGTTATATTTGGCATCCATATCATCGGGATTTAGAGATATGGCTTTTTTGAACAATGACATGCTTTCTTTCACCTTCTGAGTTTTATAGGCAACATGTCCCAAATTATAAATTGCATCGGATTGTAATGTGTTATCGTCCTTAATAGCAACTTGAGTAAATGCTTGATTTGCTGTTTCAAGATCCCCTTGTTCCATGGCGGCAACTCCTAAACCAAACCACGCAAATTCGTTATCATTATCTTCGGTCAATATTTGTTCATAGTAGGACCTTGCGCCGTCAAAATTTTTGTTTTTATAATGTGCCAATCCTTCGTCATTAGAATCCTGAGAAACCAGTAATGAAATGGTGCTCACAATAATGAATATATTTTTATTCAACGAAACGACCTTTCCATTCATCAGAGACTACTCGTTTTGTTGGATATATGAATCCAACGGTTAATAGAATAAATGCAATTAGACCAAATATGTGATATCGATCTTCGTACTCAGAAAATTCATGGGTGCTAATGGTTCTCTTTTCCATTTGGTTAATCGCTTTTATTAAATCTCTATGTGTAGCCAATCGGTTGTCAAACCGGATAAATATCCCACCTCCAGCATGTGCAATCTCTCTCAATAACGACTCATTTAAAACTGAGGTCACTAATTTCCCCTGTTTGTCTTTTTTATACTCTTCTCTTATGCCTTTTTTCGTTTTCAACGGGATTAGTGATCCTGTAGCAGTTCCTACGCCGATTGCGTGAATAGAGAAACCCGCTTTTCTGGCTTTTCGTGCAATTTCGATAGCTTCTCCTTCATGATCTTCGCCGTCTGTGACCAATACCAAAACTTTATACTTTTCCGTATCTTCGCTGAAGGCAGAAATTCCAGTATTTAAAGCCGATCCCATGGATGTACCTTGTGTGGGTATCATTTCCGTATCAATGGCATCTAAAAAAAGCAGGGCAGCTTCGTAGTCGCTGGTTAGAGGCAAGTACAAATGACTAGAACCAGCAAAAACTATAAGCGCTACTCGATCTCCTTGCAGATTGCGAATGACTTGACCAATTTCATACTTAGCTTTTTCTAATCGGCTTGGGACAATATCCTCTGCATTCATACTTGTGGAAACATCAATGGCAAAAACAAGGTCAACACCTTTGCGTTCAACGGGTTTCACACGAATACCGATTTGAGGTCCTGCAGCCGATATTATTAAAAAGCTCATTCCCCAAAAGATAAATTTGCGTTTCCAAGATAATCGACGAAAATCGAATCTGGTAAATAAATTTTGCCGTAGAGTCTCTTTGGTCTCTTTTAATAATATTCCACGTCGTTTCTGGATTCTCTGGCTGATGAAATTAACCAAAATCATCACTACTATTAACCCTAGAACAATGGGATACCGCCAACTCATGAATCAATCCTTTTCATCCAAATTCGATTAAAGGATCTATGCATCAATCCTAATATCATAGCGGGTATTAAAAACCAACCATATAATTCGCGATATAAATTGAATTCTTTTACTTCAATTTCAGTCCGCTCTAATTGGTCAATTTCTTTGTAAACATTTTCCAGTGATTGGACATCAGTAGCTCTGAAATATTGACCACCTGTTTTTTGGGCAATTGATTTCAGCGATTCTTCATCTATTTCATTTCTAATATGTCCCCGATTAGGAATAAAAGTGGTCGATTGATTTGTTCCTGCCCCAATCGTGTAAATTTTTATATCAAATTGTGCTGCCATATCCGCGGCAGTAATAGGATCTAATTCACCTGCATTGTTACTGCCATCTGATAAAAGGACAATAATTTTACTTTTTGCGTCACTATGACGCAACCGGTTCGTCGCATTTGCTATTACCATTCCAATGGCAGTTCCATCGTATTCACGTTCTGCGATTTGAACTTCATGTAATAAACCAGTTAACACTTCTTTGTCGACGGTAAGGGGACATTGAATAAACGTTTCCCCTGCAAAGACTAATATCCCAACTCGATCTTCAGTCCTATTTTGAATGAACGTTTTCGCTGTTTCTTTTACCGCTTCAAGTCGATTCGGTTTAAAATCTTCTGCTAACATACTGCTGCTAATATCTACGGCAAGAATTATATCTATTACTTCTACAGTGGTTTCCTGCAGTTTATCGGTTATGCGTGGTCCTGATAATCCCAAAATAATAAGAATTAATATTAATAATTCTAAAAGTTGCAGGACATATTTTTTACGTTTTCCACGATTTATCATGGATTGAGGAAGGATTGCTTTATTAGATATGCGAAGTGATCCCTCTTGCTTTAATCCACGCCGAAGCATAAAATAAGCAATTAACGGAATCACGAACCCCAGTAATAAATACCAGGGATGCAAAAATTCAATCATACCACTCCATATTTACGTCGTTAATACCTAATTGCTCTCTACGATAATTGAACGGAAATGTTTCATGATTAAACCAAATTAAACATGAATCAATTGCGTGTGCGCTTGTCTATATTATTTTTTACTTATGAAAATTTATAAATAAAATTAGAAGTTATTCTTTTTCCTTCGAGTCTAAATCAACTTGTTTTGAAGCATCATCAATTTCTTTTTTTGCCCCATCCACTGCGCCTTTAAACTCACGAATACCCTGACCTAAACCTTTGGCCAATTCGGGTAATCTCTTTGCACCGAATAATAATAGAATGACTAAAAATATAAGCAGAATCTCTCCATAACCCAAATTGAAAACCGCGTATTGTATGTCCATGTTACTCATAATATTCTCCTGTATTGCTGCGAAATTTAATGGAATCCCTATCGGAAATACCGTAAAAAATAATAAGCAGTTGCCAGTCCGATAAGCGTTGTAAAATTGATTGTTAATGACAATCCAAACTGTATTGCTAAAAAGCCAAGATTCAGATTAATGACTCCTGTCTCACTACCGACTAATCCTCCAAGCGAAAAATCTACACTTAATAGGAAAAAGTCTCTTACTACGCTTTCAGGAAGCATCCATCCTAATATTTGACCAAAAAGAGTTCCAAACATGGCACCAACCATTAAAATGATAAAGATTAATGCAAGGTTTCGCTTGGTCATAACGGCTGATCATCCTGTAATGCAGTGTCCTCTATCTCAAAGCGGTGTGGATGAACCATCCAGTTTATTACACTCCAAGTCACATAAAGAAGAAATAGTGGGAATATTATATATCCCTTCCAGACTAGAATGGCTACTAGTGTTATTAAAACACCGGCAAGACTTAATGTATTTGATTGACTCACTTTAAATGAGAGGATGGGAAATTTGCTAAAACGGATGGGACTTATCATCATGGCACCTAAAATCACTGCCATAAATAAACCTATTCTAGGGTCTCCATCATTGCTATATACAGTATGTGAGAACATTGAATAACTAAATAGACCTAGTGCTGCTAAAGGTGTAGGAATGCCTACAAAATAGGGGGTAGGGTTTTCATCCTGAAGCAAATTAAATCTGGCTAAACGAATCGTTCCAAATAATATAGGTGTAAAGGCAACAATTCCCGCTAATAAAGGTGGCATCCCTTCTACCCATGAAACATAAATCAGTAAAGCTGGCGCAACACAAAATGATATCGTGTCGGCAAAGGAATCAAATTCAGTGCCAAATTTCGTTGGGATCCCTATCATGCGTGCCAGTTTACCATCAATGGCATCCATGGCACCGGCACTGAAAATAAGCCAACCTGCAATATCTATTCGCCCTTTCATTAACTGAGCGATAGCCATGAAACCCAGAAACATGTTTAGCACGGTAAAGATGTTCGGGATTACTTGTTTATTGATTCGTCGGCGATTCTCTCTTGGAATCCTTTGTCTCATTTAGCCTCCGCTATTATGGTTTCTCCACCAATAACACGTTGTCCTTCTTTAACTTTGACATCAAAGACAGTGGGAAATATAATATCTGTACGCGACCCAAACATAATAAATCCCATACGGTCGCCGCTTTTCACAGAATCTCCAATTTTTGAATAATTCAGAATTCGCCTGGCAATCAAACCAGCGATTTGCTTTAGAATAATTTTACCATGGTTTGTATCATAAACAGTAATTGATCGTTCATTTTCATCTGATGCTTTATGATCAAACGCCGCGAGGAATTTGCCATTTATATGATTGACAGATTTAACTGTCCCGCTAAATGGAATACGATTAGCATGAACATTAAATACGCTGAGAAAAACTGATACTAAAATTGCTTTTTCACCATGTTCATCTGAATCGATTTCTTCTACTTTAACAACTTTTCCGTCTGCACTGGAAATGAGGATATTGTCTCCTTCAGGTATTTCACGATGTGGATCACGAAAGAAATTCAGACAAAACCCTGTAAAGGATAAAAATAGTATTGCTGCTATTTTGATCCAATTGGATTCAACATAAACTGATAATATGATAAAAATACACGATAGTACCAGCCCACTTATTATAAATCTTAGACCTTCTTTTGCGATATTAATATTAATCCTCCTCTATTTTTCCCAATTCCATACGGATTTTTTTTTGTTTTCCATCCCGGTAAACATCCAGAGTAATTTTATCTCCAGGTCGTAAATCATCTTGCTCAATAACGTCAAATATTTCACGAGCGTTTGATATTTCAACTTTATTAACACTAACGATAACATCAGCAGGTTTTAGTCCTGCTTTTCCAGCTGTACTACCGTCTTCGATCTCAACAATTATGACACCTTTTGCAAACGGAATATCAAGATATCCGGCTATCTTTTTTGTCAAAGGTTGAACATGAAGTCCTGTTGAGAAACTACGATCAATTCGACCACGATTTTTTAATTCTTCTGCTATTTCCTTTGCATGATTAATTGGGATTGCGAATCCAATACCAATTGATCCCTGATCGAAGTCTGATCCGGTGTATATAAACGTATTAATTCCTATAACTTCACCATTGGCATTAACTAAAGGACCACCACTATTTCCGCGATTGATGGAAGCATCCGTTTGGATCATATCCTGAAAAATCTGACCACCTTTTTGTCTGCCAAAATTCATATTTGTTGCACTAACAATTCCAGCAGTTGCAGTTGGTTGGTTGCTAAGCTCGAATAAACCATATGGATTGCCAAGAGCAATAATCCACTCTCCAATAATGAGATCATCTGAGTTCCCAAGTTTGGCGTATGGGAAATCGCGACCGTCTAACTTTAATATAGCCAAATCTGAGACTTTATCAGACCCAATAAGCTCTGCCGGAAATTCCACACCGCCAGGTAGTGTCACTATTATTTCACTGGCATTCTCCACAACATGATTATTTGTCATGACATATCCATCTGGACTTATGACAACTCCGGAACCTGATCCAACTACTTTTTTTGGTTCAAGTGAATAAGGAAAAAAATATTGAAAAAATGGATCGGCATAAGGTGATTGTCGGGATACTTGACGATACTGCACAACATTTATACTTGCAACCGCGGGACTCACACTTTGTACAGCACGTGTAATAGCCGTTTGTCGGGATGTGTAAATATCCTGTGCAAATAATGGAATTCCAACCATTAGTGCGAAAAGCAATATTGATATTCTTCTATTCATAACTGACCTGTTTTAATATAAGTCCATTCGGAGGTGCTTTAAAAATACGAACATTCCTTTGAGGATTATTTAAAATATGTAGGAATTCTTCGTTTGTATATTTTTCTTGATTGATCGCAATCATTGTTCCCACAAGATATCGTACCATATGGTGTAAAAATCGGTTTGCTTTGACATGAAATGTAATCATGTCATCAGATAATGTCCATTTTGAATCATATACGGTACACATGGTATGATCCAATTCCGGGTTATATTTACTGATGGACAGGAAATCATGTTCACCTAATATTATTGCTGCCGTAGTATTTAGTTTTTCAACATCTAAAGATGGAATATGCCAAGATTGATTTTGATACAGTAAACTTTTTCCCGTGTATACTTGATAAATATAATACCGTTCTTTCGCTGAAAATCGTGCATGGAATTTATCATCAACAATTTCAACTTTATTTACTTCAATATCTGTTTTTGTTCTGGCATTAATTGCATTTCGAATTTCTTTCAAAGAAAGGCGTGTATCTAATTCAAAATGTGCAACCTGACCAAAGGCATGGACGCCTGTGTCAGTTCGTCCGGCACCTATGATCTTTACGCGATTACCGTCACCAAGTGGCAATAATGCTGTCTCCAATTCGCCTTGGATTGTCTGAGCATTATCCTGCATTTGCCATCCAAAATAATTTGATCCATTATATTGGATATTCATTCTATATCGTTGCAACAAAATGAAAACCCATAAAGATAATTGGAAAAACAATAGAAATAGATGAATCTTGCCAGGTCCAATTTATCGGACGTGCAACAGTTCTTGGTATCGCTTTGCCATAACCTCGTAATATCATTAAATGAGATATATCATCTGCACGTCTATATTGGGCAAAGATCATTCCCGGTAAATAATCAATCATACGTTTTATCCGTTTTCTCAAGGATTTCCCTGGAGAAATACCTAACGCCTTATCTGATTGAGTGTAGTGTTGCCAATCCAGTTGAAAAGAGGGATAAAATCGTAATATCAACGCCAGAAAAAGAAAACCATTTTCAACTTTTTCCCATCGTTTATTGAATTTCATCCAGACAGTGCGTAATGCAACAATGATTTTCGCACTACTTCCCCATTCTAAATAAAAAGCCATCACTAAAATCATCCATCCAAATTTTACTGTTATAAATCCTGCTTGTGCAAAAACGGTGAAAGCTGGATTCCCAAGGATTCCTATAGATATTGCTGAGTATATAACAAACATTAGTGGGAGAAATGTGATAAATCCTTTTATCCTTGGCCAAATTTGTCTACGATAAATAAATAATATGGTTAAAAAGATAATCCCATATATACTTAAGGATTGCCAGGATTCAAGGCTCAACAACCCTATTAATATGATAATAAATATCCATATTTTGGTTAGCGGATTCATTTAAAACATAAATGACAATGATAACTGTGTTGATTGAAAGTCTTGAGAATAGGTCGGTAAAATTGTTACTTCATATTGAGATAATTTTCTTTTTAAATACAAAGCATCTATTGACGAGACAACATGGTTTATTACAATTCCACCAAATAGAAATTTCCCTGATAAAGCCCAACGGTCCCGATTGATTCTTCTGGCTTCAAATTTTTTCTGGTTTTCATTAGAATCCCATGACCAGTTCCATTCAATATCTGGATCATACAAAACTTCCGGCTCACGCCATCGTTGGTGTTCAGCGTTAAATTTATCCCGCGAAGAATAATTGCCAATATCGATCCAATATTGATCATCTTTTCCACTTACATCGACTCCAGCATGGTTTGCTGCAATGCTGCGCATAGTTTCATCCTGATATTTAGATGCCTTATTGCATGTCAATACGGATAACCAAAGAATGCTCTCAGTAAGGAGGAAAGTCCGACCTTTCTTCGTTTGGTTCAATTGAAATTCACCCATTCCCGGCAGAATCAGTGATTTCAAAACGGGTGAGACTCTGCTTTCAACAGATTGACCCGAAACCAACGGGATCAATACACTTAGGATAAGACAGTATCGTAAAATTTTCGCCACGCTGATACTCCTATAATTATCATTGTCATTATCGTACACAAAATTGCAAATATATCACCATGTTTTGTGTACCACGATTTTTGATTATGGCAATCTACTTGAGCCAAAAACACCGCTTGATGACCAATTGGAATTTTTTTCAGAACACGTCCTGTTGCATCAAATAACCCTGATATTCCAGTATTGGCACTTCGAATAATTGGGACTCTATTTTCTATGGCACGAAGCTTGGCCAATGCAAAATGCTGGTAAGGCCCGGCACTGTTGCCCAAGTACCCATCATTTGCCTCAATTGTTATAAAGGTTGCTCCCAATTGAACAAATTTTCTAACAACATTTGGAATGCTAGATTCATAACAAATGATATTTGAAAATAGCATCGAATCCAGTTTAAATAATGTATAATCTGATCCCGGAGTAAAGTTCCCCTGACCAAAATTCAATTCTTTTAAAATAGGATATTTCCATGACAGCGGAATATATTCAGCGAAAGGTACCAGATAGACCTTGTTATACATTTGGTATGATTCATCAGGATTCAGCAATATAGTTCCATTATAATAATGCGATTCATCTTCACTAATCCATTCTTTATCCACCGTTCCAGATAAAAGTGGGATACCACTCTCCTTTACCCTGGTCATTACTTTATTTCTAGTCGTTCGCGAAAGACGTAAATAAGCTGGTAGTGCTGTTTCAGGCCAAAGAACCAAATCCGGTTCCATTGCATTTGCTACAACATGAAGTGAATCCATTAAGTGAAATACAGATTTTCGATTTTCCCTGTCCCACTTTGAATTGGGGTCTATGTTTGGTTGCGTTACAGCAATTTTGACACGTTTAATCACAGCTGAGGAGTCAACAATATTTATACGAAGATAGCCATATCCTGCTGCAAACACAAAAATTGCTGTTGTAAATACAATATAGCGTTTAGGTCGATTACTTGTAATGACTAAATAAAGACCAATATTGATCATTATTATCCAAAATGCTATACCATAGGTGCCAAAAACATCTGCCATTTGAATAATGGGAAGATAATTGGTTTGTGATAATGCAAGATTTGCCCAAGGAAATCCCAGTGGCCCCAAACTCCTGACCCATTCCAAAGCAATCCATCCAAAAGGGAAAAGCAACAATGGTGAAATAGTTTTTCGTGAAGATGAAATGATAAATACCAGTAAATACCAAAATATTCCCAGATACAAAACTGCCCCAGTTAACGAAAGAAGTACTGGAACAAGAGTTGCACCATTATTCAGTCCAATCCAGTGAAATGCAATGAAGTTTGCAGCAACGGAAGCATAATAAGCATATTTTGCAGCACTCCTTGGTGTGGAATGGTATATAATGTGAATTAAAGGTATAAACGCTATCCATGCTAAAAATCCTAAATAGAGTTTAGGATGGTACGATAAACCTATTAGGGTTCCAGACAAAAGTGCCAATTGCCATGGTTCGCGATTCAAGATGGATTTCATAATTGGTTTATATCCATAAACTGCTGTAATAAAATAGCTGCAGCTCGCTTGTCAATTAACGCTTTATTGTAACCCGTTTTTATATTTTGTTCGATGAGAGATTTTTTCGCGCTAACTGATGACAATCGTTCATCTTGCAAAAATATGGGTAGTCCAAAACAATTCAAAGAATCCGCAAAAACACGTGTTAGTTTGGTTTGTTCTGTTTCTTGACCTTTCATCCCGATTGGGAGTCCAACAACAATATGAGACACACTTTCTTCAGAAATAATATCTCGTAATTTTTGAAGAATATCGGCTTCATCAGAACCAGAAATTGTTTTATATGGCGAGGCTATAATATGAAGCGGATCAGATAAAGCTAATCCGATCCGCTTTAGACCATAATCTATGCCGAGAATCCGTCCCATGTTGAACGATCCTCAACACCTAAACGGTGTTAACCCTCGAGTGGTTTTGATAAATAAGACTTGAGGAGTTTACCAGGTTTAAAATGTGTTTTTTTATGAGCTGGTACATATATTTCCTCATTTGTGCGAGGATTGCGTGCACGAGGTTTTGCTTTTGTTTGTTTTACTTCAAATACACCAAAATTTCGTATCTCGATGCGTACAGAAGGACGTTCATCGGTTAACATTTCACGCATTACCGTAAATATTTCATCAACGAACTTCGCAGAGTTATCCATTGTTGCATCAAGACGTGATGCGACTTCTTTTGCGATTTCCTTCTTGGTATAGGTTTTCTTATCCATTATTGTCCTGTCCTTTCTACGTAATCAATTCCATTTGTTCTTGTTAATTTTTTTATGATTCGATCTAGTTGTTTTGAATTTCGCACTTCAATAATAAAATAGGCAGTTGCTATATTATCTCGTACTTTTAAATCCACACTTGTGATATTAGAATTTTCAGAGGAAATGGCTTCAGTCATGGTTTTTAATTGTCCTTTAGAATCTTCGCCAACCACTTTAATTCTAACCTTAAATACATCCGAACGCGCTACATCCCATTCCACAGGAAGGAGGCGGTCTGATTCCTCTGCCAGTAAAGGCAGGCTTCTACAATCAGATCTGTGAACCGTAATTCCACGACCACGAGTCACAAAACCAACCATTTCATCTCCAGGGATGGGATTACAACATTTGGCAAATTGTACCATAATATTGCCAATACCCTGCAATTTAATACCACGAGCCGCAGAGCGTGCATAATCGATAAACTGATTTGCGTTATCCTCTTGCGATTCCTCCAAAGAAGGTTCGTCCTCAGGACGTAACTTCTTGAATATTTCGCGGATCGTAATTGTCCCGTTTCCAATAGCTTCAATAAAGGCATCTGTAGACTTATAACCAAACTGGTCAAAGGATTCCTTTACCGATTTCTTTTCACTGTACATTTTTAGCCGTCTGAGAGTTTTATCAAGAATTTCATTCCCGAGTTTGATACTCTCTTCTTGCCGAATATTTCGCAAATACTTAGTGATATGATTTCGAGCTTTACCTGTTATTACAAACTTTAACCATCCTAGGTTAGGATGCTGGTTTTTACTGGTAATAATTTCTACAATATCACCATTCTTTAATTTTGTATTTAGTGGAATAACCTTTTGATTTACTTTTGCACCAATACAATGAATACCAAGATCAGTATGAATTTGAAATGCAAAATCAATGGGTGTTGCATTAGTTGGTAATTGAATAAGATCACCGCTAGGTGTAAATACAAATATCTCATCATTGAATAAATCAATTTTTAGTAGGTGCATGAATTCGGTAGGATCTGAGCTTTCGCTCTGTAGGATTTCCACCAATTCACGTAACCATTTAATATCGGAATCCAAATCTGCGGATTTTGTACCAGTCTCTTTATATCGCCAATGAGCCGCCACACCAATCTCAGCTGTACGTTCCATTTCAAGGGTTCTGATCTGGATTTCCACCATATTACCATTTGGTCCAACTATAGTAGTATGAATCGATTGATATCCATTGGATTTTGGCATTGCAACAAAATCTTTGAACCGATCTTGAGCAGGAGAATACATTTGGTGAATAACACCTAATGTGAGATAACACTGTTCTATTTTATCAACAATAATACGAATAGCATATACATCGTATATTTCTTCAAAATTTTTCCCGCGTCGTACCATTTTTCCGTAAATAGAAGAATGCGATTTTGGCCTACCATAAACATGAGCATCAATATCATATTTGGCTAATTCTTTTTTGACCGGATCAATTACACTGTTAATGTATTTTGATCGCTGTCTATTGCTCGCTTTTAATTTTGTGTCTATTTCTTCAAACGAATTCGGATGAAGCGTTTTTAATATTAAATCATCTAATATCCACTTTACTCTGGCCATTCCCAATCGATGGGCAAGTGGTGCGTACACATCTCTGGTTTCAATGGCAATCCGATGTTGTTTGATTTGTGGTAAATATTGGATTGTCTTCATGTTATGGAGACGATCAGCAAATTTGATAATAATTACCCTTAAATCCTGCGCTACAGACAATAGCAACTTCATAAAGTTTCCAGCCTGTTGCTCTTTGCGACTTGTAAATGTAATCCCACCTAATTTTGTGACACCATCAACAAGTTTTGCAACATCTTCATCAAACCTTTTATCGATGTCACTAATGGTTACGTCTGTATCTTCAACAACATCATGTAACAGTCCGCCCATGATTGTACGGTAATCCATTTTCCATTCAGCTAATGAAGTAGCGACTTCATAACAATGATCAAAATAGGGTTTCCCACTCCGCCGTTTTTGACCTTCGTGGCACGTCATGGAAAACTGGTAAGCTTTCCATAATTCATCACGAATAGCCATTTCATCCTTGTTATCTGGTATAGGAACTTTTTTGAGCAATTCATTAAATTGCTTTGGATATTCCCCTACCAGTTGCGGAATTAATTTTGCAAGTGGATTCTGCATTAGAATGGTGGCGTACCCCCAAAGTCTTCCATATCACTGGAATCTTCGAATCGCGTAAAGCGATCTAAAAAAGTAACGGGAATGATTCCAGTTGGTCCGTGTCTTTGTTTCGCAATAATGATTTCTGCTTTGTTACGGATATCTTCATCATCTTTATTGTACAACCATGGACGATATAAGAACATGACCATGTCCGCATCCTGCTCAATAGCGCCTGATTCACGCAAATCTGACAATAAAGGACGCTTATCTGTACGGCTTTCTACTGCACGTGATAACTGAGATAACGCGACGATAGGAATATTTAAATCTTTTGCCAATGCCTTTAGTGATCTGGAAATAATTGATATTTCTTGTTGCCGACTTTCTACGCCTTTGGGTCCTTGCATTAACTGCAAATAGTCTACAATAAGCAGTGCAATATTATGCTCCGCTTTCAAGCGTCGTGCTTTTGCTCTTAGTTCGAGTACGGTGATCCCTGGCGAATCGTCCAAATAGATGGGGGCTTCGGCTAGTTTACCAACGTGAAAACTTAATTTGCTCCATTGCTCTTTTGGCAACATTCCTGTTCTAACCAAATGGTTATCCACCATTGCTTCTGAACAAAGTAGACGCATGGCCAATTGATTATTCGACATTTCCAGACTAAAAATCCCGACCCCTTCGTTATGATCTACAGCAGCATTTCGTGCAATAGAAAGGGCTAATGCTGTTTTTCCCATACCAGGACGACCAGCAATAATGACCAAATCAGATGGATGGAATCCTGCCGTTTTCGCATCTAAATCACGCAATCCTGACGGCACACCAATAACGGATCCAGCTTTAGCGCTGATGGCATCCATTTGCTCAAATGTCTCAGCAAGAATGGGGTCAATATGCCTAAAGCCACCTTTAAGTCTATTTTCAGAAATACTAAATATTTGCGATTCAGCATTATCAAGAATATCTTCGACTGATTCAGAATCATCAAAGGCATCCTTGGCAATATCATGAGAAATGGTAATAAGTTTTCGAAGGAGAGCTTTTTCTAAAACAATTTTTGCATATCCTTCAACATTCGCAACGGTGGGGACTGCTTCCATTAATCCCGTAATAAAATATGCACCACCAACGGCTTCTAATTCTTTGTTCTTTTTCATTTGATCGATAATAGATATCGTATCAATAGGTATATTTTCATGAAACAAAGCTGTCATTGTCGAAAAAATCTTGGCATGGGAATCCCGATAAAAATGTTCGCTAACTAAAATCCCAATGACTTTACTTACAGCTTCCTTACTGAATAGCATTGCACCGAGAACAGCTTGTTCTGCTTCCACGGATTGTGGTTGCGCACTTAATGATCCCATTGTGTCTGTTTGTGCCAACTAACCTGCTCCTTCAAGAATCTTTCGTATCCATTTAAAATCTTCCCACGTTGGAGGTTTAAATGAAGAATTTCGTAATAATGCAGCTGGATGATAAGTAACAATCAGCGGCGTTCCATGGTAGTCATGAATGATTTCACGCATTGCCTTCAATGGCTCATCCAGTTTCAATAGTGTTTTTCCTGCCACACGTCCCAGCGCAACAATAAGGACAGGTTTAATCAATTCAATTTGTCTAATCAAATACGTTTCACACAGTTCAACTTCTGAAGGCAATGGATCACGATTCTCAGGCGGACGACATTTGAGTACGTTACAAATATAGACATCATTTTCACGGCTTCTATTAATGGCAGCTAAAATCTTATCTAATAGTTTTCCTGCACGCCCAACAAAAGGAAATCCCTGCTTATCTTCTTCAGCACCAGGCGCTTCTCCCACCAGCAATAAACTGGCATTTGGGTCACCAACACCAAAAACAAATGACGTGCGACTTTGTCCAAGATTACACTTCAAACACGTATTGATTTCCGATTCAAACTCTTTTAGCGATTTAGTACTATCGGTGTTTTGCTTTGGTTCTTCAGGTTTATCGGATTTATACAATGTATCCCCATATACCTCTTGCGTGTATTGTAAATAGTTTCGAATAGGATCAGACTCTATCACGACCTATTCTACTTTGGATTTATGCCAGGATATTTCCCCATTCAAAAATTCATCACTTGCAATAGCAGTTGGCTTTGGTAATTCAACATAATCTGCTGGATCAATTTCTGGTACAGTATCGAATACGCCAAAACTATCTTGATCCGTTTCACGCATTGCTTGATCTACAATTCGATCACGCAAGATTTGTCTTGAGCGTGCTGCCATAACAGCTACGGCTTCATACATGTCATCAGTTTGCTCTTCAATATCGCGAATATGTAAAGGTTTAATTCCCATCAATAACTCCTTTTGTTTTACTTATAACTATATTTTTTAACGACTTTACGGCGACTTCAAGTTTATCATTTATTACTATGTGATCAAACTGTTCTTTATAGCTCATTTCCATTTGAAAACGCTGTAATCGCACTTTAATTCTTTCTTCCGAATCAGCTCCACGGTTCTTTAAACGATCAATTAGTATTTGTTCATTTGGTGGTTCAACAAATACCAGGGATGTCCGTTCCGGGTATAATTTTTTTATGGATAATCCGCCCTTAACGTCTAAGTCCAGCAGGATCACTTCTCCGTTTTTTATGGCTTCATCTAAAAATTCTTTTTTTGTCCCATAATAGTATCCATGAACTTCTTCATACTCAACCAATTCACCATTTTCTTTTAATCTCTCAAACTCTTGATCGGATATAAAATGATAATCATATCCATCTTTTTCGTAGTGGCGTATAGGTCGTGTTGTACAGGATACTGAAAAATGTATTTCAGGATTTTGCTTTTGCAATTCACGGCAAATCGTTGTTTTTCCCGTTCCTGAAGGTGCAGCAATTACAACGAGATTTTTCATAAAATATTTTGAACCTGTTCGCGCATTTTTTCCAATTCATCTTTTACTTGAATTACAATTTTCGACAGGTCTGGATTTGCACTTTTAGATCCCATGGTATTGACTTCTCTACCCATTTCCTGCAGAATAAAATTAAACCGTTTACCCACTGGCTCATCCAGATCCATGAGCGAGATAAATTGTTCAACGTGACTGCGGGCTCTAACAATCTCTTCAGTGATATCAGAGCGCTCAACCAGAAGAGCAATCTCTTGCGCCACGCGCGTTTCGTCAATTTCAACATTTTCCATTAATTCCTTGATGCGTTCTATATAGCGCACTTTTCGCTCTGAGGAATTATTAGAATTCAATTCTCCGATTTGATCAACAGATTCAGCAAACAAATTCAGGCGTTGACTTATATCATCTTTAAGTCGTGCACCCTCACTGGTTCTCATTTCTTCTACCTGTTTGTAGGCAACATCTAGAGCAGCTTTAATACTTTTCGATGAAAATGAAGTATTATCCGTTTGCGAGATTAAATCATTGGAGGAAGCCAGGTCAGAAATTTCTAAGTGTCTACCATAATCCTTTTGAATGGTCATTAATATCTGATCTATTGCTTCAAACCGTTCACGATTAAAGGAAATAGCGGCTTTCTGACCAACATTACGGTCTGGCTCGATAGTAACATAGGCAGTGCCACGTACGATATTATTCTGTAAAAATTCGCGGATGTCAGCTTCAATCGCAGGATCACTTTCGCATCCACGTACTTTCATGTCTAAAAATCTAGAATTATAGGTCTTAATCGTGACAGCTACACGATTGGAATCATTACCGAACGTTCCACGTCCAAATCCAGTCATACTTTTCATTTTGTTTCCAGGTTAGCGAAGAGTACAGAAATTACTGATTTTCTAAGCACTTGACCAATGTCTATTGTAATTATTTTTTATGGATTTAAGGCTTGATCTTTAAAATTTGTATATATCGATTTACAATGTCAGATTACACAACTTGTCGAACGAATATCTCTGATCCAATCACACATAAACTCTAAGCTCTTTGCAACATGAATTTGGACAGTTTCACAATGACAATTTTGGGCAATAAACGCATGAATTGTATCTGAATTTTATTGTATAAGCCTGGAACAACAACCCTTTTTCCTGCCATTACAGCGCGATAACCAATGTCTGCTACTGTATCGGCATTCATCACGCCATGCTTGAGGATTCTAGTATCACCCATCTCAGCTCTTTTTTGAAATTCTGTCCATGTTGCACCTGGACATAAACACGTCACGGTGACTCCGCTTCCATGTAATTCTTCCGCAATGGCTTCTGAAAAACTCAACACGTAGGCTTTGGTAGCGCTGTAAACTGCATTCAGAGGTGACGGGGCAAATGAACCGATAGAGGCAATATTGAGAATCTTTCCACTCTTTCGCTCCACCATATCGCCCACAAGCAATTTGGTCAATTGAGTCAAGGTAACCAGATTCACCTGAAGCATCTGCAATTCTTTATTCAACTCCGTTTCATAAAAATGTCCATAAACATCGAAACCAGCATTGTTCACAAGAATATTAATTATTACCGCTTCTTGTTGCAATTCATCAACAATCTCTTGTGCAGCTGTTATTACTGATAGATCCTTTGAAATCACCTTTATACTTATACCAAATTTTTCACGCAATTCTTCAGATAATTGGTTTAATGCTTTTTCATTCCTTGCTACTAAAACCAGATTATGGCCATTCTGTGCAAATAGCTTTGCTAATTCGTAACCAATGCCACTGGAAGCTCCAGTAATAAGAGCAGTTGTCTTAGTTTGGACAAATTCTGTCATGAGTTATTCTCCAATATCTTCATTCCATAGTTCTGGACATTTTTCAATAAACGATTCCATGAGCTCACGACATTCTGGGTCATCAACAAGTACCAATTCCACTCCCCGTGATTTCACATAATCCTCTGGTCCGCGAAAGGTACGGTTCTCTCCTATGACCACCTTTGGAATTCCATAGAGCAACACGCTGCCGCTACACATATCACAGGGCGACAACGTGGAGTACAAGGTAGCACGTCGATAATCCGATGCTTTTATGCGTCCCGCATTTTCCAAACAATCCATTTCGGCATGCAAAATGGCACTTCCATTTTGTACACGTCGATTGTGACCGCGCCCAACGATCTGACCATCGATAACCAGAACCGATCCAATGGGAATACCACCCTCTGCCAGACCCTTTTTTGCTTCATCAATTGCTGCTTCTAAAAATTTATCCATGTTTTCTCCTTATTATAAAATTACGTCTCCAAAGATTCAAAGTAGTCACGCTTGAAATACAGATATAGCAGGAATCCCCACCAACATAGTAGTGTGAGTCCAACCGTTAGATTCATGACCTGCGTAATCATATTCTGCCCATCGGAGCCTAAAATTGCTCCGTATTTGCCTAGCATGCTCGTTATTTCGGCATTTCTAGCCTGGCTATTTAGGATGTAAAGTAATCTGTCTAATGTATAGAAAATGGTTCCACCAAACATCATCTGAAAACCCCAGACTTTCTTGCTCCACATCCCAAATCCCATTCCAAAAAATAATCCAACGAACAGTAAATGGTACATAACCGCAATCACGCCACCGCGGACATCCCCGAAGAGTGGAACGGCGGAAGTTATAGACATCATTTCAACCATTGCAGAAATCAGAAAGAACACACCCGCTGTTCGGATAGTGAACTGTGGTCCCATGAACTTGGATGCCTTGGTAGTTGACTTGGTTGCCGGATGATTCCACTTACCATTGCTTTTCACTGCGGAACAAAAACGACATACAACAGCATCATCCTGGATATCTTCAGCACAGTAGGGACATTTCATGGATTATACCTCATGGGTTCGTTTCAATATTACACATTATGTAGCACTTTTCTTATTTTACACATATTGAACGAACACTGTGCACTTACATCATCCATGGTGGCGAGTGTTAGGCAACAAATAAATGATTGTTCTTGAATTGTGTGTAAAATTATTTATCAAAACAACGTATGTATTATTGTACCGTTATGAATTACAATCTGAATGTTGACCAGAGCTTCTATATCATCCAGAGGATCGGCTTCAACTACAATTATATCTGCGAGTTTTCCAATTTCGAGTGTTCCCAATTTGTCTTCAATATTACAGACATGAGCTGCGTTCTTAGTCCCTGCAATAATAATTTGCATAGGAGACATTCCAGCATCTTCCATCATTTGGATCTCGCGAATTGGCATTCCTGAATCAAATTCGGTAGTATAGCCACCAAAATCAGTACCGATTGCTACTTTACCTCCTGCATTGACAAAACGACCCAAATTATTCATCGCAATATTATCCCAATTGAGGGAATACATTTCACTCACACCTTTCCATAATTCCAAAGTCGGTTCCCAATACATATCGTGTTCAATCATCTGAGTTATCAGACTGTCAGGTAATACATCTATAACCATATGAGCAACATCGTCTACACCTGCTTCGATCGCCATTTCAAGATGTTCAGACCGACTAATGTGGGCTGAAACGGGCACTCCATTTTCGTGAGCAGTGTTAACAATGACAATAATTTCGTCCATAGATAGCATGGGCCATGTCCTGCCCTGCAAATTATCTTCGATTGCAATTTTTATTATATCAGCGCCGGAATCAATCAGTGTTTGAACTTTAATGCGTGCATCCTCTGGTGAAGTGACTTCAAAACTACCATAACCTCCGACAGTTGTAACAAGGGGACCGCTTGCGACTAAGTGCGCGTTTGTTAAATCCGTGTTCAAATCATTTCGGGCTGTAAACACTTGTTCAAGAGAATTATTTCCCAAATAACCTAAATCACGAACTGTAGTAACACCTGCCTTTGCCCATGTTTTTAAATTGTTATCACTAAAATTGCTATGAACGTGGGTATTAAAAAAACCTGGTAACATCACTTTTCCGCTGATATCGATAATATTCGCGCCGTCAGGTACCTCTATATCAGAGCTTTGACCGATTTCTTCAATATATTCATCTCGAATAATTATAGTAGCATTAAAAATTGGCTCTAAACCGGAACCGTCAATCAAGGTTCCATTAATCAATGCTAAAACTTCATTATTTTTTTCAGAGTTATCCTCGGGATTAGAGCACCCGATTAAAAATATAGAAACAATGATATTCAATAGGAGAATAATTAATATTTTTGATCCAATATTCTTCTTCATCAATATTCCATAACAATACTCAGGTGGATTAATATATCCAAGGAATATACCGCTTAACTTTTTTCATATAATTGAAATAAGCCTGCCTATGATTTTCCAACATGTATTCTTCTTCTAACCGAACCTGAAACTCCAGTAACAAGAGAAAAACAAGTATCCATATTAGAATCATCATAGTGGGAAATAAAACGAATAGCCCGCAACAAACCAAAAACAGACCAAGATAGGTTGGGTTTCTACTGTAAGAAAAAATACCTGACTCAATAAGGTGTGTTATGTTGTCTCTATCAATGCCAACACGCCAGGCATTCCCCATTGTTTTTTGTGCGACGTAGCAAATAAATAAACCAAAAAAAGAAATGGATATCCCAATTGTGGCTGCCATCGAATCCGACAATTTAAATAAATTGTAAAAGCCGGGAATATCACTAATTCCGTAAGTATGTAATACCAGAATTATAATGATGCTCAACGTCATGATCCTCAACATTGAAGCAAAAAACATTTGAGATGGTTTTTTATCTTTATATATCACTTCTGGATCAATACCAGACTGTTGAATTTGAGCTCTCCTTTTTATTGCCCACAAAACAACATATAGTAAAAAAATGATTGCAGCGGAAAATCCTCTTAGAATTTCAGGTTCGTATTTCATTTTTTCTTTTTGGGAGGCAACGATTCAATAAATCCCAAACTTATTCCAACCCATTCTGCCAGATCATTATCCGACTCAAATCCCTCGGGCGCAACATAAACCAATCCCTTCATTGCTTTGCCCGTAAAATCCATTTCGCTTGCGTGTTCCTTGGTAAGACACTTTTCATAATTATTTGGTCCAACTCGCAACATGAGGTCATCTTTTACAATACCACAGCACATATGGTTGGAGACCATAAAGCAAAGCCCACCAAACATTTTCTTTTCTTCAACATCTGGATGATCTTGAAATTGCTCACGAAGCCTTTCGGCTAAACCTTCATCATATGCCATAATTCTCCACTTTTAACATTACATATTTAGGCAGTGTCAATTATGATTTCGCAAGTACATCAATCAGTTCAGCACAACCACCATTTTGTATATACTCCGAATGTTCATCTATTGTCGTAAAACGCTTTCCACATATTTTATGACATTCCATCTCATAGTCTGTCGCCTCTAAAAATGTATTTAGTATATTTTCTGAGACAGGATCGGACATGGTAGGTTTCCAGTTCTCTTCTTTAACCAATTCTAGTACGGTCTTCCACAGTGCTGCACTCAGTGCACCACAACCATTGCCACTCAGACCAAGTCCGCCTGCAAATCCGGCAACCATTACCATTTCTTCATCACTCCCACCCATTTTTTTAACGACTTCTGAAGCGCAACTTTTCGGGTTTTGAGCTAACTCTGGTTGTTCCTGAGACAATGCTTCATTTGCTGCTTCGATTGCTTCTGGCGCCCATTTATCTGCAAGGGTAAAACAGGATAAGAATTTCCCTGTTATAAAATATTTTGCCATACTTAATTTGCTTGACCAATCACAACGTGTGATGTCTTCGCATTCGATGCTATTGGTCCTGCTAACAAAAGATTTCATGATGTGTTGTGTTGCGGTTATAGCAACAGCGATTGCTTTACCCTGATCATCGTGCCTGCGAAAGGATTCCGCTCCTACAGCCATCGAAGACCCCCAAAGCATTCCGCACTGGTATCCCTGTCGCGCAATGCCTCCTGCTAATGGGTCTATGGCCTGCTCTTCCATTTCTTTCGGAGAACCAAATTCGCGGTTTAGAATATAAAAGAATGTCCGAGAACAGGTACCTTTTTTTAGAAATACCCATTTCGCATCTTGTTTGGCTTTTGTTTCATTCGTTTTCATACCATGCCTTTTGATTGGTTAGGTTTATTTTATTGGCTCCACAGTTATTGCACGACAGTACGGTGACTAATTTAATTTATTTCAATCTTATAACGAACTTTCTCTTTAGGCCTGTTTTTTTGCCACAACATAATAACTATGTGCATCCTTTGGTGGAATTTCTGATTCTATTATTGTAAAATTATTGTCCGTAATGAGGTTGCCCATTTCAGCGACTTTAAAAAACGTAATCTCTGGCAATATTCCAATCTTACTTAAGGGATGGATGAAAATATTGAGCCATTTCATTTTTTCTCCCATGCAAGGCGTTGTGGAGATAAACAACGCTCCCGGTTTTAATAAGTCATTTATCCTTTTCAAAACCTTGTGTGTATCCACCAATAAATGTAGAATATTGAAAGCCAGGATAACATCAAAAGATCCATTTTCATATTTCTTATCAAAGATTGATGATTGTCTGAAATGTACATTTTCAATTTTCTGCTCACCCGCTTTTCTCTTTGCGATATCGATCATTTTTGAGGATATATCAATGGCATGAGTCTCTTTGACCGCATTAGCAATTTCAAGTGTTTTAGTTCCTGTAGCGCATCCATAGTCCAAAATAATATCACAAGGTCGGAGATGTGTTCTCGCCTTTTCAACAGCAGTATTGAGTTTCGGTTTTTTACTTTTGGTAGGCTTATCAAATGTCTTTGACATCCGATCCCAAAATTTTTCTGATTTATTCATATAACGTTCTATTGAATTTACATCACAGTTAAACCAGATCGACGATCACAATTAGGGATAAGTTTACAAAGATTGATCTCAGAATGGATTATGATCCAAATTCCAAATCACATATTTCAATTTGTAGCTTGATCCGGAAGGCTCCCAAATTTGGAAATAAGATCCATAATATCCATCTGGCTTTTTATCAGTCTTAGAACTTACGATCATGCCAAATGAGCCATAATCATAGATCAATCCGTTTGACTCCCATCGTTTTTCTGGAGTTCCATTGATAGAATGATATTTTAAACCAATTTTATTTTCTGTCTTGTAAGGGGCCTTAAGTTCTTTTTTCCCGCGGATGGGTTCCTGGAAATCAGCCATTATTAAAACATCATCTGTATAAAATCTGAGCATTTCATCATAATCCTCTGATAACCCAGTCTGTTCCATTGCCTGGCCAATTTTATCCAACTTATCTGAAGTTTCTTTTGATAAGTTGCCTTCTAATTCTGAGGCAAGCAAAACCGATGTTACAGCAATTATAATAAATAGAGTTTTCATCATATTCTCCCCTTTATTTAAAATACGCCAATTATGATGCTTTGTGGTGTTTACCCAACATTAGCTACCAGCAGGCATCAGCCCTCAAACGGATTATCATCCTTCAATCGTTTTCCTAGACCAATGACATGATCGTCGAAATACCCAATTGATTTATAAAATGCAATGACGTCCAGATTTGTCTCACGAACCTGCAAATTAATTTTTGGACATCCCTTCGCTTCGATTCTTTTTTCGATTTCCTTCATTATTTCTTTTCCATATCCCAGACGTCTATGGTTTTTGCCCACTGCTAAATAGTTTATCCAACCACGATGTCCTTCGTATCCACCCATGACGGTTGCTACTATTTCTCCATTTTCTTAACCAACTAGAAATAAATCAGCGTCAATTTTTAACTTTCGTTCAATATCTTGACTAGGGTTATTCCACGGTACAACAAGTTCACATTTTCTCCATAACGCAATTATCGCATTTTCATCTTCATTTTTGAATTCACGTATTTTCATTATTTAATGGTTAACATTGTCGCTCTTCGGCTTTACCCGCACACGCAGCAGCAAGTGTTAGGTTTACTTTTAGATTTTTCATTTTATAAATATATTAAAATCTAACTTATTGTATAACTCTTTTGGATGATTACCAATAGTTGCATGAAATATATTTTCTAGATATATTTTTTCTGAATCATCCAAACAATTCCAAAGGCGAGGTGACATATAAATATTTTCTATATAACAAACTAGTAGAACAGAGATTACTATCCTTTTTCTTTCCTCTGATAATTGTTCAATTTGCTTAAAAAAGCGATTATACTTCGCAATATCGTTCTTTGTACAACTCAATAGTACAACTGTGTTATTTTTCTGTGGAAATACGGTTATAAACATAAATGATAAATAGGAATGCAGACGTGGTAAATCATTAATCATATTTCCATTTAAATCATAATCTACAGTTGGTGCTCCAGAAGCCGCAATTTCAAACCTTTCATTAAACCTGACTTCATACGTCTTAATCTTATAATATCGGTTTTTCAATAAATTTGTATTGAAAGCCACTCTCAATTTTTCCATTTGTTCGAAAGAATCTTTTGCTTCTTCCGATAATCTGCCAAAATAGTTAATATAATAATTATAAAAGTCATTTGTGTTAGGTGGCTCAAATTTGAAATATTTCTTCAAAAATTCACTGTCATGATTTGAATAGACTTCAAATAGTTTATCAAATAATGTGGATTGATATTTCTTTGCATAATAATCAAATGAAAACGCTCGATAAGCAAATAGAAATTGTTGTTCCAAATTGCTACTTTGATATTCTTGTATTTCTATAGGCTGGAATATTTTCATGTCATGATATTTACAAAATCCAGAAAAAGTAGAAGCTTTCTTTTTACCAATTGCCAATGCTTTTACTTCTAATTCCTCTGACATGGAATCATGATAAAACCTTAATACTTCACCATTCTCAGAAATTGAATTAAGAATTCTATTATTTTGAACTGAGTGGGCTTTTACTATTTTCTTTTCACAATTCTCATCATCGTAGATACATATTTTTGGAAGCAATTCATTTTTTAATCTATTATAACCTGTACTAAAATTATAAAAAGTGTTCATTGGTTAAGTAAACCTAACATTGTCAATATATGGAAAATTTTGACTTATATCGCCCTTATAGACGGATGTGAATTCATCTATTTGCAACTTATTGAAATCGGGAATTATAATTGACATTTTTATACTCCTTAATCCTGAATCGTGCTAAACTGGATTTTTAAGAAAAATAACGACGAAGATTATCACTGCTCATAACGAGAAGCAATTTATATTTGTCAGTAACTGAGTTAGTCTAATTTATATATAATATTGAGTTTTACGTGTCAATCAGACACGAAAGCGGGCTAGTACGAAACGCCCAATAATCCAAATATCCAACGAGGAGAAACAGTAAATGTTAAAATATGGCTGGAGCCAAGACTTGATCCCGATGGGGAAGGTTTATAAGTATAATCAATAATCCAATTTTCTTTTACAATGCCCAAACCACCCGTCAATTCGCTGGTTTCAGAAAGTCCGGTTCGAATCCTTACCGATGGTTTTGGTGCTAATTCCAATCCAACCCGATAGCTACCGCTACTGAACTGGTCGCCTACAAATTCGCCATTCAAATCAAATACAATATCGGTAAAAAAGGATGAAGGCCAATTCATAAGTGGAACGGTAAAATCTCCTGCGAGTCCTGCCATTAAAACGGGCAATGCTCTTTCGGTAGTTCCATTGTCCCAGACCAGCCACGATGTGGTCACATCGGATACGGCGGCACCAACTGAAATGGTTTTCCAAAGATTTCGTCTCGCGCCAACATTAAATCCGATTCCATTGGCATAATGGGTATCAATGGAATGAAAAAGACCTTTAACTCCCGCACCCACCGTCCAGTCGTTCATTTTCCAGGTTGTGCTCACGTACAAACCCCATTGCTGCTGATGAAAGTTGGTGATTTTATCTGCATCCAGCCGTTCACCTTCATCCAAAACGCCATTTCCTTCACCGGCGTCTTGCGTGCCAGGGATGCCGTCCGCGCCCCAGTCCATCAAACCATCAACTGTATTGGGAATTCCGCCCACGTATTCCTGCAATATCACAATATTGATGGGTCGGGCAAATCCACGATTAACAGAAAATGCCAGTAAATCATGTTGAACGGTTCCACCAAATCGGCTCTGATGGGCATAACTGAAATCGTCTCTCACGGCAAATGCATCATTGGCAGGATTTACCAATACCGATGAAATACTTTTTCCCTGCGCTACTTGAGCTCCCCCCAGGGATAAGATTCTGGCGTCACCCGGTTGGTCATATAGTTGCCAGCCGTACTTCACCCATTCTCCGGCAAAAACCGAGGATAAGATCACTACATTGAAAATGGTTAATCGAAAAATTGACGATAAGGTAAAAAGTTTTAATATTGTCATTCTGAGAGAGCGGAGTGACCGAAGAATCTTATGTGTTGTTTTGTTAATCACTTTTTTTACTTTACAATTGTTTGAGATTCTTCATTCGTAACTCATTCAGAATGACTGGGCTGATGTGTTTAAACACCATGTTTTTTCTTTAATTCATGAAGTTGGTTGAGAGCTTCGATAGGTGTCATATCATTGATATTAAGTGATTTCAATTCTTCTTTGAGTTTGCTTGTTTGTTCATCGAATATATTTATCTGGTTCGACGAAGAATATTCAGGAAATGTTCCCGGTTTTTCTTCGGTCTGATTCAAATGATAGTCTAAAATCTCTGTGGCACGATGGATAATAGATTCAGGTAATCCTGCCATTTGAGCCACATGGATTCCATAACTTTTGTCCCCGGCTCCCGGTAAAATTTTTCTCAGGAACACAATTTTATCACCAAACTCTTTCACGGCTACATGATGATTTTCCAACCGCTCTAACGTATGTTCCAGATCAGTGAGTTCATGATAATGTGTGGCAAATAATGTTCGCGCCTGCACTGCTTCTGTCTCATGGATGTATTCGGTGATGGCCCACGCCAGCGAAAGTCCGTCATAGGTCGCAGTCCCTCGACCAATTTCGTCTAGTAATATCAAGCTATGGGCCGTAGCATTATTCAAGATATTTGCCGCCTCATTCATTTCAACCAGAAATGTACTTTCTCCACCAGCCAGATTATCGCTGGCACCAACTCGCGTAAATAAATGATCCACAATTCCGATAGTGGCTTCTTTAGCCGGGATGAATGATCCGATTTGTGCCATCAAAACGAGTAATCCGATTTGCCGCAAATAAGTGGATTTCCCTGCCATGTTTGGTCCGGTGATGAGATGAATCTGATTTGTTTCCGCATCCATCACCACATGGTTAGGTACAAATCGCTCTGTTGCAGACAGTAATTTTTCAACCACAGGATGACGACCATCTTTAATATCTAAAACTCGTTGTTCGGTGAGAACCGGGCAAACATATTGATCTCGTATTGCCTGATAAGCAAACGAGAGCAAAACATCAATCCGGTTTAAAATACGAGCATTGGTTTGGATATTGTGACTTTCTTGTAGAACAGCCATACATAATTCAGCAAATAATTCTGCTTCAATTCGTTCAATCTCACCTTCGGCCGTGAGGATTTTTTCTTCATATTCCTTCAGTTCCTGTGTGATATAGCGTTCCGAATTCACCAGCGTTTGTTTACGGATATATTCTTCCGGTACGCGATCCTGATGGGTTTTTGTGATATCGATATAATAACCAAATACACGATTATAACTGATCTTTAATGATGGAATTCCTGTGCGTGCCCGTTCTGATATTTTCAGTTCTTCGAGCCATTTTTTTCCACCAGAAGCTAATTCACGGAGCTCATCCAACTGGGGGTGAATCCCTGCTGCAATAACGTATCCCTGCTTAAGTTGAGCAGGACAATTTTCATGCAATTTCTTTGAAATTTCTGCGGCTATTTTTTTATTGGATACAAATTGTTTAGACAGAGTCTTTAGGGGTTTTATTTTGTGCGATTCTAATGATTTCGAAAAGTCAGGAATCTGTAGAAGAACATCGCCCAAAACAGCCAATTCCCTTGGGGAAACCTTAAACTTGGAAACTTTACCGATAATTCGCTCAATGTCAGGCACATCTTTTAAGAAAGATTGTGTTGAATCAAGAATACTTTTGTTGTCGTAAAATGCTTTTACAACATTTTGGCGAGTCTGTAGCTCCTTTAAATCAGTGATAGGTTGATACAACCAGCGACGCAACAGCCGACCACCACCAGCCGTTGACGTTTCGTCCAGATTATCGATTAACGTACCATGCGTGCCTTGCGTGGACAGGCTGTGAAATACTTCAAGGTTGCGAATCGTAAATCCATCAAGTCCCATCAATCCTTCATGCCGAATCGGGCGAATCAAAGTTACATGATCAAGTTTCCCATTCAACTGTTCACGGATGTACGTTAAAACCACACCTGCAGCAGCGATGCCGTCGCGCATATCGTCGCATCCAAAACCCTTAAGCGAATTGGTTTTGAAGTGATCAATTAATGTTCGGTATCCCTGCTCCGGATCGAAGTACCAACCTTCTACCTGTGAAACAAATGGTCGAAGTTCACGATACCAGTTGGTCAGCGAATAAGTAATCTCATCACTAATAATTATTTCCCGAGGATTAAATCTTCTTAAAGCGTCCGTAATAAAATCAGGATGACTTTCACCCATAAAAAAGTCGCCTGTGGATTGATCTAAAACGGCATATCCTGTAACAGTTTTACCGGGAGCAATACATGCAATAAATTGGTTCGTTTTTTGTCCCAGATCATGATCGGTGGATAATGTTCCAGGTGTGACCACTTCCACGACTTCTCTTTTTACAATTCCTTTTGCCAGTTTGGGATCTTCAACCTGTTCGCAGATTGCAACTTTGTATCCCGCATTAACAAGTTTGGGTAAATAATTATCCAAAGAATGATGAGGAAACCCAGCCAGAGGAGTATCAGCTGCTGCACCATTTGATCGTTTGGTTAAAACGATACCCAGAATTTTCGCTGTTAATTTGGCATCTTCATTAAACGTTTCGAAAAAGTCGCCCATTCTAAAAAGTACAATACAATCTTCATATTTGGATTTTACATCCAGGTATTGACGCATTAAAGGAGTTCCTTCTGATGTGACCTTAGCCATGCATCAATTCCTTCAATTTTTCTCCAGGGATTCTGTCATTTCCTTTGCGTTCAGTAATCTGAATTTTATCCAGATATTCGAATAATGGGATTGCCGTTTTGCGTGTTAAATCCGTTAAATCTTTGAAATCAGATACAGTCAAAACGCTTTTCGAGTCAAACCAGTTGCTAATGTCAGTCACCAATTCATCAAATCGTGATTTGGATAGCCACCATCCTTCCGACATTTCAATAACCAGATTTCTACCCTTTAAGACATGTAATAATTCTTGTGTAAGGTTTACATCCACAGACATAGCCTCAGCAATATTCTTTGATGGAAATGGTTCAAAATGATTCTTATTACAGGCAGCTAAAATTGATTCAGCAATCGATTCATCATTTTTGGAAAGAGATATAGAATGAGATGATAATGCATATCCAGACTCTACCGCTTGGATGGATTCATTTTCCAAACACAACTTTATGGCATATTCGAAATATTTTGCATCGACATTCAACGAATCAGAGAATTGCTTCCGCCCAAGAAATGGTCTGTACGGATGCTTTTTATGAAATGCATTCAGCGTATCTTCCAATTCTTGAGTCAATAATTTCAAATCTTCAGGATGATAAATTTTATTTGTGCCTGGAATGGTTTTCAGATCAAATTGTATAATTAATGAATCTATCCGTTCTTGAGACTGCTGGAAACGAATCGACCATTCTTTAGCCGATTTCGGTTTTTTTGATTCATTCCTAACAAACCACTGGAAACGATCCTCAAAATCTGTCGGGATTGATAGAATATCTTTTTTTACTCTTTTAAGCACTTTATTTGGTTTTGGATCAAGAATTTTCCCGCCACCCAGAGTTTCCATTGGAGAAAATGAGCGTATTATAAATCTGTCATCCATAGTAAGGGCAACAGATTCTTCGAGCAAAAAAATACATTTCGCCGATTGTCCTGCTTCCAACGGGGATTCCGATAACCAAACACGACACATGACTTCAGTGGTACCAAAATGGATACGTAATCGTTGACGATTTTTGACTTTCCAGGCTGTTTTTTTCAATAGCGACATGTCGCCAATAAATCGATTCGTAACAACACTTCTGCCAACAGATGTTACTTCTGTACCACGAGAAAGATCGGATTTTTCAATCCCAACCAAATTAATCGCCGCACGATCGCCCATCGACACATTTTTTTTGGACATTCCATGGGATTGTATTCCACGAACTTTTGATTGAATATCACCTGGTTGAATTTCAACGGTATCACCCACCGATAATGAACCGGAAATAACCGTTCCAGTAACGACGGTTCCGAAACCAGATTTTGAAAATATTCTGTCCACCGGCAATCGAAAATAACCACGATCACCACTTCGATTTGATTGGCTTACAGCCTCCAACAATGATTTTCGAAGGTCTTCGATACCATGATTCTCCGAAATGGAAGTCCGAATAATAGGAGCGTTTTCCAGCATGGTGTCTTTAAGCGATTCTCGTAAATCTTCTTCAACCAAATCCAGCCAATCCGGGTCTTCCACCAGATCAATTTTTGTCAAAGCAATCACACCTGATTGTATTCCCAGCAAATCCATAATATGTAAATGTTCAAGTGTTTGAGGCATAATACCATCGTCAGCAGCGATTACCATGAGAGCAACATCTATGGTGGCGACACCAGCGACCATATTTCGTATAAATTTTTCATGCCCCGGTACATCGATTATGGTGACGTTTTCATTGAGGAATGCAAAACCAATATCAATAGTCATGCCGCGCGCTTTTTCCTCTGCCAGACGATCTGTATTTGTCCCGGTGAGAGCGAGAACCAAAGATGTTTTTCCATGATCGATATGTCCGGCCGTGCCGATAACAACTTGGGTGGGTTGCCGATCAGAGAGAGTCATTATTTATAGGAGCTGAGATCCGATAGAATTGATGGTTTTTGCAAGGAGCATAATTTGATCTGGCTGGACTGCTTTTAGATCAATATAAAATGTTCGTTTATCAATGTACCCCACAATTGGTGGATCACTCATACGAAATGTTTTCGCAAGTTCCGATGCACTGAGTCGGGTCGATTTAAATTGTATGGCAATACTTTCAATTTTTTCAACGGGTAATGATCCACTTCCGGCTTCCACCTGAGAGTCAATGCTGGACAGTCCAAATAATGAAATAATATCAGGATCAATCTTCTTCAAAATTTTATTGGCTCGTTTCATTAACTCATTTCTAGATGTTGATAATAATGAGAGCGCAAGATTGGATTGATCGACTTGGTTTCTTTTGTAGCTCCTTAAAATCTCTTCCAGTAATGCCAGCGTTACTTTATCACAGCGCATGGCGCGGTAAAGTGGATTTGCTGCAATCTGTTTGGTGACTTTTCGTTTTCCTGCAATAATCCCGGCTTGGGGTCCGCCTAATAATTTGTCACCAGAAAATGTGGCAACAGCCACACCTGTTTTAATAATATCCTGTACTGGAATTTCTGGGGGTAATCCCAGTTGTTTTATATCCAATAATGCTCCACTGCCAAGATCTGCCATGACAGGAATTCGTTTCTTGCGACCAAGCTCTACCAAGTCTGATAGAGGCACTTCTTTCGTAAATCCTTGAACGGTATAATTACTGGTATGCACCCAAAGAATCAATCCAGTATTCTTGCTGATTGCGTTTTCGTAATCTTTTAAATGGGTACGATTGGTAGTCCCAATTTCAACCAGCTCACAATTGCTTTTTTTGATGATATCCGGAATGCGGAATGATCCACCAATTTCTACTTGCTGCCCACGGGACACGATTACTTCTTTTCCTTCGGCCAGCGTATTTAATGCAATGAGAACAGCAGCAGCATTGTTGTTAACAAAAACCGCATCTTCAGCACCAATCATTGTGGACAATATTTCACGAGAATGGTCCAGGCGATTTCCCCGTTTACCACTTTCCAGATTAAATTCTAAATTGACATATCCCGTGACCCGATTTACGACATTTTGTAATATTTCTTTTGATATAGGTGCCCTGCCAAAACCCGTATGGAGGACAATTCCTGTGCCATTTATAATTGACTTTAATGATGGTTTGGATAATGAAATGATCTTTTCAACAATGCGTTCGACTAAAATTGCTCGGTCTGGTATTGTCTCTCCCGATTGTGCACGTTTTCTATAATCCGCTACGGCATGTTGAATCCATTTAGTCACAACCGTTTCATGAACGTATAAATCATGTGGTAAAGCTGAGATTATTTCAGCGATGGATGGTAATTGAAATTTATTTGCCATATTGCATCAATTTATGCCGATTGAAATTTACGAAATCGAAAAGCTATCCATAGTCCGGGAAGTAACAAAATCGCTAAAACTGGAAATACCATTGCTACAGAATATTGTTCTGCAACCCAACCGCTTAATCCAGCTGATAGTGATCCAACACCAAAACTCATAAAAAAACTTACGCCATATCCTAAACCACGATTTTTAGAATCCGTGAGATTTGCAATGAGTGAATTGCCAATGGGTTGCATAGAAAAATGAGCAATTCCCAACATAATACCGAAAGAGATAAGTGGTAATCCGGTTGTTACACCCAACAATGCAAACAAAGGAATATTGATCAATACGATCCAGAACATCAAATGGACTTTATCATATTTATCCCCGGCCCAACCACCAATAATTTGACCAATAATGCCAGCAATAAGCACAAGGGTCGTAAATAATCCGCCTCTCATAATATCTGAAAGACCACCAACCAAAGTGCGTGTTTCATAAGCAAAATGCGTTGGTATAAATGTTGTAAATCCAGTGTATGCAAATCCTAAAAGAACTGCAATCCCGTAATACATAACCAATGCTTTTACATTGGTTTTACCAGAGGATGGTGTTACCTCATCTTCTTCATAGGCTGCTTTTCTACTTTGAATTAAAAGAAATGTAAAAGCTGATAAAACGAGATGTGTTACAATCAAGGTACCATAAGCAAATCGCCAGGAAAAGATTTCGGTAAAAAATGATGCCAGAAGTGGTCCCAGAGCAAGTCCTATTGATCCAAATATCCCATGAATAGCCATTCCCTTGCTTAGCTTAGGTATTCTTCGGGAAATCAATGTTAATCCTGCAGGGTGATAAATACTGCTAAAAAGTCCAAGGAGCATTAATCCGGCAGTGATTCCAAATATACTTTTGGATAATATTATAATTAATGCGGAAGCTGCTGAGCCAATTTGGTAGGTGAGCAAGAGTCTTCGTCCGCCTACTTTTCTTTCAAAATATCCTGTAGGTAATGCCCCCAAACCTAACATAAATGCGCTGGCCGTGGCGATTAACCCTAACGTATCTAATCCAATGGAAAATTGTTTTTGTAAAACCAGAAATATTGTGGGTAACACAAGCATTTGGGAATGAACCAGTAAATGGCTCATCCCTGTAATACCTAGTATTACTGTTTCCTTCGGCTTCATGTCATTTTCATTCTATTCATAAACAAAAAATCCCCTACGAATGCAGAGGATTTTTTATTACTGCGATAATAGGTTTATCGTTTTTCCTGAATACGCGCTGCTTTACCAGTAAGTTTTTTCAGGTAATTAAGTTTTGCACGACGGACTTTTCCGCGTCGTATAACTTCAATAGCTGAAACCATAGGGGAATGAATTGGGAAAATACGTTCTACGCCAATACCACCGGAAATTTTCCGAACCGTAAATGATTCTTCAACTCCACCACCTTTGCGACCCATAACGACACCTTGATAGCGCTGGACACGTTCTTTTCCACCTTCTACCACGCGTACATCAACCGCTACCGTATCTCCGGAACTAAAATCCGGAACATTTTCCTTTAAGAATGGTTTGCCTACCTCGTGTAATTTATTCATGATTCTTTCTCCGAATCTTCACATTGTTTTAAATATTTTTTCCAAAGATCAGGGCGTCTTTCCCTGGTTCTATTTTCACGTTCAATTTGTCGCCAATTATCAATCTTGCTATGATGCCCGCTTAATAATACATCCGGTACTGTCATTTCTTCCACTTCACGTGGTTTTGTGTAGTACGGTGCATCCAATAAACCTGTGGGAAACGAATCCGATTCTGCTGATTCCGAGGAGTTTAGTACTCCGGGAATCAACCGAACCAGACTGTCAATCATTACCATCGCTGGTAATTCTCCACAGGACATAATATAGTCACCAACGGTGTATTCATGTGTTACATCCCGTGTGATGACGCGTTCATCAATGCCTTTATAGTGTCCACAAATGAAAATGAGCTTTTTGATCTTGCTATATTCTTCAGCAAGATCGTGGGACCACTGTACTCCTTGCGCAGAAGGATATACAATTCTCCCATTCACCGGAAAATCCATTTCCTTTTTTAAATGGTCAATGGCTTTAAATAACGGTTCCGCCATCATAACCATCCCATGTCCTCCACCAAATGGAGTATCGTCAACTTGACGATAATTACCCTCCGTAAAATCACGAAGGTTCACAACATGAAAATGTACCTTTTCACGGTTAACAGCCTGCCTTAGCATGCTGTTCTCAATTAACGTATCTACGACAGACGGGACTGGTGTTATGACACCAATCTGCTTCAATCCAGCAGACCATCCATGGGGGTAATAAGTACTACCCCACCGCTGACATCAACGTTTTCAATGATTTCCGGAATAACTGGAATTAAATACTCGCGTTCTTCATTTTTGATGACATAAACATCATTATTTGGTAACCAGAGAATTTCTGCTAAAGAGCCGATATATAGACCATCATTGGTAATAATATCTGCTCCTAATAATTCTTCAGCTATCCAATTTATTTTATCACCATGTTCAACGGAAGCATAGACATATTGTCCAATAAGCGCTTCCGCTTCAATGCGAGAATCAATACCGTCAAACTGGAAACGCACCCTTTTTCCAATTCCAATTTTCCCTTTTAATTCTACTTCTCGACTTAAATCTTTGGACAATCCAATAAATATTGGTTTATCCTCGATATAATTATCGAAGTATCGTGATAAGGGTCGAACACGGACTTCTCCGTTTAATCCAGAGGCACGTGTTACTTTTGCTATGGCAAAGAGGTTTTCCATATTTTACCGGTCAATTACATCCAGACGGGCGCGTTTGCCGCCCTGCTTTGCATTAATCGCAAATACAAGAGATCGAATGGAAGAAATATTTCTTCCACCTTTTCCGATGACTTTACCGTAATCGCCTTCACCTACAACCAATTCATAAATGATTCGTTTTTCAGTTTCGACACTGCTGACATCTACCTCATCAGGTTGGTCAACTAGCAGTTTCACTACGTATTCGATGAAGTCCTTCATATCCTGTACTCCTTGTCTGGCATTCTATAGCTTTGAGTTTGGATTATTTATCTTCTTTTTTGGAAGATTCATCTTCGCTAGCTTTTTCAGCTTTTTCAGCTTTTTCTTCCACAACTTCTTCAACAGGAACGGGTTCTTCAACCTTTTCCGTTTTCTTAACTTTTTTATCAGTCTTCTTCTGTTTTACTGCTTCTTCAACCACAGCCTCTTCAGCTTCAGTCGTTGGTGCTTCAACAGTTTCTTCAACTGGAGCTACTGCTTCCACGACTTCTTCAGTTACTTCAGGTTTAGCTTCAACAACTTTTTCAACTACAGCCTCTTCAGGTTCGGTCGCAGGTACTTTTGGTGTTTCTGCTACTGGAGTTTCAACTGCAGCTTCAACAGTTTCTTCTACAAGAACGGGTTCTTCAACCTTTTCCACTTTTTTGACTTTTTTATCAGCCTTCGTCTGTTTTGCTGCTTCTTTTCCCATTATCCATTTTTGCATTTCTTTTTCCAAGGCTTTTTCATCTAAACCTTGCTTCATGAGATGCCATCTATAAGCAATACCTGCACGTTTGAATAAATGGTGTGCTATTTCTGTAGGCTGGGCCCCAGTTTTCAACCAATGTAAAATACGATCTTCTTTTAATGAATAATTGTCACCAGCATCTTTGGATATTGGATTATACCAACCCACTTCCTCTATTGCGGCTCCGTCTCTGCGGTTACGTGAATCCATGACAACTACACGATAAAAAGGACGATTGCGTCTTCCTACTCGTTTCAGTCTAATTTTTGTCGCCAAACTATTTTCTCCTTTATTTTATCTTCACTCTATGTGTTTGCCGTAATTCGTAATTAAATCGTTTACGAAATTACATAAATTGTTCGAATGCACCTTTAAATTTTCCAATACCGGGCATTCTCATTTTTCCAAACTGTTTCATCATCTTCTGTAATTGATGAAATTGCTTTAATAATTGATTGACTTCCTGCAAGCTTCTACCTGAACCTGAAGCAATTCTTTTCCTACGACTCCCATTGAGAATAGATGGTTTCTGACGTTCTCGCGGAGTCATTGAATTGATAATCGCTTCCATCCATTTCATTTGACCGTCATCAACATTTATATTTTTAAGAGCTTTTCGATTCATTCCAGGCATCATGCCCAGAAGTTGATTCATTGAGCCCATTTTTGAAATCTGTTTTAGCTGTGATCGAAAATCTTCCAAATCAAATTGCTGTTTCTTTAATCTTTCACTTATCCGCTCTGCCTCATTTACATCAATTGCTTCTTGGGCTTTCTCAACCAATGAGACGACATCACCAAATCCCAAAATACGATCTGCTAGTCGTTTTGGATCAAAATTTTCTAATCCATCAATTTTTTCAGAAACACCAATAAACTTAATAGGCGTTCCCGTTACCTCTGTGATACTTACAGCCGCACCACCTCGAGCATCACCATCTAATTTGGTTAAAATTGTACCCGTTAAATTCAATGCATTTTTGAATGCCAAAGCAGAATTAACAGCATCCTGACCTGTCATACCATCTACCACAAAAAATATTTCATCTGGATGAGCGGCTTCAGAAATGTTCTGAATTTCCACCATCATTTCGCCGTCAATGTGCAATCGACCAGCAGTATCCAGAATAACAACATCCAATTTCTCTGATTTAGCATAATCTATGGCTCGACTACAAATTTTTACAGGATCGCTTTGCCCCTCATCATACACTTCGCAACCAACAGATTTTCCCATTACCTTCAATTGTTCAATAGCTGCAGGACGATATACATCAGCAGCAACCAAAAGCACTGACTTACCCTGCTTCTTAATAAGATGGGCCAATTTGGCACAGGTCGTTGTTTTACCTGATCCCTGCAAACCCGCCATTAAAATGACCGTGGTTTTGTTTGGCTTCAACTCAAGGGGAGCAACGGTTTTACCAAGCACACCAATCAATTCATCGCGAATAATCTTGATAAATTGCTCACCTGGTTTCACAGATTTGATGACCTTTGTGCCTTCGGCTCTGTCACTGACACGTTGGACGAAATCTTTCGCCACAGTGAAATTCACATCAGCTTCAAGCAAAACGCGACGTATTTCTCGGGAGGTCTGCCGGATATTGGAATCTGTTATTTTTCCTAATCCTCGCAAATTCCGAAAAATGGAATCAAATCTATCTGATAGTTGTTCTAACATTGTTTTTCAATTCGAATAGAGCAGGGAAAATTAGAAGTGTTTAAATATTGATACAATGATTATGTAAAGGTATAAGTATCAAGTTTTAAGATTCATTTTATCTTCTAATAATATTGAAATCGAATAACTGTTCTACTACTCTATGTCTTCTTTGTAGTTTTGTGAGAGTTGAGTTATGGAAAATAGTATAAACACAGAATACTTAGAAACACCTTACGGAGAGCTGATCATAGGTTCTTACGAGGATAAATTGTGTCTCTGTGATTGGCGTTACCGAAAAATGAGAGCATCCATTGATATTCGAATAAAAACAGGATTGGATGCCGATTTCATTTATCAAACTTCTTCCGTTATCGAAAATACAATATCTCAGTTAACTGAATACTTTCGCGGAGAAAGAACAGAATTTGACATACCGCTGCACTTTGTGGGATCCGATTTCCAGAAGCAGGTCTGGAATGCCCTTGTGCAAATCCCCTACGGTAAAACAATGACCTATATGGAATTATCGAAACAAATTAATAATGCCAAAGCTATCCGAGCCGTTGGAGCCGCCAATGGTGCCAATGCTATTTCTATTATTATTCCTTGTCATCGAATTGTTGGGAGCGATGGTGATCTGGTTGGGTACGCAGGTGGATTAAAAACAAAAATGAAATTGCTACAGCTTGAAAAAGCATTAATTAACGACCAAATCTCAATGTTCAACTTTCACTAATAAATTTTAGAAAATCCTACCGTTCAAACCTCTCGTCTAGTTCGTCCAAACTCATTTGCACAATAATTGGTCGCCCATGGGGACAATAATAGGGGTGTTTTGTGGCAAAGAGACGGTTTACCAATTCCTGCATTTCTTCTATAGTTAGCGGATCACCTGCTTTTATGGCAGCATGACATGAATAAGAAGCCGCCAGGTTTTCCTGAAATGTGGAATATTCCTTCTGGTGACTAATGTAATGATCAAGAATATCAATGATGACCTGTTTTTCTCTACCCCATCCAATGGCTGATGGAACCGCTTCCACTATTACAGAATTTTCTCCGCCCTCTTTTAACCGAAATCCGATTTTCTCTAAGTAGGGAACAACATCCAATAATATGGAAAAATCATCAGGCGAAAAGATTAAATTTTCCGGAAACAATAATGATTGTGAGGCCAAAGGTTTGGTATCAATAGCAGCCATGGCTTCTTCAAATAATACTCTTTCGTGCGCCACATGTTGGTCAATAATCACGAGCCCGCTATCAATTTGGGATATGATATATTTATTATGAACCTGCCAAATATTTTCAGTAGGAATTATTCCCGTGGATTCAGGGCGATTGGCCAATGAAGAGGCGTATGATTTTGCACGCTCTAAACCTTGGTGTTGCTGATTTTCCTCACTGTGCACCCGAGGATTTTCTGATAACCACTGTGAATTAGATTCAAAACCAGATGATTGTTCACCAACGGGGCGTTGTGAGTGGAATCCACTGGGACTCGGTGGCTGGGTTGGTCGGGAAAAACTTATTTGTTGTGATTGTGGATTAATTTGTTCCTGCGGTCGGAAGGATGGAATCGTATCTAATATGTCCGACAATACTTCTTCTAACCCACTTTTCAGAACATGGTAAACGCGCCATTCATCACGAAATCGAACCTCCGTTTTCATGGGGTGCACATTCACATCAACCTGATCCTTTGGTAATTCCATATTAATGACAAAAAATGGATATTCTCCCCGCTTTATGAGCGATTGATAACTGCTATATACCGCTGAATTCAATAATCGATCTTTGATAAATCGACGATTTAAATACAAAAATTGATTCCCTGGTCGTGATCGAACCAAATCAAGATTACCTGCAAATCCGGTAAATTTAAAATCACCTTTTTCAATATGTATGGGAAGCAATTTCTTGGTATAGGTCGGGTCAAATACATCAACAATTCTTTGTTCAAGTGACGTGGGTGCTAACTGTAATATGTGTTTCTCATCCGCAATAAGACTAAAACGAACTTCAGGATAGGATAAGGCAAATCGTTGGACAGCCTCAAAAATATGTCGTAATTCAACTTTTGGTGATTTTAAAAATTTCCGCCGAGCTGGAGTATTATAAAACAGCGAATCAATCCGTATCTGCGACCCTTTTTGTCCCGCTTCTGGAATTACCTCACTGATCTGACCATCCGTAATCTGCACCGTCCACGCTTCGCCTGAGTCATTGGTGCTGGTGACAATGCTGACTTTCGCCACGGATGCTATGCTGGCTAACGCTTCACCCCTGAAACCAAGCGTATTTATTGAAAATAAATCATCAACAGTTTGGATTTTGCTGGTTGTGTAACGCTGAAAGCAGATTGAAATGTCATCCTTGGTAATACCAGAACCATTATCTGTAATCTGAATTAATTGATGTCCACCTCGTTCCACCACAACATCAATGTGCGTTGCTCCTGCATCGATGCTGTTTTCAACCAATTCTTTTACAACGGAAGCTGGTCGTTCAACGACTTCGCCAGCCGAAATTTTATTACGTAAATCTTCAGATAAGGGTAAAACTCTAGGCATTACTATTTTCCAATAACTCCTAGAGTCAAATCAAACACTTCAGCATGCAGGGATTCAGATTGCTTCACCAACAGATCGGCTTTTTTCTTCATTTCTTTTGCAAATAATGGATCGTCTGACATTCCGGCTATATTGATTAAAACATTGAGCACGGCTCCACGAACTGCGGCATATCCAACTTCATTTGCCACACCCGCATCACTCACGGAATTTGGATTTCCTTTTACAACGATTTCTTTGGCACATTCCATCATTTTGAAGGAGAGTTCAGCTACTTCCATTGGAACCTCTACCGCATAGCGGTTAGCAATGACGATGGATTCACTCTTAGCCGTTTTCTCTTGTTCAGTGCTTGCTGGCAGTCGATTTGCTGACATAACCCGATTGAATGCATGTGTATCTTCGTCCACCAGGAAAACCAGCCTATCCTTGATCCGTTGGGCTTCCATACCAATTACATCCATTCTCGATTTTGAGTCAAAATATCCTTGTTTCTCGTGGGTTAATGCTGCCACCATGGATGTCAACGCTGCGCCCAGACTACCTGCCAATGCTGCTACACTTCCGCCACCGGGTGCGGGACTATTTGTTGAGCATTCCCTGATGAAATCTGTCACGGATAAACCCATTAATGGTCCAGTTTTCCCTGCACCAACAGCAAAATCAATTATTTTTTCATGAACATTGAACGGTGCAATTTCATTCAATCCCAAGGATTGGATCGCCGTCTCAACAATCACATCTTGCGGGACGCCTGTAGTTCGCTGTTGCTTATTCAAATAATGACGTCCAGCCATTAACATGGCCTCAAGTGGAACAAGTCCAACCAATTCACTCCCCGTGACACGAACGCCTCGTTTTTCCGATATTTCACAGGCTTTGTCAAAAACATCATGAATTGTGGAATTTTTATAATTTGTAAAATTTATAGATATCTGTGCACGGTTAAATTCATCAATGTACCAACCAATGGCTTTAACATCTTTGAATAATCCGGGTTGCTTCACAGATTTCCCAATCAAATCATCTTTTGAGTATCCGATGGATTTCCAGTATGTGTGAATATCAAAATCATGAGTATCAGTACTATGGCTTGTCAAGCTACCAGTATCAGTAAATGTTTCATCACAAAAAGAACAGGGGAAGTTTCCTTCTTTATATCGAATTATTTTGCCATCCAGATAATTTTTAGAATTTGGATGCTGTTCGCGAATAGTTCTTCCCTTTTCACGCAATTCGAATGCGATATCGGTGGCTAAACGCTTATCCCTGGTGTTGAGATTAATATTGTATGCAATGAGAAACTCACGACATCCAATAACCGTCGCACCAGCTTTACTATTCATTTTTGCCGGTCCAAAATCCGGAGCCCAATGTGGATTTTCAAGTTTTTTTGCCAGTCCCTCGTATTCGCCTTCACGAATGATGGCCAAATTGGTTCGGTCAGGTTTTTGAGCTGAATGTTCATAAAGATAAATGGGAATGCCCAATTCTTCTCCCACTCGTTTTCCAACGCGTTTGGATATTTCAATACAATCTTCAACGTCTACACCACTCACAGGAATAAAGGGACATACATCGGTGGCACCCATCCGCGGGTGAGTACCGCTATGTTTGCTCATGTCAATGAGCTCTGAAGCTTTTTTGATACCACGAAACGCTGCTTCTTCTACCTCAGCAATATCGCCAACAAATGTTACAACTGTACGATTGGTGTCTTTCCCCGGATCAACATCTAACAGGGTGATCCCTTCTACGGATTTTATTTCATCGGTGATTGCGGTAATGATTTGAGTATCACGACCTTCACTAAAATTTGGAACGCATTCAATTAATGGCATTTTTCCCTCAATTATTGAGTGGTTGCAATTGTAAATAAATATTTAATTAGCCAAAGAATAGCAATGGCCATTCCTGCAAGCCAAGTGATTGATCGTCCTTTTTTATGACGATCCGGTAATAATTTTCGAAATTTAATCTGTCGTGTCACTATACTCCGGCAAATAGAAGCATAAAGAAATTAATGAACGGACTCATGATCATCCAAAGGGGAGAAATTTTTGTGAAATATCCTATTAAAATGAGCCCAAAAAGAATTTGCGGTCCATACATTTGCAGTTTATATACTAATTTCGGATTCTTTCGGATCATAAACCCGTTGAAAATCTGAGATCCGTCCAACGGCGGAAGAGGAATCATATTGAACATTGCTAACATAATATTTATCTGAATAAATATGTATAACATTGTACCCAGTGTTCCATGTTCCATCCCACTTGCAATGGCAACCCTGAAAATTGTACCACCGATAAAAGCCAACAGTAAATTGGATGCCGGACCAGCCGATGCCACAAGCATCATGTCTTTTCTGGGATTCTGAAAATTATGTGGATTTACAGGAACTGGTTTAGCCCAGCCAAATCCTACAAATAATATCATGATTGAACCCATGGGATCAAGATGAGCAAGCGGATTCAACGTTAGCCTTCCCTGTTGAGCAGCGGTATCATCCCCAAGTTTATGGGCAACCCAGGCATGGGAAAATTCATGAAAAACCAGTGCAAATACCAGCACTGGAATTAATAAAACTAATACTTCGATTGGGAGTCTAAATAACATTGATTATCTCTTTATTTTAAAAACGGGGGGTGAATTTACCACCGGGGATGAAAAGTTTTGTGAACTTCTTTTAGGTATTCTTTATCAAGATGCGTATAAATCTGCGTAGTTGAAATATCAGAATGTCCAAGCATTTCCTGTACGGCTCTAAGGTCCGCTCCGCCTTCCAATAAATGGGTGGCAAATGAATGTCTAAATGTGTGTGGACTAACCGGTTTTTGAATTCCAGCAATTTTTGTCCATTTTTTTAAAATATTCCAAATCATCATTCGCGTCAGGGGCTTACCATTTCTGCTCAGAAATACATTGGTTTGATTTGGGCTATGCTTTGTAAAGTGAGGTCGGGCATGGAGTTGATACGTGATTAATCGTTCCAGACCTTTTGGTCCAATGGGTACAAATCGTTCCTTATTCCCTTTTCCAAGGATTCGCAACATTTCAAGTTCTTCCAAAATACCGGATTGCTTCAATTCACAGCATTCGGATACGCGCAATCCTGACGAATAGAGTATTTCCAGTGTTGCTATGTCCCGCATCCCAAGTTTTGTGGAAGTGTCCACCGCTTCCAAGATTCGGTCTACTTCTTCAATGGTTAATACTTTGGGTAGTTTTTTGGGGATTTTCGGTGCATTCATGACATCCATGGGATTTTGATCAGCAAATTTCTCTTCAACTAAGAAATTATGGTACGATCGAATGGACGAATAAGCGCGAGTCACTGAAGAAGGTGCTAACCCAAGAGTGGAAAGAGCTCGAATAAATTGTCTAACGTGGGTATGTTGAATGGACTTTACAGTCCGTACGCCCAACTCGGTTTCGATATATAACAAATAACGATTTAAATCTCGTTTATAAGCATCAATGGAATTGAGAGAGAGGTTTTTCTCTACACGTAATAATATTATGTAATCTTTGAGATAGGTTTCCACAACGGGAACCTGCTATTTAGGAAAGCTCTTTTTCTACAATTTCACAAAGAATGTGACCGACAAGAATGTGACCTTCTTGAATATGCTGTGTTTCATCACTGGGAATTTTTATTGCATAATCAGCTAATGGACCAACTTTACCGCCGGATACACCGGTAAATACGATCGTTGTAACGTCCATTATTTTTGCTAATTGAACAGCTTCAATAATGTTTCTTGAATTTCCACTGGTAGTAATTCCAATGAGTACATCACCGGATTTGCATAATCCCTCTACTTGACGTGAAAAAATGGTATCAAAAGATGTATCATTTCCCCAGGCCGTAATAAAAGAAGTATCGGTAGTAAGTGAAATGGATCGAAATGCAGGTCTGTGATGGTCGTGAAAACCGCCTACTAATTCTGCTGAAAGATGTTGGGCTTGACCGGCACTTCCGCCATTACCACACCAGTAAACTGTATTACCATTCTTCAAACAATTAATAACGACACCTATTACATTTTCAATATCTGATACGCAATGCGTAAGTATTTCTTGCGTAGTGGAAATGTTATTTTGAATTTTATTTTCTATAAATGTTCGCATAATCTATTTAGGATTTCAAAGTCATTTGGTATGAATGGCATCAGCAAATGATTTCATCAATCCGCTTCCGGATTCTGATTCAATTACTGTTCCAGTTACAATAAAATCAGCACCAGCTTTTACTTTTTCGGCTGCTTGCTCGGGTGTTTTAATTCCACCGCCAACGATCAATGATACATCGGCATTTTGTTTCACTCCGCTAATCAGATCATTGGATACTGGGTATTTTGCTCCACTACCCGCTTCCAGATAAACCATTTTCATCCCAAGATATTGTGCGGCTAAAGCGTGAGCAATGGCAATATCTGGTCGATTATTTGGGATTGGCATGGTTCCTGACATGAATTCTACAGTTGTTGTAGTTCCGCCATCTATTAACAGATAAGCTGTGGGAATTGTTTCAATACCGGCATCTTTGACCAGGGGAGCAGCGATTACCTGTTCGCCTATTAAATAATGGGGGTTTCGTCCAGATAAAATGGACATAAATAACATGGCGTCATAATGACTGTTTAGTTGATTCACACCACCTGGAAAAAATATTACAGGGATATGGGAAAGTTTCTTGATCATCTCAACGCGGGTGTGATATTTACCGTCCATCATGAGACTGCCACCAACAAAAATTGCGTCTACATCATTTTCATTCGCTGTCTGGACACGATCCTCTATGGATTCGGCATTTTTACGATCAGGATCAATTAATACAAAATAGCCTGCTCCACGTTCATTTTTTACGTGTTTTAGATAATCAAAAACATTACTTGAAATATCATTCCACATTAGGATTTGATGAGTTCCTCATATGCATCTGATGATAATAAGTCTTCCGGTTCTCCATTAATTTCAATTTTAACAAGCCAACCCTTTCCATAGGGGTCCAAGTTAATATTATCAGGGGCATCTTCGATGTCTTCATTGACTTCAGTGATTGTTCCATTTACGGGCGAAAATAGATCCGCAACTGTTTTTACAGCTTCAATGGTACCAAAAGGATCTCCAATAGCAACATCTTGACCTACCTCAGGAAATTCTACAAAAATAATATCTCCCAATTCGCCTTGGGCAAAATCCGTAATACCAATGGTCATAATTTTCCCGTCAATTTTTGTCCATTCATGATCTTTTGTGTATTGCAAATTTTTTGGTACGTTCACTATTTCCTCTACTCATTATCTATTGGTGGATTGTATTCAAATGTTTCAAGAAAACTGGTGTCAAACTCGCCAGATTGAAATTGTTTATCAGCCATAATAGCACGATGAAATGGGATGGTAGTTTTTACACCTTCGATGATCGTTTCTTCTAATGCTCGTTGCATGCGATTAATAGCACGTTGGCGATCACTGGCATATACAATTAGTTTACCAATCATTGAATCATAATACGTCGGAATATCATACCCGGCATAAGCATGAGAGTCTATTCGTACACCCTTTCCACCAGGCATATGATAAATCGTTATTTTCCCAGGTGAGGGTGAAAAATTCCTAGATGGATCTTCAGCATTAATCCGACATTCAATAGCGTGACCACGGAGTTTAATATTTTCAAGAAATGCAGGATATTTTTCGCCAGCATGCATTTTAATTTGTTGCTTGATTAAATCAACACCAGTAACCATTTCTGTAATGGTATGCTCCACTTGGATACGAGTGTTCATTTCCATAAAATAGAAATTTTTATGTTTATCTAATAAAAACTCAATAGTACCTGCGCCACAGTAACTTACGGCTTTTGATGCTCGTACGGCCATCTGACACATTTCATTACGCAATGCATCATCCACCGCAGCAGATGGAGATTCTTCAACTAATTTCTGGTGACGGCGCTGAATAGAACATTCTCTTTCTCCAAGAGCAACTACGTTACCAAACATATCTCCTAATATTTGAACTTCGATATGCCGTGGATTTTCAATGAATTTCTCCATATACATGTCGCCGTTGCCAAAAGCAGTGCTTGCCTCAGCATGTGCAGTGCGATATGCCAAATGCATTTCTTCAGGTTTGCGAACTAGTCGCATCCCTCTACCACCACCTCCAGCGGATGCCTTGAGCATAATTGGGTATCCCATTTCTTCTGCAAGCTCAAGTGCTTCTTCAGGATTTTCTATAAGTCCATCGGAGCCAGGAATTACAGGGACACCTGCCTCTTTCATCGTTATTTTTGCCTGAGCCTTATTTCCCATGGCATCGATGATATCGGGCGTTGGTCCTAAAAAGGCAAAGTCATTTTCAGCACATATACGTGAAAAATTGGCATCTTCTGCTAGAAAACCATACCCGGGATGAATCGCATCTGCATTGGTGATTTCACCTGCAGCAATAATCCTTGGAATGTTAAGATAACTATCAGCACTGGGACCTGGGCCGATACAAACTGCTTCATCGGCAAATTTTACATGAAGAGATAAACTATCAGCTGTGGAATAAACCGCAACGGTTTTGACGCCCAATTCATGACACGCTCGAATAATACGAAGGGCAATTTCCCCACGATTTGCTATGAGGATTTTTTTGAACATCAATTATCCGTTTGGTTCTACAATAAATAATGGTTGATTGTATTCAACGGGTTTACCATCTTCAATAAGAATCTTTTTAACAACCCCATTTATTTCAGATTCTATTTCATTCATGATTTTCATGGCTTCAATAATACACAATGTATCGCCTTTTATAATTTGATCACCTTCTTTGACAAATGAATCGGAGTCAGGTGATGGGGAGCGATAAAAAGTACCGGGCATAGGAGAAATTATTTGTTCTCCAAGGATTGATTCACTACCCATCGTTTCGGTGAGAGATTCGGCGGTTGTTGTCGCTCCGGATACAACTGTAGGTGAAGCACTTGCTAAACCAGTTGTTATTCCAGGTGACTTCACAACCCTAAATCTACGTCCACCCCAAAAAGTAATGTCCAGCTCATTCATATCGCTGTTTTCCAGCAAATATATAATTTCTTTTACTTTATCCTGCCACTTACTCATACTTAGGCCCTTTTATGCTTTAGAAACACGTTCCAGGTATTCTCCTGTACGAGTATCAATCTTCAAGATATCGCCTTCATCAATAAAGAGAGGAACATTTACGGTATAACCAGTTTCAAGTGTCGCTGGTTTTGTTGCACCTGTGGCTGTATTCCCTTTCATACCTGGTTCAGTAGCTGTGACTTCCATTTGTACGTGGGCAGGTAACCTAACATCAATGACTTCATCACCATCAAAAAGAAGATCAGCATTCATACCAGCTTTGAGGAATTGTTTTTCTTCCCCGAGGCTAACATTTAATTGATCAAAGGTTTCATTATCCATAAAAACGCTTTGGTCACCATCTTCATACAGATATTGCATCATCTTTGCTTCGACGCGAATAAACTCTACCCGTGCACCAGCATTAAATGTATGGTCAATAAGTTTCCCTGATTGGATATCTTTTAACTTTGTACGGACGAAAGCACCACCCTTACCGGGTTTTACGTGTTGAAAGTCCACAACTCTCATGCGCTTGTCTTTAAATAACATTACTGCGCCATTGCGGATATCGGCTGTTGTTGCCATAGAATCTCCTTTTAATAAAAGCCGGATAATTTACTTACGCCAACCGGGACTTCAAATTTATGATTACAGGAATCATTCATTGATTCAAGCATCAACCTGATTGGCTTCTGATTCAAATTTCCACATCGGGATTGTATCCTTGATAAACTGATTTGCCCAATCAACATCACGATGCATCGTGGCCAAATCAGGAATATGTTTGGCATATTTTGTCAAATCAGACCGTTTTAATAATAACATCCATTCTTCGAACATATTATCAGAAAATTGAAATAAATTTTTGTGCGCAATAATTTCCTCAGTTGTCATTTCTAAAGTACGGACATATAAACACCGTTCAATATATTCACGCAAAATGTGTGACAAAATTGTATACGAATTTTTAATATCCGTTAAATCTGATTTTTTTAATTCATTCAATCGCTTCAGAGCCCATCTATCTGGTTCTATAAAATCAATTAGATTTTCAGGAAATTGTATTTTATGAATCCTTTTACGCCATAAATAAAGTATTCCACCAATCAACAAGAGTATAATCGTCAATAATAATATTATTCTCCATGGAATGGGTTTTTCAACGGGGACCGGTGGTTTAATGGGCTTAAGACCCGGTTGATCGGTAGGTGTGACAACTGAATAAATTGTAATAAACATTGGATCAGATTTGAAAGACATATCAATTGAACTATCAGGATTGATAATATCTAATGTAAATGATGGAATAATTTGTTGTCCAGTATCCCAATAGACAATTTGAAACTCCGCACCGCTAATACTATTTTCTTCTTCCAGCAGGAAAACCGATCGCACTTCTCCTTCAGGAATAATCAACGTAGGGAGTGACAGGGATTGATTTGTTAATCCTCCAATGGATATAGTATAGTGAAATATGTCCCCAACACGTCCGGCAGTAGTATCTAATGAAGTATCGAAAACGATATTACCTTGGGACTCAAATTCACCTGCACATCCAACAATAACCATTACAATTAAAATATAAGGGACGATTCGCATTAATACCGTTTCTCCCTACGACGAAAATAATTCATTATGGGTTCGATATAATCCTCTTTGGTTGAAACAGGAATTAAATCGAATCGGTTCTTTTTGCATCTTTTAATGAATTCTTCTTGAATTGACTTCTGGATTTTCACAAACTCATCCCGATCTTTTTTAGACGATGCATCAATCCAAAATTCTTCGTCTGTCTCAGGATCATGTACTTTTACTAATCCAAGATTTGGCATATCCATTTCTACTGGATCATAAATTTGAATCCCAATCAGATCATGCTTACGATTTACAATTTTCAATGATTGCCAATATGATTCGTCCATATAATCTGAAATAATAAAGATGACGCTCCTGCGCTTTGCCACTTTTAAAATAAAATCTAACGCTTTTGTAAATGAAGTGCCTTTGCCCTCAGGTTTATAAAATAATAGTTCTCGAACCAAACGAAGAACATGACTTCTTCCCTTTTTGGGTGCGATATATTTTTCAACCTCATCGCTGAATAAAATTGCGCCTACTTTATCATTATTTTTAATGGCAGAGAAACCCAAGACTGCTGCAATTTCAGTTCCCAACTCTAGTTTAAATTGATCTCCAGATCCAAAACTTCCGGATCGAGATACATCGACGACGAGGTATACTGTGAGTTCACGTTCCTCTTCAAATATTTTCACATAAGGTGAGCCATACCGTGCTGTAACATTCCAATCAATGAGTCTAATATCGTCACCAGGGACATATTCACGAACTTCTGAGAATGTCATACCCCGACCTTTAAATACAGAATGATACTCACCACCAAACAGATCGTTTACCAATCCTTTGGTCCGAATTTCAATACGACGTACTTTTTTTAGAATTTCTCTGGGTATCATCGTTCAGTGAATATCCCTGTGAATCAGGGTACTTCTATGGTATCAAACAACCGTTTGATAATATCTTCGGAGGTCAATTCTTCCGCTTCAGCTTCATAGGTTAGAATAATGCGATGACGTAGAACCTCCGCGCCAATATATCGTACATCTTCAGGTGTGATATAACCACGATGTTCGATAAATGCACGAGCCTTGGAGGCAAGAATTAAATTAATAGTAGCTCGGGGTGAAGCTCCATATTCTATTAAACCGCTTAGGTCATTTAGTCCAAATGACTCGGGATCCCGCGTGGCAAATACAAGGTTTAACACATATTCTTCAACTTTTTCATCAACATAAATATCATTGATGGTTTTTTGTGCTTGAATAATTGCATCAGAATTCACAACTGCGGAAAGTTCACCAAATGCATCCCCGGTTTTCGCTGCACGCCTAAGGATTGTTCGCTCTTCTTCCTTGGATGGATAATCTACTTTTAGTTTAAACATAAAACGATCTACTTGAGCTTCCGGTAACGGATATGTTCCTTCTTGTTCAATAGGATTCTGAGTTGCCATGACCAGGAAAGGCTTTTCCAGGAAAAATGTCTCTTCACCAATGGTAATTTGTTTTTCCTGCATCGCTTCCAAAAGGGCACTTTGTACTTTTGAAGGTGCTCTATTAATTTCATCAGCAAGGATAATATTCGAAAATATGGGTCCTTTGTGAGTTTCAAAAGATCCTGTTTTCTGATTATAAATTAAAGTCCCCAATAAATCAGCAGGCAACATATCCGGTGTAAACTGAATACGCTGGAATTGGGTTTGAATTAACTGGGCTAACGATTTGATAGTAAGCGTTTTTGCAAGACCTGGTACGCCTTCCAATAAAATATGTCCATCAGCCAAAATACAGATTAATATTTTATTTATAAGTTCTTGTTGACCAACAATAACAGTACTTAAAGCGCGTTTGAGGTCATCGACAAAGGTGGACTCCCTTGCTATCCGCTCATTGATTTCGGATAAACTAAAGTCACTCATATTGATATTTCCTTATTGGGGTAGTGCCGGTTCATCACCAGCAATGTGTTTCAGAACGGGTATTTCATTTATATCCATTCCAAGATACTCCAGCTCAAACCTAACAGATGGCACGAGTTCGTGTTTAGGATATTTTTCTAGAAATACAGCGTAGGTTTCTTTTGCTTTTTCATTATCATTTAACACATTAGCGTAAATATAACCTATCATGAACTGGGCATGGGCATCTTGACCAGACCCATAAAATAATTCCACAACTTTATTATAACTTCCAATAGCTTTACCAAAATCACGAAGATCATTCATATAAATATCTCCGATGAGGTATTGCGCCTTTGGAGATATTTCATGTTTGGGATAGTGTCCAATCAAATAGTTAAGTGTGTTCACAGATTTTTGAATCTCTTTTTTGTTCCTTTGCGATTCAGCCATATTCTTTAACCACTCAGGAAAATATATTATATCTGCATCTGCCATACTACTCGTTTTGCTAGTCGGATATTTCGAGGTCAATTCAGTTAATATTTCGAATCCACGGTCATAATCGCTCATACGATCTAGGTGTAAACGGGCTAATCTGTAATATGCTTCAGGAACGAGCGTGTCTTCAGAATGACTTTCAATGAGTTCATTATAGGTGCTGATTGCTAATTCATATTCACCAGCTTTGATGTGATCATCAGCCAATTCTAACAATTTATTTGGTGATTTACCACAACTAGCCAGTAAAACTAATATAATTCCAATTAATACTATTTTGGATCGCATTTTCTTTTCCATTGGTTCAGTTAAAAAAGTGGCGGAATTTAGACGAACGTCGTACCTCTTCGCAACGGTTTTGCCCATTGAAACACCGAAATAAAATAGGAGTTCCCTAAAAAATGTAATGTACTCCTAAATGTATTTTCCGATTGCCTTTATCTTCCATTGGGTACGCTACATCTAAACGAATCGGACCTAGAGGAGTTTCTATTGTTAAACCCGCTCCCTCATTCCACTCAATACTTGAATATTTTATAGATGAATTATTACTTACTAATAGTCCACCATCAATGAAGAGCTCCATTCCCAATCGCCAGAACAATGGGAATCGAACTTCCCAATTAGATAGCAATCGTATGACATCGCCGTAAGGGATGACTTCTCCGTTTTCAGCAGATTGAGTTTTAAATCTAAATGTATCCCAACCTCTTAAGGTTGTACTTCCTCCCAAATAAAATTTATCATATTGAATATCATCATAGCTGGATTTCCATCCAACCATCATTCCATATTTAATTCTACCGGCAAATACTATCTGTCCCAATAATGGGAAATAAGAATTAGCCCCAATATCATATTTAAAATATTCACGACTTCCTCCCAATAATGGACCACCAGTTTGTCTTAGATCGACATCCAGTTTTAATCCCCGTGATGGAAATAAGGGATGATTTGTTTTATCAATATGAATTTTAAAATCAATCGATCGCTGTTCGATATCCGTAGCAGTTTTCTCATTAACCGTGGTCTCTTTGGGGACTATGTATTTCTCCCAGCTTATTCCAGAGAGAACATAGGATCTATTCAGGAATTTGACATTATTTTCAATTTTAAATCCGTACCGATATATATTAGGATCTTCACGCCGGTCTGGTTTTTTCAACGTTTCATAGTATAATCCAATGGTAGTTGGAATTCGCCAGAGGCCAAGAAACCATTGATTGCTAAAGCTCACATCGTATGAAATTTTTGGATAATAAAAATCCTGCTCAAATGGAATATGTCCCGATACTTTAGTAGAAAAATTCGTTGATGTATGAAACAGACTTCGATTACGCCATTCAATATCTCCACCAAGACCAGGGATGGCATCATATCCTTCAAAAAATTCCACCGGATATACTCCACCTTCTGATATCCATTCTCGTGTTTTGAATTGACGCAGTTCTATTAGAACGTTTACCAATGAATCAGTTTGTACCAACCGAATCGGAGATAGCGTAACTAAAGAAAAAACACCTGTCTCTTTTATTCTCCTTTGTGTTTTATCCATTAAATCTTTTTGATATAAAGCATCACGCTCAAATACAATTTCTCTTTCAACCACTTTTGGATTAATTGGTTCAACGCCCTCTAAATAATAGTCTTTAATACCGACGTCGATCCCTTCATGAACCTCAATAAGTAAATCAACAGAATCTTGGATGTCATCCCGAATTGTAACATTTGCATACAACTTACCATATCGATGATGTTCAGCCTCAAGCACCGGTAATTGCAAGTTTGCAGTTACTGGATTATAGGGTTCTCCAGTACGAAATTGTAAAATATCAAGGATTCTTTGACTGGGTAATATCTTGTTACCTGTAACTTGAATCGATCGAATATAATATTGGTCACCTTCTACAATCCGAAAATGGATTTCAGCCTTATCATTTGAGATAGAAAACGAATCCGCAACCAACACGCCTAAATATCCTTGCGATAGATAGTAGTTTTTGATTGTAATTGCGTCCATTTTTAGAAGTCTACGATCAAATGTTGGTTTTGAAAACCAGCTTCCTTTTTCAAGACGTAACAGTGGTTTAATATCTTTTGTTTTTATACTATTATTTCCTTCGATTGTAAGACTCCGAACGGAAATTTCATCCTGACAGAACACAAAGCTTGCCAAGATTAGAATTGTTGGAATTATATTTTTAGGGAATGTATTCAAATACTTCTCTAGTATGAGTAACGTAACCGATATTTTACGTTAAAATTACCGGTTTCATCAACATTACCAACTACAGAAATATATCGATTTACTTTGACTTCTACACCAACTTCATTTAATGGATTTGCCAAAGAGAAAGACCTTCGATAGGCAAATGACAGATTATCCGTTATCCCAGCCTTAATGGCTAATTCTTCTTTACTATTTGGATCAATCAAACTTGTTGCACCAGTAATTGAAACATCCTCTATAATACCAAGTGCGCCTGCACTACCAAGGTTTGCTAGATTACGTTCTATTTGGGAAACTAATAACGCTCCTAAAAATTGTTGCGTTTGTTCACCAAAACCTGTCGTTGTGAATTCTTGTTCTTCAAATCGTTTACCTAGTGTGAGTAATTCAAAGATGTCACTAGGTGAATATCCACTTGACGAACTTGGTGTAATAACAAGATTGTCAAGAGTACCCATAATTTGAAGAGTTATTACCTCGTCATCGATTGCAGTAACCGCTTCAACTTCCATATAAGGATTAAATCCCTGATTATCAAATGCGAGGTATCCATACCCGATATTAAAAATATCGCCATAAAAGTAAAATTTGCCATCTTCAAATTGTAATTCACCTGCATAATCTGCTACATAATTCCCAATTTTTGTATAACTAATCTCTCCAATGAGCCTAGCATCCATTTGGCTATTTAGTAGTGTGAATTGATCAACAATTGGAAAATTGATTTTATATTCTATAATTGTTACGCTATTCTCGGTCGATTCACCAATATCAGTTGAAGCAAACTCTTGAAACATTTCCACATCAATTAATCCAACATCTCCTTCAATAGTTATTGTATCCCGTCCAACTACAGTAATGTCTGCGTTTACGGATCCAGTGATGTCACTCTCAAGAACATCCATATGTAAATCGTTCCCCTTCACAACAAGATCAAACTTTGGTTTGAAGAATTTTGTTAAATCCATTCCCCCTGTAATGGTCAAATTTTGTTGTTTTGAACTACCATTTTGATGCATGCTCCCTGTAAAAGATTTAAAAATGAAACTATTATCAAATATATCTGCGCTGCCTGTCACATTTCGAATTGGATCATTTAACAAAAGTGTGTAGATACTGCCATCATTTAATTTGATTGACCCATTTCTCATTATTTGTTCTGGAACCCCACTCAAATTCAGGTGTAAATCCACATCACCGTCAATTGAATCAACATCACTTAAATACAATGTTAAGAAATCCATATTACTAAAAGTTCCCTGGGCATCAATTAACAGCGATTCAGATGGTTTAAATTTCGCAAAAAGTGGTGAACCTGGTGTAAAATTAAGTGGTATGTATCCATTTCCATATATTTGATCGCCATTGGGTTTCTCAGAAGAGAAGGATTCTATGTTCATTCGAACTCCGTCATAATTTCCGATTCCCTTAACATGTCCGAGAGGAATTCGATCAAAAATGGTGTTATCAATATCTAAATCATAATCAAAGATAGTTTTGGATTGAGTACTTGATAATGAAAATACTCCCGTAGCCGAACCCCCAATATGAAACCATGGTGGCATTAAAGTCATAAACCATTCCATGTCCATATGCGTAAATGATGTTTCTAAAGAAAAGGGGATTTTTGTATTCTGCCTTGGAAATCCCTGAGGAATAGTACCTGATAATTGTATCCCCGTTTTATCTCCTATTAATGTCATTTCATCAATATGAAGTATCGAATCATGAAATACGAAAGACAATAATAAATCCTGAAATGGCTGTCCTTTTAATTCTCCATTTTTTATAGCGACATCTACTTCGTAGCCTTGTGATTTAAATTCGGGTCGTGTATTAATTTCACCAAAAACAACACCAGAAAATTCAGGAATATTTTCAGGCGCAAACCACGAAATTATTTCTGAATTTATATTGGATAATTTCAGATTACCCGTTATGGCATCATCCCAGAAAGCTGTTCCCTCTATAACCCCATCATCCACATGCAGCTTAAATGGGAATAAATGATTAATAGAATCCTGAAATGAAATTTTTATATTGGAGGGATTAATAATAAAATGTGATTTGTACGCCATTTGGATTCGTGATATGTCCAATATTTTGTTTTTATCAAAATGGCCATTTAGCTCTAAATAATTTTCTCCTTCCTTAACATATAAATGATCAATAGAAATCCCATCATTCAAGAACTGGATCTCTAATGAAGCATTATCAATCAGATTATCTTCATACGTTCCTTTGTTGATCCGTATTCGTGCATATCCTTCATCCAGTAAATCTATATTATTTATTGTAGCATCCAATGATCCATCTGATACATAAAGATTTTTATAAAGGATATTCTTACAATCTACATCTACCACAACCATAGGTTCTTCAAAACTACCATTTATGTGGAGTAATCCAGTTGCCAATCCCTGCTCAAGTGTATCAGACCAAAAGTTATTCAGTAAAAATGGACTAGCATTCTGCAATTCACAGTGAAAATCCATAGTTCTATCATCAAAATTTGCCCAGCCTGAAGCTTCTATGCTGCTTTGATCAATACCGATAATTAACGGATCTGTAATTTGGAGAGATTCATTGGAGTAAGAGGCGGAACCAGACAGGGAAAGTATTTCACCTTGATATAGTCCAGAATCTTGAATTTCGGCAGAAATAGATACAGAGGCAATTTGTCCGTTTTCGATATTTCCTTCTAATAGAGTTATACCTGAGATTCGGGTTATTTTATCACTAATAAGCCATTCACTTAAATCAAAATTTTCCAGTTCTAATGACCCGTTAATCCTACCGCTTTTTTCTATTACACCTTTTCCAAATAATTTAGCTTCAGAACTTTGTAACGTCACTTGATGCAACTTCATGTAGTCTTGATAATCCTGAACCAAAAATTCTCCACTCATGTCTAATCCTAGAGGACTTTTTACTTGGAGAGTTCCATGGGTTAATTCAAAGTCAGTATTAAATGAAAAATGAATATCTAGTGAAGAAATTTCAGGCTGAAGCGGAACACGACCAAAGAAATCAGCCGGAATATGATAATCCAATAATGATAGATTCCCCTGCAAATGCCTTACTTTATCTTCAAAATATTTTAAATCACCTTGTAGCGCAACACCATTAATATTGGCATTAGTTAGTGACGTAATTATAGTTGTGTTTGAAATCTGAATAAATGCATTTTGCAATTGAATTCTAGTATTGTCTTTAAGATTTTGAATATTTAAATCATTTATCGTAGCCCAGATATTCTGCGAATTGTGACCTATTTCCCCTTGAATATCCATATTTATCTGAACATAAGAATCTGGAGAATCAATACTAACGAGACCATGCAGTTTCAGGTTTTTCACAGATAAAGGCAAAATAAACCTAGTTGGAGATATTTTTCCTTTACCTTCATCAAAAGAATCCTGAGAAATTCCTTTTGCAGTTTTAATATAAATGTCATTTATTTCAATATCATCAAAACTGATGCCACCAAAAAATAATGAAATTGGGTTAAAATTGAACATTAGATCAGGCAGTTCAACCGTACGACCATCCGTGTTAATAAATTTAATATTATCTGCATGGATTTTCGATAACAAGTGACCTTCAAATCTATTTATTGATATTTCCCACCCTGTAGCATTTAAATATTTTATATTAAGTCGATGAACAATAAAAGAATGCCAGATATCAGGTTTGAGGAGAAAATACCCCCCCCAAACCATCAATATGATGAATCCATATATTGTGATACGTGCGCGTTTCATAACCAGTTTTCTTTTCGCCTTAACTAACAAAGTTACATGCTGTGAGTTCCAAATACAAAAAAAGCGTCTCAATAATGAGACGCTTTAATAAGATTACTTATCGTGATGTTATTAGTCTACAACCTCAAAATCAGCGTCTTCAATTTCTCCATCACTTTTGTCCTTTTTTTCTTTAGGACTTTGGTCTTTAGGTGGCTCAGGTTGAGCTTGATCATCAGCTGATTGCGTATCAGCATACATTTTTTCTGCGTGTTTGCTCCAAGTCTGATTCAGTTTTTCAGTGGCATTTTTAACATCATCTAAATTTGAACCGGAATTTGCTTTTTTTAATTCTTCCAAAGCGTCTTGGAGTTCTTTTTTGTCATCTTCGCCCAGTTTTTCATCAAACTCTTTGATGTTTTTCTCGGTTTGATAAACGAGCTGCTCAGCTTGGTTACGCAATTCAATTTCTTCGCGCTTTTGTTTATCCTCAGACTCATGTTTCTTAGCATCGTTAACCATTTTATCTACTTCAGTGTCCGATAATCCGCTTGAGGCTTCGATACGAATACTTTGCTCTTTACTGGTTGCTTTATCTTTGGCTGTCACATTTAAAATTCCATTAGCGTCAATATCAAAGATTACTTCGATTTGAGGAATTCCGCGTGGCGCTGGTGGCATTCCATCCAGATGAAAACGACCTATGGTTTTATTATCCATTGCCATTTCACGCTCACCCTGCAAAACATGTATTTCGACAGTTGTTTGATTATCAGCAGCCGTACTAAACACTTGTGACTTTTTTGTGGGGATGGTTGTATTACGTTCGATTAGCTTTGTTGAAACGCTACCTAATGTTTCAATACCCAAAGATAATGGAGTAACATCCAACAATAAAATATCATCGACATCACCAGCCAATACACCACCCTGAATTGCAGCACCAAGAGCTACAACTTCATCAGGATTTACACTGCGGTTTGGTTCTTTCTTAAATATTTCTTTCACCTTGTCTTGAATGGCTGGGATTCGTGTTGATCCACCAACAAGAATAACTTCATCAATTTCACTTGCAGACAATCCTGCATCTTTCATCGCACGTTTACATGGTCCAATTATCCGTTGAATAAGATCGTCCACCAACTCTTCAAACTTTGCACGTGTTAGATTCAAATTAAGATGCTTTGGCCCTGAAGCATCTGCGGTAATGAAAGGAAGATTAATATCGGTCTGCTTTGAGCTTGATAATTCTTTCTTCGCAGCTTCAGCAGCTTCCTTAAGACGTTGCAATGCCATTGGATCCTGTTTTAGATCAATACCATCACTTTTCTTAAATTCATTCACAATCCAATCAATAACTTTCTGATCAAAGTCGTCACCACCAAGGTGAGTATCACCATTGGTCGATTTTACTTCAAAAACACCATCTCCTAACTCAAGCACGGAAATATCAAATGTCCCTCCACCTAAATCAAAAACAGCAATTTTTTCATCATGTTTTTTATCCATTCCATAGGCGAGGGCTGCAGCTGTTGGTTCATTAATAATTCTACGAACAGTCAAACCAGCAATTTTACCAGCATCTTTAGTCGCTTGACGTTGTGCATCATTAAAATATGCCGGTACAGTGATAACAGCTTCGGTAACTTGAGTACCTAAATGTTCTTCAGCCATTTGCTTCAATTTTTGCAGAACCATGGCACCTATTTCAGGCGGTGTATAATCTTTTCCACCTGCTTTTACAACAACAGCACCATTTGCATTTTTATTTACTGCGTATGGAACTTCATTCATTTCAGTTCCAACTTCGTCATACATACGCCCCATAAACCGTTTTATAGAATAAACAGTGTTGGTAGGGTTTGTTACGGCTTGACGTTTTGCTGGTTGTCCCACCAGACGTTCATCGTTTTTTGTAAATGCTACAATTGAAGGTGTTGTTCTTCCACCTTCAGGACTTGTAATAACGGTCGGCTCACCACCTTCAAGAACAGCCACACATGAATTTGTGGTTCCAAGGTCGATTCCAATAATTTTTCCCATGAATAAAACTCCTTTATCAATAGACGGAGTTTATTTCACAATTATAGTGCCATGGTTGTATGTCAACCGAAATGGCAGAGATGAGTATTGTTATATGGCAGACAAGTTATGCTAGCAGTTGTTCTTCCGATGCTATTTTCCTGCTCTTAGAAGAATTTCGCTTTTGTTTTGATTCAATAATAAATTCATATTTTAGGGCACTTATTTTAATAACATCACCGTGTTTGAAGGATTTTTCCAGCAATAATTCAGAAATTGGATTCTCAAGATTTGCTTGAATTTCTCTTCTTAGATGCCTTGCCCCATATTCTAGACTATATCCCTTTTCCATCAATAATTGTTTTGCGCGTTTCGTAATAGTAAGACTGATCCCCATTTCAGATAAGTTTTCATGTAAATCTGCTAATTGGATATCAACTATGCCCAAAACATGCTCTTTTTTCAATGTGTGGAAAACAAGCTTATCATCAATACGGTTTAAAAATTCAGGATTAAAAAGTGTTTTTACTTCTTCCATTATTTTCTGTTCAATATCGCGTGTTTCAGATGCTTTGTCGCTATCTAAAAACCCCATACCTGATTGGTTATGAAGTGATTTCGTTCCCAAATTTGATGTCATAATAATTATTGAGTTTTTGAAATCAATTTTACGTCCTAGACTATCCGTTAAAGAACCTTCATCAAAAAGTTGCAATAGTAGATTGAAAACATCTGGATGGGCTTTTTCAATTTCATCAAACAAAATAACAGAATACGGATTTCTTCGCACTTTTTCTGTTAAATCGCCCCCTTCTTCGTACCCAACATATCCTGGAGGTGCCCCTATAAGACGCGACACGGTAAATCGCTCACTATACTCAGACATATCTAACTTGATTAATGAATTCGTATGGCTAAAAAGATATTGTGCCAATCCTTTAGCCATTTCTGTTTTACCAACTCCTGTTGGTCCCAAAAACAGAAAAACACCAATTGGTCGATTAGGATTTTTTAATCCAGCCCTTGCTCGTTGAATCGATCGCGTGAGTGAGTCAATTGCAGGATCTTGTCCGACAATATATTGGTGTAATCCTTCTCGCATATTGAGGAGTTTTTGGCCTTCAGATTCTGCAACTTCATTAATTGGAATACCTGTCATTAATGCAACCACATCAGCGACATTCTGTTTAGTGATTCGGACAGGATTCATTTTTTCTTTTTCAACCCAATTTTTATGATAATCACCAAGTTTTTTTATTAATTGATGTTCCGAATCTCTCAAAAGCGCAGCATCTTCAAATTTTTGCTCCGCAACCTTTGTCTCTTTTTGAATTCGTAAATCATCAATTTCATTTTCAATGTTAACAATCTTTTTAGGAACAACGACATTTTCCATATGAGATCGAGATCCTACTTCATCCATTACATCGATAGCCTTATCAGGGAGAAAACGATTGCTGATATAACGCTCTGCTAAATACACGCAAGCATTGATGGCTTCCTTATCATATTTAACATTATGGTGTTTTTCATAATTTGGTTGTAAGCCACACAATATTTCTATCGATTCTTCTGTGCTTGGTGGATTCACAATAATCCGCTGGAATCGACGTTCTAAAGCGCCATCCTTTTCAATAGACTTTCGATACTCATCCATAGTCGTTGCGCCAATACAATGTATATCGCCCCGCGCCAACGCTGGTTTGAACATATTTGAAGCATCCAGTGATCCTGTCGCACCTCCCGCTCCGACAAGTGTATGAATTTCATCAATAAATAGAATGACATCGTCGGTGTTCTCTAATTCTACCATGAGGGTTTTCATACGTTCTTCAAATTGACCACGGTATTTGGTACCAGCAACAGTTGATGCTAAATCCAATGATAAAATGCGTTTATTTCTTAACAATCTAGGTACAGATTTTTCAACAATTTTATGTGCTAATCCTTCAATAATTGCAGTTTTACCAACACCCGGTTCACCAATTAAAACAGGATTATTCTTTTTTCGTCTACTGAGTATTTGTGCTACTCGCACAATTTCTTCTTCTCTTCCAATCACAGGATCCAATTCGCCATTTCGGGCTAACTCAGTTACATCCCTGCTAAAATGATCTAATGCCGGTGTCTTTGATTTTTTGGATTTTTCAATTTTAGCAACTGGGGATATTCCCTTACTTAAATCTTGTTGAATTAGGTCTTTTACATTTTGATAATCCAGATTAAAACCAACCAATACTTCATAGGCAATGCCTTCTGATTCTTTTAATATGGATAAAACTAAGTGCTCATCGCTGGCCATTTTATTTCCCAGAGAAGTTGCTTCAGTAAAGGCATTTCTCAGGATACGTTCAGCCCGTCGGGTTAATGGTAAGTGTCCCAATGTTAAAGTTCCACCGGATTTTTTAATCATATCTTCGATCATGGATCGCATTTCATCCACATCGCAATCGTAGACCTCAAATATATTTGCAGCTTGTCCCGATTTTAGTTGGAGTATCCCAAGCAAAAGATGCTCGGAGCCCACATAGCTATGACCAAGGCGAATTGCTTCTTCCTTGGCAAATTTCATTACCGATTGAACACGTTTGGAAAAATTTTCTTTCATATCACTTGCAATTTAAGGGTTCTCAAAAAGATTGTTTGTCTGTAGGGTTCCGTTTTCCAATATTAACCGAATATTACCCTCTTTAGCAACATCTGGATTATGGGTTGTGATCAAAATCGTTTGTTTGAATTCGTTGCGAAGATTATTTAGATACTCAATTAATTTGTTGGCATTCCCAGTATCAAGGTTACCTGTTGGCTCATCCGCTAATAATATATCGGGTTCATTGACCAATGCGCGGCATAAAGCTAACCGTTGTCTTTCCCCGCCAGATAATTGTAAGGGGAAATGATCTTTCCGTTCTTTTAAACCAAAATATTCGAATAGTTCCTGTGCTTTATGTTTGCTTTCAAATTGATTTCCTGCAATTCGTGCAGGGATTAAGATATTTTCCTCTGCTGTAAACTCAGGTAATAAGTGATGGAATTGAAAAACAAACCCGATGTGCTGGTTACGAAACTTAGATAATGCTGTATCTGACAACTGAGATACGTTTTTTGAACATAAGGACAAATCACCTTCATCAGGTTTATCTAAAGTACCCAAGATATTCAATAATGTTGATTTGCCGCATCCTGATGGACCCATAATAGTGACAAAATCACCTTTTGATATTTCCAGATTTATATCCGAAAGTACTTTAAGATGCTTTTTCCCGGTTCTGTAAGATTTATGAATAGAGTTGGCGTGTAAAATGGTCATACTATTTTTCCATGAATAATGTATTTATTGGATCAATAAAACGTAATCGGCTCGCAGCCAATTTTGATGCAAATACAATAGAAATCATTGCTATAATAATAATTGTAAGTGCGGCGTTTAGCGTGAGCTCTACCGGGAGAATTGTTGAGAAATATATATCTGCAGGGAGCGTAATAGGCTCAAACAAAATTTGGATAAATATCAAAATACAACCAAGTACAAATCCCGCGATTGCGCCTGAGCCTCCGATTAATATTCCTTGTCGGAATATTATTTTTTCGATAACCGATTTATCAGTACCCATAGCACGTAACATTCCCAATTCACTTACTTTTTGCGATGACACTAAAACCAGGGTTGTGGCCAAATTGAAGGCCGCAACAATAATAATTAGGCTTAAGATAAGTATTGCACCAATTCGCTCCATGCGCATCGCATTAAAGAGTGCTTCATGCATTTCAGTCCATGTTTCAACATTTGTCTCAGGAATGATCTCTTGAATATTTTGCTTCACGTCAGAAGCCAATTCAGATGATTTCAATCTTACATCATATCCATCCACACCAGCTTTCCGGCTGAACAAGGCTTGACCAACATCCATGGGAATAAATGCAATATCATCATCAAATTGTAAAACTTCGGCTGAAAATATACCTGCTATTGTTCCAGAAATAATTTTGGGTAATCCGAATATTCCGGGAGTATCAACCGGGCTCATGAGTGATATTTGGTCACCCACTCGCACATTAAGACGCATAGCCATGGTTTGACCAACATATACTGGATTTTCAGTCGACGTTTTTTCTCTGTCCGGTATTATTATGTCATAAAATTCATCAATTGCCGATGGATTAATCGCTTTTAATGTAATCAGTCGAATGTCATTTCCTTTTCGATGGATTAACCCTTTTCGTTCCATGAATGGTATAATGGATTGAATATCTGGTAAATCCCGAATTTCGCTCAAATCTTCGTCTTTTAGACTGCCATGGATGCGTATGTCACTCTCAAATCCAATAATTTTTTCAATAACTTTTGATTCAAATCCTTGCAATACTGAAACCGCGAGAACAAGGGCAAAACAACCTATCCCCATTCCCAATATGGCAATCCAACCTATAAATCGACTCGCACCGGCACCTTTGCCACCAAGGGCAAATCGTTTTGCGATATAATGATGGAATTTCATTCGTACCGCACTGCTGTGGCTGGTTCAATGGAAGCGGCTTTGAAAGCCGGGGCAATGGATGCAATCATTGAAATACTAATTCCTATAATCATATGCCAGACAAATAACATGGGCGTAAAGTAAAATGGAACTCGATCCATAAAATAAACATCTTCAGGAATCGTGAGTATATTCCATTGACCCTGTGCCCAGGCGACCAATAGAGAAAATACGATTCCTAAAATAGTACCCAACATTCCAATAATTATCCCATCTAAAGTGAAAATTGTCATAATAGATCTGTTTGTCATTCCCATGGATTTTAGGATACCAATAGCACGTACTTTTTCGATTACAATCATGCTTAATGCTGCAAGAATGTTCACTACACCAACCAATGTGATTAATCCAAAAAATATCAATATGGGCAATTTTTGAGTCGCCATCCACTGAAATAAAATATGATGTTTTTCTTCCCAGGTCATAACGTAATAAGGATAACTCAAACCGTCTTCTAAATGAGCAACTAATTCAGGAATAATATCAATGCTATCTGTGATAATTTTCGTTCCACTAATCTTCTCAGTCATTCCGAACAATTCTTGCGCTCTGCCTAAACCGATATAGGCTACTGTTTTATCATATTCAAATAATCCTGAATGAAAAAGTCCAACCACTGTAAATGTCAACAATTGACGTTGCCCAACTGGTTTACCCATGGATTCTATATCAATCAATGCAATTTTATCATCTAATTCGATATCCATGGATTGTGCCAGGCGATCACCCAATATAATCCAGGCATCCGTGGTAATTTCAGGAATATTGGATATTATCGGTTCAAGAATGTGCAATTGGTCTACAGAAATTGCCTCGACAAGTAATCCTTCTGCCAATCTCCCTTTACGTATCAATGCTGATTTTTGAATATAGGATACTATTGTGATAGGCAAATTAATATCTGCCAATACTGAATCGACCATATCATCATGTTCATTTAGTGGGGAATTGAGAAAATGTTCTATCCTGATATGTCCATCAAACCCGGCAATCTTATCTGATAGTGTTTTTTCAAATCCCTGAAGAATACTAAATGTCAAGATAAGAGCTGCAATTCCCAGTGCAAGACCGACGACAGCTAGAATACTAGCTAACGAAGAGAAACTTCTTTTATGCGGTGACCGGATTAATCTAAATGCAATGTCAGGAACTAGTCGCATTATTCTGTGGTTTGTCCCGTTATCTTGAGATAATTATAATCAATTATGCTACCAATAATATTAGGAAGCAATCAATCCACCGACCGCAACGCTGGAAATAGAATAACATCTTTGATCCAACGATTTTCAGTCAACAACATCACAAGCCGATCGACTCCGATGCCAACACCGCCCGTTGGCGGCATACCACATTCCATGGCTTGTAAAAAGTTTTCATCCACGGGATGTGCCTCATCTTCGCCTTCTTCCATGAGACGCTTTTGACTTTCAAATCGTTCACGTTGATCTATCGGATCATTCAACTCAGTAAATGCATTTGCGAATTCCGCACCGCCAATAAATAATTCAAATCGCTCTACCAAGGATGGATCACCATTGCGATGAGATTTTGCTAATGGTGATATTTCTTTCGGATAATCGACTACGAATGTTGGTTGAATAAGATTTGGTTCAACAAGGCGACGCATAAGTTCATCTAACAATCGGCCATAATTCAGTTGATCAGGAATACTAAGTTTATGTTTTTTGCAAATCGTAACTAGTTCATCAACTGTGGCATTTCCTAAGTCTTCACCTGTCGCATCTTTCAATAACTCCAATATTGGTTTTTTCTCGAAAGGTTTTGACAGATCAATTTCCATATCGCCCCAATTGAGTTGAAGTTTTCCCACCTTTTCTGCTGCTGTACGCAGCATATCCTCAACCAAATCCATCATTGAATAAATGTCGCCATAAGCTTCATAAAACTCCAGCATAGTGAATTCAGGATTATGATTACGATCAATGCCTTCATTCCGAAATATTTTAGCCATCTCATAAACTTTATCTATGCCACCAATAATCAGACGTTTTAAGTATAATTCATCAGCAATCCGCATAAAATATGTTTGATCCAATGAATTGTAATGGGTTTTGAACGGTCGTGCATTGGCTCCACCATACAATGGTTGCAGCACAGGCGTTTCTACTTCTAAATAACCAAGGTTATCTAAATAGCTGCGTAAATGGGATAGAATTTTTGCGCGATCAACGAATGTTTTACGAACGTCAGGATTTACAATCAAATCCAGATGTCTATTACGATAACGTTGTTCTTTGTCACTAAAAGCATCAAATGTTTCGCCATCCTTTTCCTTAACGATGGGAAGCGGTCTAATACTTTTTGACAATACCGTCAACGCTGCTGCATGGATGGAGGTTTCCTCAGTCTTTGTTTTAAATACATACCCTTCAATCCCGATAAAATCCCCAATATCTAATAATTTGAAATGCTTGTATGAATCTTCGCCAACGTCATCTCTGCGAACATAAGATTGAATTTTCCCTGATGAATCTTGTATATGACAAAACGAAGCTTTCCCCATTTTTCGCATGGACATAATTCGACCTGCCACTCGAACGGTTTTCCCTTCCAATTCAGTATAATTGGCATGTATGTCGGCACTCTGATGGCTGGGAGAATAATGATGTGGGTAAGGATTTACTCCGTCATTTTTTAAGGTTTGGAGTTTTTCGATTCTACCTTGAATAATCTGTTTTAAGCTATTGTGTTGTTCGTTCATTTTTCCGTGTGTGTTTTAATTTGTGAGACTAAATAGGCTCGGATAAAATTATCAATTTTGCCGTCCATTACGGCTTGTACATTTCCTGTTTCCTCTGACGTACGATGATCTTTAACCATATTATATGGATGAAATACGTAAGAACGAATTTGACTGCCCCAGGCAATATCCATTTTGGTGTCTTCCAGTTCTTTATTCGCTTCTTTTTCTTTCTCTTTTTCAAGCTTAATAATACGCGATTTTAATACCTTCATAGCCTGAGCTTTATTTTTGTGCTGGGACCGTTCGTTTTGACATTGAACTACAATTCCGGAAGGAATATGTGTAATTCGAATGGCCGAATCGGTTTTATTAACATGTTGACCACCTGCTCCACTGGCACGATATGTATCAATCCTTAAATCGCCTGAATCAATTTCAATCGCAACTTCTTCCCCAGCAGCAGGATAAATAAAGACAGATACGAAAGAAGTATGTCTGCGGCTATTGGAGTCAAATGGTGAAATCCTGACTAAACGATGAACACCTGCTTCGGCTTTTAGTAAACCATAAGCGTACTCACCTTTCACCTCAATGGTAATATCTTTTATTCCTGCTTCTTCTCCTGGCTGATAGTCAAGAACAGTACTCGTGAATCCTTTTTGCTCAATCCACCGAGAATACATACGATAGAGCATTTCTGCCCAATCTTGACTCTCCGTACCACCTGCACCTGGATGAATAGTTATTATTGCATCTTGTGTATCTTCTTCTTCGCCAAGAGTGAGTTGTAATTCAACATCTGCAATGATGGATTGATATACCTTAAACTCTTTTGCAAGTTCACTAACTTTCACTTCACCTGCATCCACAAACTCTAACAAAACTTCAACATCACCATGACGACGTTCTAAATCCTGCCATAATTGAATTTCTTTTTCCAGGAGTGACGTTTTCTTTAAAATGCCCGAAGCTTTCTGGTTATCATCCCAAAAATTAGGCTCTACGGTTTTTTCCCTCAGGGATTCCAGTATTTTTTCTTTTTCAGATAAGTCAAAGATACCCCCGGAGTTCCAGGTATTTCTGTTCAGTCGTATTGAATTGATCTTTTATTTCAGAAATGTCCATGGTTGAACTTATGATGATAAGGATGAAAGGTTATTATTGAATAATTACCGAAGCAATAATCATTAAACAGATGAAATCTAACGCGCCAAAAGCGCCATTATTGCAATACCAAGAATCATAAAAAACAGTTGAGCAATAGATTTTCGTGGATCTTGATGTCGATGTAGCTCTGGAATTAAGTCAGAACCTGCGATATAAATAAAACCACCTGCAGTTATTGGTAAAAGAGCATGAACAAATCCTTGTGCAGTAGATCCAATAATCAAGGCCAGAACCGCTCCTACAACTCCCATTAATCCTGTTAAAAGATTATAGGCTAAAGCACGTTTAACTGTCAAACCACCTTGGATCAATACACCAAAATCTCCAATTTCCTGAGGAAGTTCGTGGAGCGCTACGGCAATAGTAGTTGCAAACCCTAATTGAATATCCGCTTGAAAAGCGACAGCAATTAAAATACCATCTATAAAATTGTGCAAGGAATCCCCTACTAAATTCATGGGTACCAGATGCTGAGTGTGTTCCTCACAATCCTCATCGTGGCAATGCCTCCAACGTACAAACTTTTCCAAAACGAAAAACAAGAGAATCCCACTTAATAAGAAAAGTGATGTCCATATATCATTAATAGATTCATTTGAGAATATTTCAGGCAACAAGTGAATAAACGCACCGCCAAACAAACTACCAACTGCAAAACTAACCAGCAGGTGCATCATTTGATTCAAGCGATCTTTAGAAAGCGATAATGTGAATACACCAATGAGCGAAAGCAGACTCACGCCAAGTACGGAAAGAATTGTATACATCCACACGGTCATGGGAGAAGTTTCATGGAAGAGGATTTAAGTTTCAAGGTTTAAGTTTCAAAGAATAAGATAATAATTGGAAAGTATTCATACTTAAACCTTAAAACCTGTTTTTTATTGGATTTCAAAAAATCCCCAATCAGATTCACCACTGGCTTCATCCAGATTAGTAGCATTATCCACTTCGCTAATGGCCTTTATTTTCCATCTATAACTTCCGTTCTGGGGATATTCTTCACTTCCCACTACTTCCAGAACATTGAGCGGTAAACTCCCACTATTTCGAGGAAAGTAATCAAAAGGTATTGGATCAGTATTTTCATAACCATACCATTGATTTAAGAATCTGCAAATCCAGTATGGAATATATTTACTATTCTCAAAATATTCCATCCGAATAACATATTCTGAAGTATAGGTAAAGTTGGATGCTAAATCCATCCATTGGAATGTAAAATTACTGAAAATATTCTCATTAACGGGAGATTCAAGTCTCGGTGAATTCAATAACATATAAGTTAATGTATCGGATTCGTCACTTTCATTGCCCGCATTATCAAACGCTGTGATGAAATAATAGTAATCAACATAATTTGAAACACTATCATCATAAAATGCGGTATCAGCACCAATATTTTGTATCAGATCAATTTTAAATCGTTTCACAAAATCATTATCTAGAGTTGTATCCGCCCGATATATCGTATACCCTGCTAAATCAATTTCTTCATTAGGATGCCACATTAGAATAATTCGATTTCTGCTCTCCGCATCAATTCCTTTTTCCGAAAATGATTCCGGTTGGGATTTTTCAACCCAAATTGGAGTTGTCGGAGGATCAGGATCTTCAACCGGATCGGGACAACCCAGAAACAAAATAATACCTGTAATCAGAGCTAATATCTTTTTGTTAGATGCCAAATTCGACTCCTAATCGATGAACCATTCCAAGTTCATGATCTGAAAATCCATATCCAATTTTACCCGGGAATAGTAATCCTGCCAGATTAATCTCAATATTCCCTTGAAATGATTCCGCCCTATATCCCGCTTGTAGAATAACTCTGGATTTAATTATAGCTTCAAACCCAATATTGACTTCGCCGGAATAAAGTGTATTTCTTTGACGGAACACTCGTAATTCTGTCCCAGCCCACGGCATAGGTTGTCGATAACTCCAACCCCAAATTACATGCATTGGAATTAAGTCCTGCCGTTCGGTATTCCAGAATATTCGTGATCCAAATAGATGCTTACCAGTTAATCCAAACGCAAAATCACCCATCCAATCAAAAAAGAATACTTTCTTTAAATTTGTGATCACCATGGTTCCCATGTCAATACCAATTCCAGATCCCTGGATGTTATGGAGGTTTTTATGCATCAAATGAATATTCATTCCAACAGGAATACGAAGGGGAATAATTTCCATTTGCCAGCCCAAATCAAGGTCATAATTGAATTCTTTGGCAAGGTTAAACGTAAGTGATGATTCCAAATCAGAGAAGGATGTAAATCCTTGCGCGACCAAGGTTCTAATGGAATCCCTGCGGATTTCCAGATCCGTAATAGTGCGAAGATCGGGTCGCTCTAAAATATTATCGATAAATACACCAATCCCATGTAATCCCCAACGCCACGAGTTTGGGGTCGTTTTGGAGAAACCAAGTGCACCATACTCAGCCATTCCGAATTGATTGATATATAATGCATATCCGTTTGTACCGGAAAGGGAACTTGACGCAGATGGATTTATAATATAGGAGGCATCATGCCCAAAATCTGCAACAACAGCTTGACCGAGCCCGGCCATTCTTGCGGATGTGCCAAAAGATTGAAAAGCATCGGCAAATCCTTGTTGTCCAAAAGAAATGGAATATAAAAATACTGCTATTAATAGTATTCGAATCATCGTGCTTTTACAATTTTCCCTTTACGTTCGATAATGGTTTTACCCTTTTTCGCCTTCATGCGATAGAAATAAACTCCATTTGCAACAAAATCGCCTTTATCCGTTTTCCCATCCCAAATGATTTCATGGAAAGCGCCCACCCGTGGATCCAAATCCGTAAGCGTGGATGATTCATCAAAACGCCGAATCCGACGTCCATCAATTGTGTATATGTCCAATTGAAATTCATCCACAGATTCCGTCAATTCGTAGGATAATCGGGTTTGATCAATAAATGGATTTGGGTAATTCCCATAATCAATCAAATCCAGTTTTTCACGAACGATAAATTCCAAATTCAATGTATCTGAAGCGTTTCCTGCAACATCAAAAACCAATATGCTTATTTTTTCATCCTGTGATGTCAGGGATGGCTGAATATTCAAAAGCAATATTCCGTCCTTAATAATCTTTTGAGTTATGATGTCATTATTTTGTAATTGGTCGCCAATGAAAATTTGTATGGCTTCATCCAGAGGATTTAGTCCATTCTCATCCGTGGCATTTACAGATATAATCGGAGATGAACTTAAATAGCTATTTCGCAGGAATCGTTGTCCGTTAATCGCAGCTTCTAATATAGGTTTTTTTGAATCATTTACATGGAAAAACGTGTATTTAGCAGACTGATCATTTTGTATAAATACATTTAAATCTATAAATGTGTATTCCCGGGGATGCCAAATTCCCACATCCGAATTCCATGTAAACAAGCGACTATTTTCGGGGATGGAGTCCACATTCCAGTACAAATCGTATTGCACATTTTTATAACTATTAATAGTAATATTTTGTTCAAGTGCAGGAGTTAAGCCCGGTTGATTTACTACATCAGTTGCAGGTTCATAATCAATAGTTAATATATATTGAGCGCCAGCTGAACCATTTGCGATATCTACTGAAACATCTTCATAGTGAATACTAGCGTGGGTACTCAAATCTTCCGTGGTTCCTAGTTGGGGAGTTACCCAAAAGTGCTGTGGAGTTATTATGGTTTCAAGTGTATCATTTTGAGTATTTGATAATGAATCATCGGCGGTAGTTATTGCTCGAATAAGATGATCTCCGGATGAAAGGAGAACGGGAAATTTCCGTTCAAATGTTTCTACACCATTAAAATTGACGGTTTTCCGTCCGATTGTGATCCAGTTTTGATCAATTTGCTCTTGAATACTGAGAGTTGCTTCGCCATAATCAGATACAGAATTTTTAAAAGTAACCTTAATAAATAGACTGTCTTCGGCAATATGAGAAATACTTAATGGTTGTACATCAATAATATTTCTCACACGAATTTCTCTGGTTGAGCTCCATGTTTCATTTTGTTGAGTGTCACCGTCAACAGCTTTCACCTGTAAGGTGTATGTATAGCCGGGATTAGGGAGCTGTAAAGGTTCACTTAAACTGTAATAATTCTCTGATTGGTGTATGAATTCTCCAACTATATTCCCATTAACAATCAGTGATAGTGAATCAATTCCGTGGCGATCAACTGCTTCAATTTGAATAGCAATTGGCTCATTTCTAGTAGGGTTCAGTGGATTTATTGAAATCCATCGAATCGTTGTTCCAGAAACTTGTACTGGCACAGATTGGGTTTTCCACTCATCCTGATCTTTACCTTTTATGAGTAATGTATATCTCCCCGGAGAAACCGTATCTGATAATTGAATGGTGCTGCCTATGATTGATTCCGGGTATTTTTGATGGGGAAAATTCTTGTCATTATATAATACATAAGAAATGGAATCGCTTTCAGTATTCAGACTTAATACTTCACCAGGTTCAGGGTCATTCGGATCAATACTCACATCAAGATTACCTAGTCTGGGCGGCTTAAGGGCGGGATCACCAGATAAATTGAATTGGAATATTTGTGTCAACGGCAATTCATCATAAATAGTATTGGGATTATTAGTTGTATTCATAGCATAATATTCAATTTTCCCTGTATTGACAATATTCCCAATACTTAATTCTGAATTGGAAAATAAATTTTCATGAATGGGTTTAAGCAATAAATAATCATTAATAATCCACGCCACTCCCGCACTCCCAAACCAACCGGTAACACCTCCATTTTCTTTGCTCAATAACTTTCGGCCTAATGCATTTGGATTTGTCACATCGCCAGAAAAACATGTCATACTTGTGACGAATGGATATCTTCCAGGATTCTCAATTAATTCAATATCACCTAAAGTCAACAATGATCGATCTGCCCAAACGGCACCTCCTCCATGCCCAAGAAAATTTATATATGATACACCTTTATTAATGTAATGGACTAAGGAATCTGTAGTACCATAAAATGAACCTCCTTCTGAAAACTTGTCTATATACAACCGTACAGGAATAAATCCCATTTCGATTTCCTTCGGAATAAGTGTTTCAGACTGGTTTTTGAAAGTTATTTCATATCCACCAATATTTACGATATCGGATTTCCATTTTTGTCCGGTCTGCTGAAAGTTTTCAAGTGTCTTATTTACACTAATACCCAATTCTTCTATACTAGACACAGAAAATCGCCCGATAGCAAATTCAGGGATAAAATCATTTCCCTCGACCAGAGTATACCAAAAATCAGATGATACAGCCCCCCATCCAATCGTTTGAATCCGCATAGCAGGAATAAATTTCCGAGTATAGTTGGTTGTCCCATGCCAACCCATCCATTTTCCCCACATACCAATCAATACATATTTTTGAGGTGAAGACCAATTATTGTACGTCCATGTCAGAAAATCTTTTATAGCATATGGACTTACAATTCCATCAGAAAACATACGGTAAATCTGATCCACATCCACGATTGTAGCATTATGATACTCTGCCAGTGGCTCTAGTGCGGTTTTAAATGAATCCGGAGCAATTATTATATATTCAGATTCAGGTATTTGATTAATTGGAATTAATGGATTAGTCTCCCGCAAATATTTTACCGGACGTAGAGATTCATCCGTAAATCCATGGTATGTAGGTGATTCTCCAGCTATGAAATCCTGAAGAATAGCTGTATATCCACCTGCTTGAGAATTCCATGTAACAATAAAATCGGTGAGTTTTGAAACACCTTCCTTGAAAATCTGGATATTTGATGATGAAAATCCATCAATTTCAAATTGAGTTGTCAGGGATAAATTTCCATCACGAGCAAATTCGATTTCATCATTATAGGCCTTAAAGAATTTCTGATACTCAATTTTAATCCAATTCAAATAAACTTGATCATAGTGATTATCGTCATTAGGATTTTCTTCATTCAATATATCTATTACATTATTTCCATGGGTCAGGAATTCCTGAGAAGCCAAACCTTGAATCGTATATGATGCCTGATTTTCCCAAGTTCCACTACCAACTATATGATCATTGATTAAAAATTGAATGATGTGATCACCGGTTGTAATACCTTGAAAATTCAAAGCAAGATTAGCGCTACTTAAATCTGAATTTTGCGGATGCGGTAGAGTAAATTCAAATGCTTTTATTGTTCCTGCATCAATGGCAGGATTCATAAATAAATGATCAAACGTATCCCATTGCTCATGGAGATGCATATTTCCTAATCTAGTAAAATATTCATCTTTTTCAATATGAATATTAGCTGTATACGTTTCAGGTCGATGGGTATCGTCCGGTGGTAAATCCGGGTAGACACTTTCCTGAGCATATCGTAATCCATTGGATTCTCCCCAGGTTAACCAGTACACATTTTCATTAGTGTAAAAATTATTTTGATAAGGAGCACCATCAGGTGGTGGGGCAGGAAATCCCTGGAATATAATTTTGTCATTTTCGTCAAATGATCCGTCAAATTCGCCTTCCACAAAAATCATTTGTTGTTCATTTCCGTGCCAGAGTTGGAACGAACTTGGATCCATATTTGTGGCAAAATTACTATCGGCAAAATCATCGTATGTAATCTGATGCCATGCAATTGTATCCACAACAATTTGTATTAAGTTTTCGGAAAATTGGTATGCGGGAATTTCAGGAGCTGCCATGGTACGGTTAGAAGATCGTTTAATTGGTAATTCTGTGATACCCGTTTGTGATAAAAATGATGGACTAGTTAATGATGCATTACCATCCCATGTTAGTTGAATAGTGAATCGGCGATGGAATTGCAATCCATTATTGCCTGTTACTATGGGGTGAATTTTCAATACCGCGGATCCATGTCCGCGGATGGTTGGTCCAGAGGATATGGACGCTGGTTGAGATGGGATGGGCTCCGATTCTATGGAAAATGTGATTTCTTCTTCCAATCCCTTGGAGCGCTCGATAATGGGTTCTTGATTTACTATGATATTGATTGATTCGGATTGATTTTCAAACCAATTCAATTGCACGTTTTCCGGAAGACCTACAATGATTTCACTCAAAACTGGTAAACCTTGTTGATTTTTATCCAGGATTGGGATCGATTGAAAATCACCGTTTGCGCTAATCCATGACGAATCCACAACAAATTCAAGAACCATACTTGATGAATTGTTTGATATTATCTTTAATGGCTTTTGCCCTGCTATACAGATTTGCACAACCATTATGGATAATATGAATGAAGTGATTATTTTTTGATTATTCAAAGCGTTATGAATTTCAAATAATTGATCAAGAATTTATTCTTATTGACGATGTAATCCGTATCTGTATTTTTTAGACTCCACAAAATATATCTATTGATTCGCCCTTATAGTTAACGATTTTTTCCTATTTATTTTCCCGGATGATGTTCTGAAAAACTTTTCAATTATAACAATTTCTTTAGGCTGTTCAATTTTCTCCAAAACACTTATAACTTCTTCCTTATACCTTAAACCTTCATCTCCCTTGCCTTCAATAAACAATACAACTTTCTGTCCGAAATTTTTATCTGGCAAACTTCCGACAAAGAATGGACTGTCACCTAAAATTGAAACCAATTTTTGCTCAACCTGTTCAGGATATATTTTTACTCCTCCAGTATTAATTACATTGTCATAACGCCCTAACCACTGAAATCTATCGGGAGCTTTGAACTCAACAACATCATTCGTTCGAACCAAAAACTTTGGAAACCAATCAGCACTAGCAATGAGGCAATTTCGTTGATCCACCCCCAGTGACACTTCAGGTAGAGATTGAAACCAGTCAGAGCGAAATGGGCTATTTACGGCACGCACTGCAAAATGCGTAAGCGTTTCAGTCATACCAAATGTTTCGTAGATCCGGCAGGATGTCGCTTGCAGCTTTTCCGCGAGTTGATTTGAAACCGGCGCTCCACCAACCAACAACGTATTAATTTGGTTAAGCTTTTCTGGAGATGATTCTAGTATGGTTTGAACTTGATAAGGAACCATGGCAGTAAAATCAATAGTATCCCGAATATCCGACAACGGATTTGATGATGGTTGTGCCAATATGAGATTCCAGTGATTTTCAAGTGCCCGAATTACCATCATTTTTCCAGCAATATAATCCACCGATAGGCATAATAAACATGACATCCCTGGACGCAATCCAAAGCGGTTTGCTGTTATTTCAGCCGAACGAATACATTTTTCTTTTTCAACTTCTAGAACTTTTCGTTTTCCAGTTGTCCCTGATGTGTTCAATGAAATTGTTTCATCCTCTGAAATCCAATCAAGAATAAAGCGGAATACGTGTTTTTCCCAAGCTGGTGATTCAGATGCAATTATATTTTTAGAATGAAATACGAGGTCATCCTTGCTATAAACAATATCATTGATTGTATAGCGTTTTTTCAACTCAGGTTACCCCAAGCTTTCTGAGAGTTATGCCACAAAGCACCATTTTGTATTTCCAATGGAGATTCGATATTGTTGGTAAATAACATCCCAGTTCCCAATCCAAGAGGAATGTTGGTGTTTAATGTAGCTGTCCACTGTGCAATGGCATTTAAACCAATATTCGATTCCAATGCTGAAGTAACCCACCAACCTATTCCTAGATTATTTGCATATTCAATCCAATCAAGAGACCCACTAAAACCACCAATTAGTGTAGGTTTAATTATTATGTATTGAGGTTTGATTTCTTCCAGAAGTTTTATTCTTTCATTTGCGGTTTGATGTGGAATTAACTCTTCATCGAAAGCAATGGGAATTGGTGACCATTGGCATAGACTTGCCATTTCTTTATTCTGTCCTGCGCTTATTGGTTGTTCGATTGAATGAATGTCAAACTTACTTAACACCCTAAGTTTTTGTTGAGCTTCTTTATATGAAAAGGAACCGTTGGCATCTAATCTAATTTCAATATCTTTACCATATTTTGATCTAATATACTTCAGCAATTCACATTCTTCGTTAAATGAAATCGCGCCAACCTTGATCTTGATAATATTAAAACCTGCCATAATCTTATCGTCAACTTGGTTTTTCATATTACTTAATGATCCCATCCAAACTAGACCATTTATTGGTAATCCAGTTTTCCCTTTACTAAATGGAGACTCAAAAAGAAGGTGTTCTCCTCCTTTTCTAAGATCAGTACTTGCCATTGCAATTCCAAACCGGATTGAAGGAAAACTGAATAATAATTCATCGGTAATTGGTTCTCCCTTTTCAGTTTTATAGCAAACTTTTGATAAAACATCTTCAAATCCAGATAGACTATCTAAACTCAGTCCTGGCAATGGAGCACATTCACCAATTCCTGTAATACCGTCCTGTGACAATAAAATATACCAAACATCACGGGTTTTCATTACACCACGTGATGTTCCAGCAGGATTAATAAAGTTTAGAGTATATTTTTTCCATTTAGCCTTCATGGATCACAAAACAAGGCTAATCCAATAAAGAACGGACAGAAGAAATGTGGACAATGCCAGCACCTTTAAATGAGGATCAAGAGCTGCATCATTTTTTGTCTTTGCTATGCGAATACTCTGGAATAGAATAATCGGGTATATTACGAAAAAGAAAAATCTATACCCTGCAATGATAAATTCCCACGTAAACCACGTTAATATAATGGCAGATAAAACAATAATAATGATGTGATAAATCCGAGCATTTTTCGATCCGATTTTCACGACCAAAGTATACTTCCCATGGATTTTATCCTGCTCTCTGTCCCGCATATTATTAATATTTAATACGCCGACACTTAATAATCCAATTGTAGTGGCAGGCAACAAAATTTGTCCAGGAAGAAACAATCCATGTAAATAAAATGTCCCGCTCACCCCAATTAAGCCAAAAAACAGAAACACAAAAACATCGCCCAAGCCAGCATATCCATAGGGATTTTTCCCCATGGTATATTTTACAGCAGCTGCTATAGCTCCTAAGCCAAGAAATGCCATAATTAAACCTGACGAATAGAGTTTTTCCCCGACGCCTACAATAATTAAAGAAACTCCACATATTGAGGAAAATCCTACAAAAATCCACATGGCAGTCTGCATTTGTTTCGTAGATAACAACCCTTGTTGCATCACACGATCGGGACCAATTCGCGCATCGTCATCGACACCATGTTGTGTATCGCCATAATCATTCGCAAGGTTTGCAAGGATTTGTAACGATAATGTTGTCAATAGAGCTAAAATGAATATAGTAAACCGAAACACACCATAATAGTTCGCTAATGCGCTTCCCATAATAATGCACGAAAATGCCAGAGGCAGAGTTCGTAGTCTAAAGGCGGTAATCCAGTGTTTTATCATTTTATGTTTTAAGAATGAAGTTTCAAGTTTTAAGGTTTTTATTAACATCTTTAGATAGGAGATTCTTCTCCCGATTGGTCGGGATCAGAATGACATTTCTATTTTTCACATTTACCAATTTTAACTTTAAAACCAAAATTATACTCTGTGTTTCTCTGTGTCACCCTAGACAATTAAGGAAATTTTGGAAATTTCTTAAAATCAGGATCACGTTTTTCTAAAAAGGCATTCTTCCCTTCTTTTGCTTCATCACTGAGATAGTAAAGTAACGTAGCATTACCAGCCAATTCTTGTAAACCAGCTTGTCCATCTAGTTCGGCATTAAATGCAGATTTAAGCATTCGTAATGCCAATGGTGATCGTTTTTGCATTTTTTGACACCATTCCACCGTAGTGGCTTCTAGCTCATCCAGCGGAACAACCTTATTTACTAATCCCATATTCAATGCTTCTTGTGCATCATATTGATCACAGAGATACCAGATTTCACGAGCTTTTTTCTGACCAACAATCCGTGCCAGATACGACGCGCCGAATCCTCCATCGAAAGATCCAACTTTGGGTCCCGTTTGTCCAAATCGAGCATTGTCTGCAGCTATCGTTAAATCACACACGACATGAAGGACATGTCCACCACCGATGGCCCATCCTGCCACCATGGCAATTACCGGTTTAGGTAATGATCGTATTAATTTTTGTAAATCAAGCACATTCAATCGCGGAATGTCATCTTCACCAATATAGCCGCCATGACCGCGAACGCTTTGGTCTCCACCGCTACAAAAAGCCTTTCCGCCTTCACCCGTCAGAATGACAACATCAACATCAGCATTTTCGCGACAATACTCCATTGCGTTGATCATTTCTTTCACCGTTTGCGGCGTAAATGCATTATGTACCTGTGGTCGATTGATACTGATCTTGGCAATGCCTTTATGAAAACTAAATAGTATTTCTTCATACTCTTTAATGGGTTTCCAATCAAATTGTGTTTTCATCCTTAACCCTTTGTTAATTGTTCAAATACTTGTTTATTGCTGTTAATGTTCGTTTCCACTTCTAATATTTTTGATTTGGAGGACGGCTTATAAAAATCACTTAACTGATCTTCAAATTCTGCCATCGACCTCGCTGTAATATATATCAATTTATAATCCTTTGCCAAATTTTCTGCGGTAAGGGTTTGTTCTGTCACAAAATATTCATCGCATTCTGGCAATTGGGAAGGACCGTCAATTATTTTAAATATTCCCCCGCCATGATTATTAAAAATGATGATTCGAAGATTTGCAGGGATTTCATTGTGCCAAAATGCATTACGGTCATAGAAAAACGACATATCCCCAATAAGTACAGTATGAATTCTTTTATCGACGATTGCGTGTCCCATTGCAGTACTCATTACTCCATCGATTCCTGATGTACCGCGATTTGAAAAGATAATGATATTTCCTCTAACTCCAGCCATATTAACCCAGCGGATTGGCATACTATTTCCAACGTGCAAAACACTATTATCCGATAAACGATTGAGAATAAATTTCGTAAGCGTGAGTTCATTCAATTCCGTAAGTGAAATCGATTCAATGCGACTAACTGCTTTATCTTCGAATTCATGCCATTGAGTGGAATATTCGCTTGTACAGTTTTCTGCTTCTTTTTTGAATAATTTAAAAAAGTCATGAGTAGAACAATGTATAGTTTCAGTTATTGACTGAAAGACATCGGGAGCCACCCCTGATTCCTGGAGATGCCAGTGATAATCAACTTTCCATTGTCTCACTACCATTTTCAATGCTTTTGAAATGATGGCATCGCCAAATGTAATGAGAATATCAGGTTTCAATTCATCATAATGATTTGTTTTAAAACCAGATAAAATAAGATCATGATGTGCAATGACTCCTTCAACTTCATGCAAATTGCTGTGACATTCAGCTATAATCACAACATTGGGCTTTTTATTAATTTCACTAAGGATTTCTAATAACTTCACATTATGAAAATTTTGTCCAGCAATTATTAAAATTTTAGAGTGTTGAAATGCGGATAATTCCAAATTGAGATTACTGTTTATAATGTTCTCAAAAACATCTGCTTTTCTGGATACTGGTTCTTTAGATTTTTCTAATAATTCGTGATAAAATGTTTCACGAAAAGGTATATTAATGTGAACTGGACCTTGAATGGGTGCTAATGCCAAACTGATTGCATCAACCAGGCTGGTTTGAATCATTTTCTGATCTATATGATCATGGGATGAAACAGGCATATTCACACAAGCTTTTACATGGCGACCGTACAATTTTTCTTGATGGATTGTCTGTCCATCTCCTTGATCAATCCATTCCGGTGGACGATCAGCTGTCATTACAATTAGTGGAATATGTTGGTAAAATGCTTCAATTACTGCTGGTGCATAGTTCACGGCCGCCGTACCGGATGTACAAACTAATACGACTGGTTTTTGTGTATTTTGTGCTAATCCCAAACCGATGTAACCTGCCGTGCGTTCATCAGGAATTACATGAGTGGTAATTTGAGGATGTCTCGCAAATCCAACTGTCAATGGTGCGGATCGTGACCCAGGTGATAAAATGGCATGTTCTACTCCCATCCGGGAACAGATATCAACCATCATTTGGACGTTTTTATATTGCATTAATAATTATGATAATAACTGAAGAAGAGTCTCACATTTCAGTTCAGTTTCAAGCCACTCCTTTTCTGGATCTGAATCGTGTGTAATACCATTTCCGGCATAGATAATGGCTTCATCTTTTGTGAGTTGCATCGTCCTTAAGTTTACATTCAAACTAGTTAATCCATGAAAATTAATTGGACCCCAAAAGCCACTGTACAAATCCCGAGTAAATGATTCTTCGCGTAAAATAAACTCACGCGCCGGAAGTTTTGGCATTCCACAAACAGCCGAGGTGGGATGAAGCAGTCGCATCATTTTTGTCCCAAGTTTTTCAATATCAATTTCGTTTAAATCAACTTCATAATTCGTTTTCAGATGCATCACATTTCCAGCTATGGTTGTTTGAGGACCTGTCTCTACAAATTCGCGTAACCGTACCTTTTTAAACTGGTTGATGATAAACCTACTCACCATAGCTTGTTCTTGGATTTCTTTTTGTGTCCAAGCAGCAGTGGCAGGATTTTTTGCCTCATTCACCGGCTGTGTGCCTGCTAAAGCAATCGTTCTGAACTGATTATTTTTATCGATTTCTAATAATATTTCCGGACTTGCTCCAATCCATGTACCAAATCTGGGATGTGAAACGCAGGATATGAATGCGTCGGGATATGCATCAATCAATGATCTAAAAAACAATCCTATGGAAAAATCATTTTTCAATTTGATATGTTGCGTTCTTGCACAAATAACTTTATCAAATCGTTTTTCATTAATGGCATTTACACCGTCTTGTACTAATTCTAAATACCGACCTTGTTGGTCAGACATCGTGCAGGGAAGATTTTTACTAATAAACCAATCTCTTTTTTTGTCATCCAAAAATGAATTAACTTTTTTATAAAATTCGCTACCCGGACTTATATCGATTTTGCCGAATAATGGAAGGGTTATATGATAATCAGCAGGAATAAACCATGATCCGGCTTCTTCTATATGATCGAAAGGATGGAGAATAAACCCGGGATTTGATGTTTCAAGTTCAATTACTGTCTCATTCGCAGATGCCGAACCCAATATCCCATGGATAATTGATTCAGAAGGATGTCGCCAAAATGCAAGCGCCATTTTTTGATGAAATGCCGCTGATATTGATGAATTTATAATGTCGTGCAGGCGTGCAGTCGGTGCTGATTCCATACGAATAAAGCGCGTTATTTCTTTGGAATATTTGCCAGTGTTAATCGACTATCACTGACAAGTTGATCATGTTGATTTGTGATTTTAATTTCCCATACTTGAGTCTTTTTCCCAATATGGATTGGTATTGCTTCACCAAAGACCCAACCGGAAGCAACTGATTTAATATGATTAATAGTCAGAGATAATCCGACCACATCATATTTATCCATATCAATGTTTAGAGCACCACCTACGCTCGCCAACGTTTCTGCCAAGGCTGCAGAAGCACCTCCATGCAAAAACCCAAAAGGTTGTTTTGTACGATGATCTACTGGCATCCGAGCTGAAATACAATCTTTAGAAATGATTGTGTATTCAACTCCAAGTTGTTCCGATAGCGTATTCTTGCTAAATGCTTGTATTTCTTCAGATGTAGGTATGTGAGACACTGGTTAATCCCCGGAAGATATGAAAAGTTTATCATTTAAATAGCGACGAAGAGCAAGTTCATCGATGCCGATTTCAACAAATCGACCATTTTCTGCTATAGCTATATTTCGTTTTTCTTCGGAAATGACAATCACAATTGCATCCGTTTCTTCAGAAAGTCCCAACGCCGCTCGATGACGTGTTCCCATGGAAGGGTCAATCATTGTGCTATCCGTTAGTGGTAAAATGCATGTAGCAGCTTCAATCATGGTATTTTGAATAATGACAGCACCGTCATGCATGGGAGATGTGGGGTTAAAAATTGAAACCAATAATGGTGCGGTAACTTCTGCTCTTAAAACCATACCCGCTTCTTTATATGAGCGTAATCCGGTTTCTCTCTGAATAACAATTAGGGCTCCCCAACCACGATTTATTAATTCTTCAGATCCACCAACAATGGAATCAATTGATTTAGATGATCCTACCCTGAAAATGCGTTGAAAAAATCTATGTTGACCGATGTAGATTAATAGTCTGCGAATTTCCGGTTGAAATAAAATAACAAATGCTACAACCCAAACTGTTTGGAATTGATTGACCAACCATGATGTTGCACTGAGACCTAAAGCATTAAATAAAAATGATGAAATTAGAAGTATAATTAATCCTACCAACATTTGCCCGGCACGAGTACCACGGAAATACTGGTAAACTTTGAAAAATATCCAACTGACCATTACCAGGTCAAAGACATCGATCAAAGTAACATTGATAAATCCTATTCTAAATAAGGTCATTGTTATGTTTCATCAGCGAATCGTGAAATTTAGTGAATATAAACCTTTTCTCCGAAGGTGATATTGATAAATCAATTATCGAAATCTTTCTGCAATAGTTACGACACGTTTCATTTCTTTCACATCATGAACCCGCAATATATCAGCACCATTCATAACACTTGCAGTGACCGCAGCGGCAGTACCTTCCAATCTTTTATCCGGTGGTAAATCAAGGGTATGACCAATGAAAGATTTTCGCGAAGGTCCCATTAACACAGGGTATCCTGTGGCAGTAAATATTTTTAAATCACGAATAATGGCAAAATTATCTTCGACTGTTTTTCCGAAACCAATACCGGGATCAATGATAATATTTTTTTGATCAAAACCGGCATTTTCGAGTTTTTCAGCCTGCTTTAGAAGGTAATCTCTTACTTCAAGTACGACATTTTCATAAGTCGGGTTTTGTTGCATAGTCCTGGGATCACCTTGCATATGCATTACTATAACCGGCTTCTGGTATTTAACGGCCACAATAATCATAGCATTATTTCTGAATCCTGAAATGTCATTGATTATGTTTGCCCCTGCTTTCAATGCTGCTTCAGCAACATCAGGTTTAGTTGTGTCAATTGAAATGACATTATCTGTGGACCGTCGAATTTCCTCAATAACTGGAATAACTCGATCCAATTCAGTTTGAATATCGAGTCCTTCGGCTCCAGGCCGAGAAGATTCACCTCCAATATCAATAATGTCCGCTCCATCATTTACCATGTGCAGTGCATGGTTACAAGCGGAATCAGAATCTAAAAATAAACCCCCGTCACTAAATGAATCGGGGGTTGTATTTAATATACCCATGATCAGAGGTTGTCTGTCATGACGAATTAACCATTTCTGGAATTCAATGTTGTTCAAGAATATTACTTTTCAGGTTCAGGTTTATTATCGATGCGTGGAGGTTTAATAGGTAAAGTATGTCCTTCACTTGGTACACCTTGGGTAGTACGTCTTCTTGGTCTAGGTGGCTTTTTGGGTAAATCACTTGGATCAGGTTGAGATTTTTTCTGTTCTCCAGATTTCGTATCTTGCTGTAATCTTGGTCTTTGTGGTTTTCGTGGACGCCTTCGTCGTGGAGGTTGCCCATTATTACCAGTCTTTGGACGAATCAATCTTTTACCAGATAAAATAATTTTTATATCATCAGCATTTATGGTTTCATACTTCAGCAATTCTTCAGCCATGTGATGTAAGGTATCAGTATTATCTTTGAGAATTTGCTCAGCCAATTTTTGAGCTTTCCTCACATTACGAACCACTTCTTCATCGATCATACGCGCAGTTGCTTCACTGTAATCGCGGTGGGATTGAATCTGTCTACCAAGAAATATTTCTTCGTCTTTCTTCCCAAATGTCATAGGTCCTAAAACTTCGCTCATGCCCCACTCGCATACCATTTTTCTTGCGATATTAGTTGCTTGCTCGATATCGTTCCCGGCACCAGTCGTTAATTCATCAAAAATAATTAGTTCTGCTGCACGTCCGCCCATCATGATAGCCATGCGACCTTCGATATATTTTTTGGCGTATCCGTGTTTCTCATCAATTGGTAATTGCATGGTAACACCTAATGCACGTCCACGAGGAATAATAGTCACTTTATGAACTGGATCAGCATCTACTATTTTTGCAGCGACCAATGCGTGGCCTGCTTCGTGAAAAGCTGTTGTACGTTTCTCACTTTCTGAAAGAACAATGCTTTTTCGCTGAACGCCCATCATGACTTTGTCTTTTGCCTCTTCGAAGTCTTCCATATCAACAGAATTTTTTCTCTTACGAGCGGCCAACAAAGCAGCTTCATTTACTACACTTGCCAAATCTGCACCAACCATTCCGGGAGTACCTTTGGCTAATATTTCTAAATTCACTTTATGTGTATTCATTACAATATTTTTAGTGTGAACCTGCAAGATGCCTAACCGCCCTTTAACATCGGGGACATCCACAACAACTTGTCTATCAAATCGTCCCGGTCGTAATAAGGCTGAGTCTAATACATCGGGTCGGTTCGTTGCAGCCATTACGATAATATTTAGATTTGGCTCAAAGCCATCTAGCTCTACGAGCAATTGATTCAACGTTTGTTCTCGTTCATCGTGACCTCCGCCTAAACCAGCTCCGCGTTGGCGTCCTACGGCATCCAATTCATCGATAAAGATGATACATGGGGCAGTTTTTTTGCCTTGTTCAAAAAGATCACGAACACGGCTAGCACCAACACCTACAAACATTTCAACAAAATCTGCGCCACTCAAACTAAAAAATGGAACATTCGCTTCTCCGGCTACGGCCCGTGCTAATAATGTTTTACCTGTCCCAGGAGGTCCAATCAATAAAACACCCTTAGGTATTTTTGCTCCTAGTTTTTGGAATCGTTTTGGGTACTTTAAAAAATCAATAATTTCTTTTAGTTCTTCTTTTGCTTCAACAATACCAGCAACATCCTTAAAAGTAACTTTTTCCTGATTTCCGGTCCCCATTTTGGCTTTGCTCTTGCCAAAATTGAATACGCTTTTCATTCCACCAGCTCCACCTTGCATTCGTCGCATCAGAAAGATCCAGAATCCGATGAGAAGAATCCATGGCAGCATTTGTAGCAGATAGCCGGTCCAGTCAATTGTCTGCTTCTTAAAATTATATTTTACACCATAGGATTCCCATTCCGTCATCATCTCCCTATCAATAAAAGGAAATTCTAAATAAAAATTTGTGATTTCAATGACGGTTCCTAAATCCGTTACAATGGATTGTGCCGATGTAAGTTCACCATGGAATGTCTCAAGAATTATGGTGGCTTCTTTTATCTGTTTTTTTTCTAAAAACGAACGGTATTGCGGATATTCTATTTGAGTTTCTTTCCGCGCACCTTCAGTAAACAATCCTGATAAGAAAATTGCGCCCATTATCAAGATGACCCAAATCAGAGATGTTTTACCGGCACGTTGCCACTGAAACTGTTGTTTATCGTCACCTTTTGGTTTTGGAGATTTTATTGGTGGTTTTTGGGTCGGCTTTTGAGTCGATTTTTGGGTCGATTTTTTTTGCGGTGGTTTTGGTGTTTTGTAACGTGGCTCTTTTGAGTCATTATCAAAATATTTCATTTTATTTCAAATTCCCTTCTAATCGGTATATCTCAGGCAAATGCCTGAGTTTCTGATCATAATCCAGTCCATAACCAACAACAAATTCCGGCGGGATCTCAAACCCAATATGATCAATGGGGAAATCTAATGACGTAATGTCAGGCTTAATGAGTAATGTCACAAATGAAAGTGACTTTGGACTGGCGCCTTCAAGGCGTTCTTTTAAAAATGATATGGTTAATCCTGAATCGATAATATCTTCAACAATGATGACGTGTCGATTTGTAATATCCGCAGAAATGTCTTTCAGTAATCTCACGGTACCCGTGGATTCTGTTTTTGCATAACTGGATACTTTAATAAAATCCATTTCACAATCAATGGTCATATATCGTAACAAATCCGCCATTACAATAAAACTCCCATTCAGTACACCAATAAAAATGGGTACTTCATCTTTATATTCTTCCGAAATCGCATCCGCAATTTCTTTCAAACGGGATTGGATTTTATCCTTGGAGATCATCGGTGTCAGGTTAAAGCCATATGTATTCATGGTTATCTTACTTCTGAATCATGGTTAGTTCCATAACTCTATTTGTATAAGGAGTAATTTTATAAGTATCACTAATCCTTTGCCCACAAACCCAAACAATATCATCATCTGCCGTCAATACAAACTGTCGTTCTTTCAAAAAGACATCTATCTTTTTATCTGTAAGGAAATCGCTGACTTTTTTGTTGGATTGCATACCTAGTGGAGTGAATCGATCACCTTTAGTCCAGTTTCGAATCCGCAGGGATTTTGAAACCAGTTTTTCTGCATCCACCAATTCATTATAAGGATTAGTGTTCATTTTAGGTATTGAATCATGGATTCTACCTATGAGTTGATACCCTTGAAATTGGATTGGATTATCCGTATTCCATTCAATTTCATCGTTTACTACTTGTTCTTTTTCTAATATTAATTCATCTCTATTTCGCAGGATTTTCCAATCGCCCATGTTTATGGTGTTACCAGTTTTAGAATAAACTAAAAAATGTTTTAGTTGATTCCATTCATGGGTTCGTAATGATGCCTGCATGTCACACGTCTTTTGCAAAAATCGTACCTGTAGTAATAGTGGGACATTCTGTAAGACTCCCAAAGGAATAGACAATCGATTTATCGAGCGTATAATCTTTATTTTGGCTTCTAAATTAGCCAGTGCGTAATTAATTACTTCTTCAACCTCACTCATGGACTGAGATGTACGATCAACCCCTTTTACGATTTGATCAAAACGTTTGTCAAGGATGGGAATGACATCATTTCTAATATAATTCCGTGTGAATGAAGTATCGTCGTTTGTTACATCATAAATAAATGGAATATTATTTTCAATTCGATACTCGCGAATATCATGTTTAGAACATGATAGGAGTGGCCGAAGGATATTTCCATTTTTTTTATGAATCCCAATTAAACCTCGTGGCCCCGCACCTTCGACAATACGCTGAAGTAATGTTTCAACTTGGTCATTCCCATGATGTGCTGTGAAAATCCAATTAGCATCTATCTCTTTGGATTTGTTGTGCAACGCACGATATCGATGCAAACGTGCCCATGATTCAATATTTTCATTTTCCGATCGATTTACGTCAGATAATGAATGAACATACAATGGTAAGCCATTTTCCTGTGCAAATATTTCGACAAGATGTTGATCTTCCAGGGCTGCTTCACGTAATCCATGGTTAACATGCATCACTGAAATACTTAGGTCAAATTCTTGTTTGATTTGTATTAATCCATGCAATAAACACATGGAATCCTCACCACCTGAGACAGCCACAAGAACATGGGTTCCAGATTCAGGAATATTGACTTCAGCTAATGAAGTAGATAAACATAAAATAAACTTTGTTTTCATCTATCTAAATTGACTGACCACTTCAGCAGCTCCACTGGCTGATGACATGATATAGAAATGAATACAAGGAACGCCAAAATCGATTAGCTCCTGACATTGGTCGATTGCCCAGTTTATGCCGATTTTCGGGACTTCTTCATTAGGTGCTTCCTGAATTACGTCAGATAATTCATCAGGGATATCAACATAAAAGTTTTTTGGAATACTGACCAAATGACTTTTACGATTGATAATTTTAATACCAGGTATAATTGGTACTTCTATACCGGCGTCCCGGCATCGATTGTGAAAATCAAAAAACTTTTTATTATCAAAATGCATTTGAGTTACAATATAATCTGTTCCGGCATCGACTTTGGTCTTAAGATGTCGAATATCCGTCGCCTGATTGGGGGATTCAAAATGTTTTTCAGGATACGCACCGGATCCAATACAAAAATCAGTGGGATTGGCATCTACCAATTCTTCCAGATATTTACCTTTATTCATGTCAGATATTTGTTTTACCAAATCTGAAGCATATAGGTTACGTGTTTTTCCCTCAAATGCTGACATCGGTTTTTTTAAATCATCTCCCCGAACAGCAAAAACATTATTGATCCCCAAATAGTTTAACTCAATTAAAGCATCTTCAGTCTCTTCACGAGTAAAACCATAACATAATACATGAGGTACCGTTTCTACATTGAATCGGTTTTTTATTGCAGCACTTAATCCAATGGTACCTGGTCGTTTCCGTTTAATAGTTTTCTTTATGATGCCGCCCTCATATTCATCATAGCTGATTTCTGCAGACCGACTTGTTAAGTCGATATATGGGGGTTCGTAGGGCATCAAATTCTCAATGAGTTCAAATACACTTTGAATATTGCCGCCCCTCATGGGTGGGATAATCTCGTAGCTAAAAAGCGTTGAGTTGGATTTTTCTAAATAATCTATTACTCTCATAGTCGATAATTTACAGGGTTTTAGATGTGAATCAAAAAAGGGTTTTGTTGTCGCTCATGACCAAATGTTGAACTTGGACCATGACCGGGGTAAAATGTAAAATCATTTGCATAGCAGTTTAACATGTTCTGTAAAGAATGTTGCAGTATTTCCCAATTCCCACCTGGTAAATCCGTCCTACCAACTGATCCATTGAATAATGTATCGCCAGTAAATACATTTTCACCAATGGAATAACAAATTCCACCTGGTGTATGTCCTGGAGTGTGTTCTATTTGAATGGTTATATCCTCCACGGCGATTTGTTTTTCATCGTGTATCCAATGTGTTACTCGTGGAGAGTCTCCCGGATCAATTCCAAACATTTGACAAGATTCTTCGTAATGATCGAGAATCATCTTTTCTTGATGATGCAAATAAAATGGTAAACCATATGTGGACGTTAGTGCTTGGACTGCCCCGATATGATCTAAGTGAGCATGCGTATTTAAAACTGCAATTGGTTTAAGATTTCTATTTTGGATAACATCGATATATTTAGTTGATTCGTCACCCGGGTCAATAATAATAGTATTCTGGCTTACAGGATGAACAACTAGATATCCATTTTCTGCAAACGGACCGGCAGTGATAGTAATAATTTCAGGGGTCAAATATGATCGAAGAATAATTTAGACAAGCACTGGACTTTATCTTCATAACTGTGAGGATAAAGGAACCATTCCGTTGCTGAAATACTGGATAAAATTGAATTGCCATCCTGTGGCGTAAAACAGAAACCTGTAATCTCATGGTCATTGCGAACATTTATCGTTTGTTCAACAACTACTGTCTGGTTCAAGATACGACCATAATGTCCCTGATCTCGGCCAAATGAAAATACAGTACTTGTCATATCTTTTTCTGTTAACGCAACAAGAGGATTATTTTGTAACCGTTCTAACACTTCTGCTTTACTAGTCGGTTCTTTAACAATCAGATTGAACCACAAAACATGCATGTATTGACTATTAACCTTCATTGCGGATGAAAAAAGGTTTAAATCCCAATTCATTGTTTTAAATAGTTTTGCTGCATCTTCGGCATGGTGAGAACCATAAATATCCGAACTGTGTCTACCCACTTGCGGGGCTGGAATAAAGGAACCTGGTTGGCTTAAATCATTTGCTCGACGTACACAGACAAACCGACCTTCAACTAAATTATCGGGATCATTATAAAGTGCTAGGGTATTTGTAATGCACGCAAGGTTGTGAGTATTACATGAAACAACCTGAATAAATTTATCACCCAGTATCAAGGATTTATCATTAATACCACGTGCGTATTTTTTCCCGAATCCTTCTTCACTTCCTTGAGCAACAAAACCTTTTACATTCTCAGTAAATTTTGTGTAATACTGCTCCTTATTTTTGTGTCCGATTCCTTTGGGTGTACAATCAATGACCACGGATGCACGCTTTATTGCCTCTTCCGTCTCTAAATCTGGATCAATATGAAGAGATTTGAAATCGTTTATTTTCGTCTCATCAGTAGCTAGCCGTGCTCCACGTTTCAATAATCCTGCAATTTTAGAAGAATCTGTTTTTAATGCCGAATTTTTATGAAACGTGATTTCATCTAATCCTAATTGTTCTTTATAATCAGCAAGTAATCCTATCAACGGTTCTCCGATAGTTCCGGTACCTACGACGTGGACAATTTTGCGATGCATTATATTTTATCCTTTTGCTTAGATAACATTTTAGCTTCTTGAATTAAATGATATGCGAACCATCCAATGAGAGCTCCGAATACCAAGATTACGACAGAAATGAAATGTGGAAAAAAGTTATACATGGTCAGATAATAGTTTTTGTTTAATGTTTAAAGTATGGGATCGGAAACGAAGCATCATAAGCCAATTGATTGTAAAGAGGGCTAATGAAAAGAAAAATGGGCCAAGTATCCCTCCCGGTTGTTGTGCCATTTCCACTTGTGGATGCGATTGAATTTCAGGCGTCCAAAATTTTACGCTAAGGAAAATTATTGGAACATCCACAAAGGCAATAATCCCTAGGATAGCTGCATACCTTGCCACACGTTCAGGATGTCCACCAAACTCTCTGAGCATAAAATACCCGATGTACACTAAAAATAAGATTAATGTGGTCGTTAATCGCGGTTCCCATATCCATGGTTTACCCCAAATTGGTTTTGCCCAAATTGGTCCCGTTGTTAGCACCAAAGCTGTAAATAATGTCCCAATCTCAGCAGCAGATTGCCCTAATCGATCCCATCGATAGTCTTTTTTCACCAAATACATGATTCCAAAAACCATGACAAAAAAGTAGGATAGAAAAGCAGTCCAAGCCACCGGCACATGAAGATAGAATATTTTCTGCGCCCAATGTTGTTGTGGAATCATGGGGGTATTTGTAACAATGATATATACATCAACCATAAATAATATGATTAATGCAATTAGCATTGATTTATTGAATTTATTTGTAAAAAATGATGTCATTCTTCCGTCACATGATCAAATAGTAAATAACCTAGCAAGCCAAAAATTACAGTAAATGAAGCCAAGATCAGAACCCAAAATTGCCATAAAACGAATGGTTGGGCATTTAAATACGCAGTTGTGGCTTTTGTCACAGCAATTAACACTGGCGTGACGAGGGGAAACAATAAAACGGGAAGCAAAACTTCACTCATTCTCGCGCGCATGGCAAGCCCTGATATCAGTGCACCAATAGCCATAATTCCAGAGTTCCCAAGAAAAAGGATTCCAACTCCCGGGAGAATCGGCTGAGTCCAGCGCAATTGTAAAAAAAGCACAAAAAGAGGAATAATGATAATTTCAGCAACAACCAAGTATATCCAGCCGCTAATCCATTTACTAATATAAATAGTGCCTCTGTCCACAGGAGCACCTATAACCAGGCTGAAGGCATCAAATTCTTTTTCGTAATCAAACAATCGATGTAAACCTAAGACGGATGTAAATAAGATCAATACCCAGAATAGGCCTGGAGCAAATGTTTCCAGTATTTTTTGGGATACAGAAAATGAAAAAGCAAATATTAAAACGACACTTAATCCAAAGGCAGCCATAGAAACAAGGATTTGCTTGGATCGTAACTCAATCAACAATTCTTTTTTAATAAGGTTAACAAGCACTATGCAATCCCCTGGAGCATGGCAGCAATATTTTCTGATTTTGCATCAGACGATTTTCCATCATACCCGATACCCTTATCATGCAAGACAAGTAAATGATCACAATGTTTCATTGCCCACTCATGATTATGAACCACCAAAATAATAGTCTTATCCTCTGATTGCCAAGATTTGAGCAATGATTCTGTGAGAATTCTACCTTCCTCATCCAGTCCAGTAAATGGTTCGTCAAAAAGCAATACTTTCCATGGAATTAAAATGGCTAAAGCCAGTTTCAATCTTTGCATCATTCCCTGTGAGTAAATACGGATAGAATCATCGGGTTGTCGATCTAATCCAACTTGACTCAGGGTATCCAAGATTTCAGAATCTGAATAGTTTTTTCCATAAAACATAGCAGCAATGCGAAGATTTTCTACAGCTGATAATGGTGGATATAAACCAGGTGCATGCCCTATATATAATACTGCTTTTCGCGAGAGTGGATTGTTGCTTTTAAGGGGTGTACCACAAACATTTATACGACCACTTTCAAATGCCGTTAATCCTGCCATGATTCGAAGTAAGGTGGATTTTCCTGCACCATTTTTACCAAGTATTGCCGACATATTTCCCGATTCAAACTGAACGCTTAAATCACGGAACAATGGTTTATGATAAAACGATTTTGTTACGTTGAGTAACTCGATCATAATTAAAGATGACTTTATTTATTTAGTTGTTTTATATCTTTAATAACAATGGACACACTTCGCTTTAATTCATCTCTGGCTATTGTATAATCCTCTTGGGAAATATTTCCCAATTCGTAATCTATATCCAGTTCCTTTATCTCTTGATAAAACACTCGTTTTTTTAAATGCAGCGTCTCCTGAATTTCCACATCTGACGAGAGAGCTTGAGCAGGTTGAAATAACGGATAGACTGCATAGAGTGCCGAGGCAATAAACATCACTGAAATGAGGAAAAATTCTAATATCATTTATGCCACCTTTTTCCGATTTGGCCATAGGGCAATTATCGTTCCAAAAACCATGAAATAACCACCGAACCAAACCCACCATACCAGCGGGTTAACCATGATTTTAAAATACGCTGTCTGGTTTTCTGATTCTATACCATTGAAAATGGAATAAATATCCTTCATTACCGTTTCATAAATAGATAATTCACTATGTGGTTGTTGACGATTTGGATTTGGATCGCGATAGAAATAAATTCTCTTTTCAGGAACGAGGCGTGTTACAAATTCGCCTTCTAAATCCGTAACGCGTATATCTGCAATCCAGGCATAGTGATTTGGACGTTCTTCTTCTTGCACTGACATGAGTTCAAAATCATACCCAGCAATATGTTCCGATTCGCCTACTTTAATTCCAAATTCTTTTTCCTGATCAAAAGCATGGCCAGTAAAACCGATAAACATAAATACGATGCCTAAGTGGACAACATACCCACCATAACGTCCTTTATTCCTTGCCACCATCGCCATTAGAGCTTGAAAAACATTCTCTTTCTGTTTTCGTATCCTTACCGAAATACCCCGTGCGAACTCAACTGTAATTGCTGATAGAACAAATGCAGCCAAAGAGAAAGACACGATTGTATAACCACGATAACCGATAACCATGAAAACAATTAATGCTATAACCATGGCTAATAAAGGAATTGAGAAATTCCTAATAAATCCGGTTTTGGATGTTTTACGCCAGGCGAGTAATGGCCCAACGCCCGTTAAGAATAGTAACACCAATCCAATGGGAATGTTAACCTGGTTAAAAAATGGAGCTCCAACTGTAATTTTGGTTCCCCGAACCGCTTCTGAAAGCACTGGAAATATTGTTCCCCAGAAAACCGTAAAACACATCACAATAAATATAACATTGTTGAATAAAAATCCGCTTTCCCGTGATGTAAACGATTCAATCCGTTTTTCTGATTTTAAGATGGATAGTCTTGAAAAAAGCAATCCAAATGACACAATTAGAATCAATGCAATAAAGTATAAGAACAAAGGTCCAATAGCACTTTGTGCAAAAGAATGTACAGATGACATAACACCGGAACGTGTTAAAAATGTTCCGAAAATGCTAAGCGTAAAGGTTATTATTACCAAGGTCATATTCCACACCCTTAGCATATTCTTCTTTTCCTGGATAATAATGGAATGGAGTAAAGCTGTTCCAGTTAACCATGGCATAAAGGATGCATTTTCAACAGGATCCCAAGCCCAGTAACCGCCCCAACCTAATTCCTGATAAGCCCACCAGCCACCAAGGATAATCCCAATGGTCAACCAACCCCAGGTAATTAATGTCCATTTCCGAATTGATCGAATCCACATTGGATTGACATCCCTGGTAATTAATGATGCTAACGCAAATGCAAATGGGATTGCAAATCCAACATAACCCAAATACAGGGTTGGTGGATGAATCGCCATCGTCACGTTTTGCAATAAAGGATTCAATCCCATACCATTTTGAACAACAAAATCAGCTTTGGTTGGTCCAAATGGATTTGCAACAAACACTGTTAACAAGAGAAAGAATACCTGTATTGTTGTAAGAATGATAATGACCCAAGGCATGAGCGAATGATGCTGGAATCGATATCGCAATACAACTATAATCGTATAAAATGAAAGAATCGCTAGCCAAAACAGCAATGATCCTGCCTGTCCGGCCCAGAGTGCGCTAAGTTTATATAATAGTGGTGTTTCAAAACTTGTATAATGTGCTACATAGTCTATATCAAAATTGCTTGTTACCAACTCAAATAATAAAACGAAAGTTGCAACAAGACTCAACCCTGAAACAATCAACGACATTCGTCGACCTGTTTCCATGAGTCTCGTATCATTTGTTCGCAGATATAATGAAATAACTATTAATGTTAATATTGAAAAGCCAAAGGCTAAACTAAGAGATACACTTCCAACTATCGGCATTACATTTCCTCTATATTTTCTGTTTGAACATCCCTTAAATCACCTTCGTAACGCGACGCACATTTCGTTTGAAGCACTTCTGCTTGAAACACTTCACCTTCCATGGCACCTTCAACGATGACTTCTGCTCCATCTTTAAATAAATCAGGTCGGGTTCCATAATATCTAACAGGTAAAGTTGCCTCACCTTGTGACAAAATGAACGTTGCTTCTAATAAATCATTTTGATTTATTTGAATTGATTCATCAGCCACGTTTCCACCAAGCTTTACACGACCATGATTGGTCTCAGCTCGTAATTCATCGATGGACAAGAATCGAATGAGAGCGGATTCTGTTCCTGATGGATTTGTGGAAACCCAATACATCCAAAATGCGGTTACCGTAATAAATCCAATGATTACGACTAAAAATTTATTTTTTCCCATCATACTATCCTTTGTTTAAAAAATGGAAGACTCTTGCCATTCACCAAATACTTGCTTCATGGCATCTACTATTTCCCCCAATGTGGCATATTGTTTGGCTGCCTCAATGATCGGCGGCATAATATTCGTTCCGTTTTGACATGCTTCAGTCACTTTTTCTAATGAAGTATGTACTTTTCCATTATCCCTTTGCGAACGTAAAGATTTCAAAGCGTCTAACTGTGTTTTTTCCGCTTCAGCACTAATTTCAAGGATAGGAATATCAATTACTTCACCTTCCTTAACAAATTCATTCAAACCAACAACTAATCGTTTTTTACTGTCAACTAACCGCTGATAATCAGAAGCAGATTTCGCGATTTCACGTTGGAAAAATCCTGCTTCAATAGCTGGGATTACTCCACCAAGTTCATCAATTTGTTTAAAATACTCCTCAGCATGATCTTCCATCGTATTGGTCAACGATTCAACAAACCAAGAACCCCCTAATGGATCTGCCACATTTGCCACACCAGTTTCAAATGCAATTAATTGTTGCGTTCTCAACGCAATTTCAGCAGCCTTTTGAGATGGAAGTGCTAATGTTTCATCCATGGAGTTTGTATGCAGAGATTGTGTTCCACCTAATACGGCTGCCAATCCCTGAAAAGAAGTCCGTGCGATATTATTTTCAGGTTGTTGCGCCGTCAAAGAACAACCAGCAGTTTGAGTATGAAATCGCAACTTCCATGACCGTGGGTCTTTTGCTCCATATTTATTTTTCATGCGTTTTGCCCAAATACGACGGGCAGCTCGGAATTTTGCGATTTCTTCAAAAAAGTCTAAATGTGAGTTAAAAAAGAACGATAACCGTGGTGCAAAACTATCGACGTCCATCCCAGCTTTGATCCCATATTCAACATAAGTGAATCCATCAGCTAATGTGAAAGCCAGTTCCTGCGCAGCTGTGGAACCTGCTTCACGAATATGGTAACCACTAATTGAAATGGTATTGTATTGTGGCATTTCTTCCGTGCAAAACTGCATCATATCCGTAATCACACGCATGGATGGTTCAGGTGGAAAAATCCATTCCTTTTGAGCAATAAATTCCTTCAAGATATCATTTTGGAGCGTTCCACGTAGCATAGATCTAGGCACACCTTGTTTATCTGCTTCAGCAATATAAAAAGCCAAAAGAATTACAGATGGACCGTTTATTGTTTGGGAAACAGAAATCTCACCAAGATTAATACCTTCGAAAAGTGTTTCCATATCTTTCAGGGATGCCACACTTACACCGCATTTCCCAACTTCGCCTATGGTGAATTCGTGTCCTGGATCGTATCCCATTAAGGTAGGCATATCAAAGGCTACTGATAATCCAGTCTGACCTTGAGCTAATAAAAAATGATAGCGTTCGTTGGTCTCTTTAGGAGTTCCAAAACCTGCAAATTGCCGTTTTGTCCAAAGTTTTCCGCGGTACATATTTGCATGTACTCCACGGGTGTATGGATATTGACCAGGAAATCCTAATTCAGTTGAATATGATTCATCTGGATTATCTGGGAAATACAATTCATCCAGTTCCTCTCCACTTAGTGTATTAAAATCATAATCACGAGTTGAGGCTTTGGATGCTTCTTGTTTCCATATTTGTTTTTGTTTCTCAAATAAGTCTAATTGTTCACTCATTGTATCCTCAAGCATTTCCACTTGGTTTTGATGATTTGGCCATAAGTAATCCTTCAATGATCATCCAAATGCGAAAACAATAAAACCGATTAATAGCTAGAACAATGGAGTTCATTTTTTTGTATTCACTCTAATATCACGAATAGTATTTTCAATACCGGTTGCACTCAACCCAAACTTCTCAAGTGTTACAGAACGCGGACCATGTTCAACGAACTCATCTGGTAAACTTAGAATCTTAACGTGTCCTTTAAATCCATTCTGCATGAGCCAAGCGGAGACTCCTTCTCCAAATCCCCCTGTTTTAACACCTTCTTCAATAGTAACAACCGTATCAAAATTTTTCAGGATATCATTAAGATATCCTTCATCCATCGGTTTAATAAAACGACAATTAACAATTTCACAATTTATATTCAGTTTTTTCAGTTTATCTGCTGCTTTCAAAGCATCATATACAAACGGACCAACGCAGAGGATGGTTACATCTTTTCCATTACGCATTGTCTCCCATTGTCCAATTGGAATTAACTCGGCCTGACCGCGTTCATCGAAAACTACACTCCCCATTTTTGGGTAACGTATTGCAAATGGCTGTTTGGATTGATTTAAAGCAGTATATAGTAAATGCCTGAATTCATTACCATTAGCAGGAGCAGTTACAATCATATCCTGAATACATCTAAGATAGGCAATATCTAATGTACCATGATGTGTTGGTCCATCTTCACCTGCAATACCGGCACGGTCTAAGCAAAATATTACCGGTAAATGCTGAATGGCCGCATCATGTACAATGTTGTCAAAGGCTCTTTGTAAAAATGTAGAATAGATAGCGACAATGGGTCGCACATTTTGTGTAGCCATCCCTGCCGCAAATGTTACTGCATGTCCTTCAGCAATACCCACATCGAAATATCGATCTGGAAACTCTTTCGCATAAGGAACTAATCCTGTCCCTTCTCTCATTGCCGCAGTAATAGCCACCGTATCATTACGATTACGGGCAATTTCACATGCCAGTGAACCGAACACTGTTTGGAAGGCTGGGGCTTCAGGCGTTTCATGTTTTGATTTCGGTAAATCCGGTTCTACAGGAATTCCTTTTACACCGTGATAACTAACAGGATCATCCTCAGCAGATTTCAATCCTTTTCCTTTTTTGGTCACAATATGCAACAGAACCGGTGTCTTAATATTTTTAATATTCTCTAATGTACGGATAAGTTCTTCTACATCGTGCCCGTCAATGGGGCCAAAATAACGAAAGCCTAATTCATCAAAAATAATTCCAGGTACGACAAGATTTTTTAAGCCTTCTTCGATTTTGCGTATTAGCTTTCGTGTTCGGGATTTCCCGAAAGGCAATACACCTGTTATGCGCCAAATTTCATCTCTAATTCGATTATATAATGGGTTTGTAACAATTCTAGTCAAATGTGTTTTGATAGCACCTACATTTGGACTAATAGACATATTATTATCGTTCAAAATAACCAATAATTGTTTTCTTAAATGTCCGGCATTATTTAAACCTTCAAATGCCAACCCGCCTGTCATTGATCCATCTCCAATAACAGCAACAACCCGAAAATCGTCTTTATTATTATCTCTCGCAGCAGCTATTCCAAGAGCTGCGGAGATTGATGTGGATGCATGACCCGCACCAAATACATCATACTCACTTTCATTTCGCTTTAGAAATCCTGACAAACCACCCATTTGTCGGATAGTAGGAAATTGATCAAATCTACCGGTTAATATTTTGTGAGCATACGCTTGATGACCAACATCCCACACAATTTTATCTTTGGGTGTACTATACACATAATGGAGCGCTATTGTGATCTCAATTGCACCCAGAGTCGATGCCAGGTGCCCCCCAATTTGCGTAATAGTATCAATTGTGTAATTTCGCAGTTCTAGTGCAAGAGTCTCCAACTCATCAATTGACATGGATCGAATGTCTGCAGGTGATTTTATCTTAGGTAATAATTCAAGCGACATTACTTTTATCCGTAAAATTTATTTTAGATTCACATTCTGCCAGAAACATTTTGTGGAAGTATAATTCGTTATCCAATTCTGGATGAAATGATAGACCAATATGGGCACCTTCTTGAACAGCTACAGGCTCCCCATGATAATGCGCAAGTATCTCAACTGTTGTTCCTAAAGATTTTATTCTAGGTGCGCGAATAAATGTTCCAGTAGCGAAACTCTGTTTTCCTATATCAGATAGTTCAATCGTCTCTGAAAATGAAAATACTTGTCGGCCATACGCATTCCGTGATACAGAAATATCCAGGATTCCCAAAGGTTCGATACGATAATCGTCAACGCTCTTTGCCATCATGATTAATCCAGCACATGTTCCGAAAACAGGTTTTTGTTCAGCAAATAATTTCAATGGTTCCATCAGTTTTGTTCTTCGAATGATATGTGTCAGCGTTGTTGATTCACCACCGGGGATTATTAATCCGTCGATGGAAGATAATTCTGACTCATACCGCACAACAATTGACTCAGTTTGTAAATCATCTAATAATTTACGGTGTTTGTCAAAGTCGCCTTGTATTCCAAGGATTCCTACTTTCACTACCAGCCACGCTCAGCCATCCGTTGACCTTCAGGGATTTCAGCCATATCCAAACCCTTCATCGCTGACTTTAGTCCGGTTGAAATTGTAGCGAGCTTTTCAGGATCATCATAATAGGTAGTCGCTTCAACAATTGCCTTTGCACGAGGTAGTGGATCGTCGCTGGCAAAAATACCAGAACCGACAAATACTGCTTCTGCGCCAAGCTGCAACATCAATGATGCATCAGCAGGAGTAGCAATTCCACCTGCAGCGAAATTCGGCACGGGTAATTTTCCGGTTTTAGCAACTTGTTCTACCAATGCAAATGGAGCACCCATTTTTTTTGCGGCAGCCATGAGTTCTTCCTTATCCATAATAGTTAAAGATTTCATATCATGTTGCACTTGTCTCATATGTCGGACAGCTTCTACAATGTTTCCACTTCCAGCCTCGCCTTTTGTCCGGATCATCGCTGCACCCTCACCAATACGCCTAAGCGCTTCACCCAAATTGCGACACCCACAAACAAATGGTACTTTAAAATCATGTTTCCATACGTGATTGACTTCATCGGCAGGTGTTAACACTTCTGATTCATCAATAAAATCAACTTCTAACGCTTCTAATATTTGCGCTTCTACAAAATGCCCAATACGGCATTTCGCCATTACAGGGATGGATACAATTTTCTGGATTCCTATTATCATTTCAGGATCACTCATCCTTGCGATACCGCCATCTTTGCGAATATCTGATGGAATCCGTTCCAATGCCATGACGGCTACAGCACCAGCATCTTCAGCTATTTTGGCTTGTTCAGGTGTTGTGACATCCATTATCACACCACCCTTTAGCATTTCAGCCAACCCAACTTTGATTTCAAATATTCCTTTACTCATAAAATACTTCCTCTTCTTTAACATGCCCGAGTTCTTTAACCCGTGAAATCACATCTTGAATAATATTATCTGGTGTTGATGCTCCCGCGGAGATACCAACCACTTTCGCGCCAATAATCCAATCCGAATCCATATCGTTTGCATTCGTTACTTGATAAGAGCGCGGATTTCTCTCCAACGCCAGTTGCGTCAGTCTCTTTGAATTTGCACTTGTATAAGAACCGATAACAATCATGATATCAGATTGTTCGGCTAACGTTTTAATTTGTTCATGGTTTCTTTTTGTAGGAAAACAAATTGTATTAACAAAGTGTAAATCATAAACTTTTTTCATTAAAATATTAATAATTGATTGAACATTCTCGATCATCTGTGTCGATTGACTTACTACACCGGCATATTTCATTTTACGTAATAATTCTGCTTCTTCTGGTGTGGCAATTATAATGGGATCAGATACCTGGCTAGCGATTCCAATAACTTCATCATGGCCGTGGTCGCCAATTATGATTATTTTTCGCCCTTCTTCTTCAAGCTTACGAACTTCCTCATGAATTTCAATAACCAATGGACATGTAGCATCGACGGTTTTTATTCCCTTGGACAATGCCGACTCCCAAACATCCGGTGCAGTTCCATGCGCTCTGAAAAGCAATGGTTTATCCTTTGGCACTTCATCCAAATCGTCTACAACTTTTGCTCCTGTACGCTCAAGATCCTCTACAACATTTTCATTATGAACAATATGACCAAGCATATACACTTCACCATATTTATCCGCCGTTGAGTAAGCGAGGTTAACAGCATCTCTGACACCAAAACAATACCCGGCATCTTTAGCAACGAGTATCTTCATTTTATCTGGCCATTTTGCTGATTCATAGTCTTTCGAGTTTGCTTCAATACTTTTGGCAATATATCAACGAGAGATCCCGAGATGACCGCGCCTGCAGCTAATTGATGACCGCCACCCCCAAATGAACCGGCAATTTCATTTACGATATATTTACCCTTACTTCTGAAATTAATTCGGCATATTTCAGGTGCTTGCTCGAATATCATCAGCGCAACTTCTACACCGCGGATTGTTCGAACATAATCTGTGAATCCATCGACGTCACTTTTCGTAGCATTCGCCTCACTCAACATTGATTCATCAATGGTAAACCAGGCCAATTCACCTTGTTCTTCAAGGTTCAAATTGCTGAGAATTTGACCAAGAAGTTTAACGCGCGGCAAAGAATTAGTTTCATAAATTTTTTGATAAATTGCAGTATGATTAATACCTGCTTGCATGCATGCTATGGCAATCTCATGACAACGCGCATTGGTATTACTATACCGAAACGATCCTGTATCCGTGAGAATTGCTGTATAAATTCCTTCGGCAATTTCTCGTGACATTGGGGTTGTACTAACGGTCGTAAAATAGTCATATAACATTTCACCAGTTGCAGCAGCTGATGTATTCACCATATTCACCGTAAATGGAACTTCCTCAGGGTAAGGATGATGGTCTATATTTATTGTATCCAACCCACATTCTTCGATTAGCGGTTTAAGGGCTCGTAATCGGCGATAATCTCCCACATCAAAAATCAAAACAAGATCAGTGGATTTTATCCAATCCTTATGATGATCAAGATCAAAAGTTTCAAATATATTGTCTTTATTAAGAAAGGAAAATTCAAGGGGTAATGGAGAACAATTTACAATTCGGCATTCTTTACCATATCCCTTTAAAAAATAGTACATTGCAGAGGCTGAACCTAGACCGTCACCATCAGGATTTTCGTGGGTTGTCAGGAGAATTCGATCAGCAGCTAAAATGCGTTTGTGTATGTTGTTCCAGTTTATCATAATCAAGATTAATAAAAGACAGAAATTTACAAATGATTAAATAGATTGCCTAAAGATGTTCAAATCATTTATTCCCGATTCCACATGGTTTCAGACTGGTCACTTTGAGAATTAATGTACCGTGCCAAAACAAAAAACCAGTCTGACAATCGATTAATGTATGGAATCCATTTTTCATAATGTGGTAAGGAGTGATCTAATTTGCTTATTTTACGTTCAGATCGACGACAAACAGTTCGTGCAATATGCATCCGTGACAATATTTCTTCACCCCCTGGTAAAATAAATTCTTTTAGAGGAGGAAGTTTTTCATTCCAATTTTCTATATCCGATTCCAATTCTTTTGTACGGATTTCATCAAATAAGGAATGTTCTCCTTTTAACGATATTTCGCCACCCAGGTTAAATAAATCCTGCTGAATGGATTCAAGTTTTTTATCAATATCTTTAACGTCATTTGAAGAACGTATATGTCCCACCCAGGCATTCAGCTCGTCTAGATCGCCTAGAACTTCGAAAAACGGGTCATGTTTATCCAACCGTTCACCTTTTGCTAATGCTGATTTTCCCGTATCTCCTGTTTTTGTTGATATTTTTGATAGTCGCATCAAAAGAAGATAAGTGAGATTATGATAAATACTGGGATGAGAATTGGTAACGAATATTTGAAAATATACCCAAAGAAACTTGGCATCTCCAAACCCGATTCTTCGGCAATTGACTTCACCATAAAGTTTGGAGCATTTCCAATATAGGTATTGGCACCCATAAATACAGCTCCTGCTGATATTGCCAATAATGTTTGGCTCATGGATGTCATGAGCACTTCAGCATCGCCACCGGCGGCATTAAAGAAAACTAAATATGTGGGTGCATTATCCAAAAAACTTGATAAAATTCCCGTTCTCCAGAAAAACCAGATATTAAGCGGTTCACCACTGCTATTATATAACGTGTTTATAATCGGAGCCATAGCACCCTCCGATCCTGCTTTTAAAATAGCAATTGCAGGAATAATTGTCACAAATATTCCAGCAAACAATTTTGCTACCTCTTGAATGGGGAACCAAGTGAACTCATTATTTTCTCTTACTTCCATGGAAGTCGTTTTGACGCTAACAAAAGCCACGAGCAGTAAAAGTATGTCTCTAGCCAAATTTTGCAGTAATACTTCTACATAAAACACATGATAAACAATGTGTGGATTCCAAAACCCACTTAAGAGTACGGCTCCTACAATAACACCAAGCCAAAGAAAATTTATTGAGCCTTCCACGCCAAGTTTTTCAGATGAATCACTAATAGGAGGTTGATTTGTTTCCTTTTTGTAATAGTAGGTATCAATTCCATAAAAAATAATCAATAGAATTACTGAGGCTACCAACATGGGAAGAAACATAGCCGATGTGGTCCAGAAGAAACTTACTCCTTTCAAAAAACCAAGGAATAAAGGTGGATCACCTAATGGCGTTAAAGATCCTCCGATATTTGCAACTAGGAAAATGAAAAATACAACAACATGAACTTTTTGTTTTCGCCAAGCATTTGCTCTCAACAATGGACGGATTAACAGCATTGCTGCTCCTGTTGTACCCATCCAACTAGCTAAAATGGTTCCAATGAGAATAATTGTCACATTGACTAAAGGACTTCCAACCAATGCTCCAGTTAAGCGAATGCCACCGGACACAGTGAAAAGCGCAAAGAGAAGTATAATAAATGGTACATAATCAAGTAATCCAACATGAAGAATCTCAAATAGCGAAATCTGGTATCCCTGGATCAGAAAAAATGGACCAATTAGAGCGAATGCCCAGAAAAGTGATACTTTCCCAAAGTGGTGATGCCAGAAACGCGGTGCTATGAGCGGAAGAACAGCGATCGATAATAATATGCCAAAGAATGGTATAACCCAAAACACGGATAACCCAGCACCGTTTACGTGAGGAGCATGTTGACCAGATTCACTTGCTAGTAATAATGTCGGAACAATACTTGAAATTAAAAATAATGCCCAACGAAATATTTTCTTTTTCATAATCTCCAAAAACCTTTTCTCTCAAAATATAGTATAAAAATTAGGAGGAAATGAATGGATTAAATATATTTTTCGAGATTTAAAATGATATTTCACGTTAGTCAATTTTCTGACATTTTCACCTTAATTTTTACTGTAATTTCAACCATGCAATATATTCTGGCAATAATAGCAATCGGGATATCAATTGGAGGCATGGCCTTAGGTTTGATGATCTCCAATAAACCCCTGAGAGGTTCATGTGGTGGGTCTGGCGGATGTGACACATGCAAAGGCGATTCAAATCATTGTGAGAATGCAGTGAAAATTCCAGTTAATTATCTCTAATTCTTAATATAACTATCAAATCCTTCGGATTTTAATTCAGAAAAAGTGCTATCAGAATTACGCACGATCAATAACCCTTCCGAATCTTCTAACGCATTAATAAATCGTATTCCAGCTTCCGGCTCCATTACCAAGAGCATGGTTGCTAGCCCATCTGCCATCATGCACGTAGGTGTAATAACGGTTGCAGAGCTTACCACGCTTTTTGTTGGATAACCTGTTTGAGGATTAATAACATGACTATAAAGCTCATCTTTATAAATAGTATAATTCCTGTAATCTCCTGAGGTTGCCATACTAGTATTACTTAAACCCACTATACTGTACAATGATACTCCAGGCATTGAATTTAATGCAGGAGAATCAATGCCAATTGACCAGAGATTGTCTTGTTGGTTTTTTCCAGAACAACGAATTTCTCCACCGATTTCCACCAAATAATTTGCAAACGAATTGGAGTTTAACAAATTCGCAATAGCGTCAACGCCATATCCTTTGGCGATGGCGTTCACATCTATTTGGAGAGTTGGTTTCAGTTTTCGGAATTTATTTATATCCAATTCAAAGTATTGAGAACCAATGTGTGAAAGAACAGAATCAATTTTTTGTTGGCTTGGTGGTTGCCAATCATGATCCTTCTCACTATAACGAAACCCCCAAAGAGTTACTAATGGCATAACGGTGATATCAAATAATCCATTTGACTGCTGCGATAATTGCTTTGCTTTGGATAAAACACGGTGAAAATCCTGTGACACCGAAAACCAATTATCACTTTGCAAATCATTCAATTTTGATATTTCTGATTCATGATCATACGTAGACATTTGCCTGTTTATTTCAACTAATACTGAATCAATTTCATTTTTAATCCTATTGGATTTTGAATGAATATCTCGATCTACTACTGTAATAGAATAAGTTGTTCCCATGGTTTCACCAACAAAACGAAACACTTTCTTTTCAGCGTCACAACCTATAATTAGAAATAGTGTGAAAAGAAAAAAGCCCAGGTTGTGAGCTTTTTTAATAAAAAGAATCAATTTTTCAATCATATTTAGATTAACCAAATTTATCGTATGCAATCATATCAGTCTCGACACCTAAATCATACAATACGCGATCAACGGCATCAATCATCGGAGGAGGTCCCCACATA
>JABMOV010000022.1 GCA_013203145.1 Fidelibacterota bacterium
CATCTACAGCGATCAGGCTGTAGAATGGTTTGATATAAAAGATGGAATTATCATTGCCATAGAAAATCCGGCTGGTGTTTATAATGAAGGAACGCTCGCAAAGGTAAAGCAGATTACCAAAGATTTACAGAAAATGGAAGAAATTGAAAAAAGCGATGTCACTTCTTTATACACAGCGGATAATATTGTTGGTACCGAAGATGGGATGGATGTAAAAGCATTCTATAAACGAATACCAAAAACTGAAGAAAAACTCACATCCCTGCAAAATAGTGTTAGAGATAATGACATGGTTTTTGGTCGATTAGTCTCTGAGAATGAAACAGTTACCGTGATTATTGCCCGAATTGGGGATGATGTTTTTTCTCAAGATTTTTACCAACGGATTTTAGCCTTGGGTGATTCCTATGAAGGACCTGAAACTATCCACATTGCTGGTCGACCTATTGTAGAGGGTACTATGGCACTATTGGGTCCAGCAGATATGAAAAAGATGATTCCTCTTGTTATCAGCATTATTATACTAATTCTATTAGTATTATTGCGAAGTTTTAAAAATATGATACTCACAATGGGTGTCGTATTTATCAGCACGATTTGGGCATTTGGTCTCATGGCATATACAGGAATTCCTATCTATGCAGTATCCACAATGATTCCCGTCATGCTTATTGCCATCGGTGTGGCTGATGGAGTTCATTTATTTAGCCATATTGATCTCTTTTTAGTGAACAACCCTTCAGCCACGAAAAAAGAGGCTGTAATAAATATGGTATCAGAAATGTGGAAACCAGTAGTCATGACATCTGTGACAACAGCGGTTGGATTTATGTCGCTATTAACTTCCGAAGTGTACCCTATTAAATATTTTGGGATGTTTACAGCCTTCGGTGTATTGGTAGCGATGGTTCTTTCTCTTACCTTGATTCCAGCAGGAATAATGATAGTGGGACTGCCAAAAGTTCACAAGCAAAAAAGGTCCAGCAAGGACGATAAACCTACACAGGTTTTTGCCCATAAATTCGCCGTTGGTTTACTCAAGTATCGTTGGATTACTATTGGATTGACGACCATTATTCTAGCACTATCTCTATATGGAACCAGCAAGGTTTGGATTAATTCTAGCTTTTTAGACAAGTTTGAAAAAGACAGTGATATTGTACTCACCGATCAATTTATTAATAAGAACTTCGGTGGTACTTCTACTATTAATCTCATTTTAGAAGGAAAAGAGAATGGCATTTTTAAGTCTCCTGAAGTCCTACTGCAAATCGACGCAATGCAGAATGAAGTTGAGACATTACATACTGTAGGAAGCTCTTTTGGTTTAACAGATTATCTAAAACGAATGAACCGTGTAATGCACGCCGATGATGCAGCGTACAACACAATCCCTGAATCCAGCGAACTTATTGCTCAGTACTTGCTTCTCTATGAAATGTCCGGTGATCCTGAAAATCTTTGGCAGGTTACAGATTATGATTATAATCGCTTAAATGTGACTTTCCAACTTAAAGGAGATAATTCCAAGATTATCGATGGAGCTCTGGATCGCATAGAATCCTATCGTGATCGTTTAGAAGACTATGGAGTTGAAATGAAATTTGCAGGATCTGGCTATAAAGCACTTGTGTTTACAGATCTAATTTTAGAAGGACAAATTAAGAGTCTGGTTTTATCCCTTATTATTGTCATTGTGCTACTAAGTTTCATGTTTAAAACCATCAAAGTTGGACTAATCGCTGCTACACCAATTTTCATTACTGCTCTTATCAGTTTTGGTGTGATGGGACTGATGGGTATTGCCCTGAATACTACCACAGCGCTTCTATCCAGTATTACCATTGGGATAGGTATCGATTACGCCGTTCACTTTATTGATAGGTTTAGAGCCAACAATAAGCATTCAGGTAATTTTAATTTGGCTATCAAGCAAACCATGCATCATTCTGGTCGTGCTATTGTTTTTAATGCAGCTGTAGTCATTGCTGGATTTATGGTTTTACTATTTTCTGTTTTCCCTCCAAATCGGGAATTGGGTGCCTTGGTATCTATGAATATGTTTACAAGTTTTGTGGGTACACTTACCATCATGGTTCTTATCATAACTCAGGTAAAACTATTTAAAAGCAAACCCTCATCCAGTGTAAATAAATAAAGGAGTCAACTCATGCAACGAATAAAACAAATCAGTATTTCTATTTTAATCGCAGGGATGGTCTTTGCACAGGACATCACAGGTTTAGATATTATTCAAAACGTATATAATCGCCCTACTGGAGATGATATGAAAGGCGATTTAACAATGATTATCGAAAACGCTCGCGGGAATCAACGAATTCGTGAAATCAAACAGTATGTCAAAGATTTTGGCGATATGGAAAAAAAGATCATGTTTTTCATGGCACCCGCTGATGTACGAAACACATCTTTTATGAACTGGAGTTACACGGAGGAGTCCAAGAGCGATGATCAGTGGATTTATTTACCCGCGCTTAAAAAAGTAAAACGGATATCCAGTGATAGTAAAAGCGATAATTTCATGGGCTCTGATTTTACATACGATGATTTAGGTGATCGCCATCCAATGGAAGATATCCATAGATTACTTCGCGAAGAAAGTATAGAAGGAAAAGAGACCTATGTGGTTGAAAGTATCCCAAAGGATGAAGAGTATATGTATTCCCGGACCATAACATGGGTCGTGAAAGACAGTTGGATTGGGCTAAAAAAAGAATTCTATGATGAAGATGATGAGTTGCTCAAAATTCTTACTGTTCAAGAGCAATTAAAGTCAGATGGCATAATTATTCTCACTCATGTAAAAATGTCCAATATTCAGAGTGGTCAATCAACAGTTATGTCTTTTTCCAATGTGGAAGTGAATACAGGATTAGCCGAAAATACATTTACAGAGCGAATGATGCGCCGTGGAATACGGTAAGAAGGATGCTATGAAATACAGATTAAATTTAACAATTACATTGATGGTCTTTATAGGAGGCGGATTTGGTCAGAACGTGGATATCCATGGTTATGCCAGAACATATTTAGGGGTTTTAACCAACGATTCCCACGACTATGCCATTTCTCAAAATACATTGGATTTGAAATTAGAAGGGAGTTTGGGATTAGGTGGGTTTTATGCGAATCCTTATCTATATCAATATCCGAACCAAGCAGTAGAGTTGGGATTGCGTGAAGCCTATATGGATATATTTTTTGATAATGTTGATATGCGGTTCGGGAAACAACAAATTATCTGGGGCAAAGGTGATGGCGTTTTCATAACTGATATTGTTTCACCAAAAGATTTAAGTGAATTCCTCCTACGTGACTTTGATGAAATTCGTATGGGAATTACAGCTGTAAAGGCCGATTACTATATTGGTAATAACATATTGGAAATGGTATGGATTCCCACATTCACTCCAACAAAAATGCCTGATACTTCTTCACCATGGGCAAGATTACCTGTTTTTGATATCCCAATGGTTATTGATGAATCAGAAAAAGCAATTCCCGGTCGCTTAGAAAACAGTGAAACCTTTGTCAAGTTTTCCGGAATGTCATCATTAATCGATTTCGAAATTATGGCTGGAACAATGTGGGATGATGACCCGACATTACATATTACCCCTACATTGGAACCGGGAAATCCGTTACCCACGAGTTTATTATTCACACCAAAACATCACCAATTGATGTTAGGTGGAGGAAGCTTCAGTACAGAGCTTGGGCGATTTGTTATTCGTGCGGAAGGAGCCTACTACTCAGGGAAGTCGTTTGCGGCTGAAAATGCCATGGGAATGTCGTTTGTTCTTATGGAAAAAGATTTTGTGCATTATTTGGTAGGGACAGATTTTTCCATTGGAAGCAATATCTTAAGTTTTCAGTTTATTCAAAGAACCATCATGGATTATGATGAATCAATCGTATCCGATGAATTTGATAATACGATAACAATCATGTATAATCGTACTTTTTTGAACGAAACTTTGGCTCTTCAACTTTTTGGTTACCTGGGATTGAACAAGGAAGATGCCCTGATAAGACCCACATTGACGTACGATATCGCTGACGGGTTTGAAATTGTGGCGGGTGCGAACTTATTTGTACGTAATAATGATACAATAACCGACGGTCAATTCGGATACTATGATGACAATGATATGGCTTACATGAAATTAAAATACAGTTTTTAATATAAAAGGAAATTTTAATGAAACTACATACTCAATTACAAAATCAACGTCCATTTTCAATATGGTTAATAAGTAGCATTGCTGTGTTATTTGGAATGGTCACAATAAAAGCTGGAGGAGCCGTGCTTTTTTTTGATGGTCCAGCGCGTGAGGCAGCAGGGAATTATGTTCAATTTGTAGTAGGTGCTAATTTTATCATGGGTTTCTTTTATATTCTGGCAGGAATTGGTATCTGGTTACAAAAACCGTGTTCTTTACGTATTGTGGCATTCCTCACCTCAGCAATTCTGACTGTATATGCTGCACTGGGAATTCATATCCTCATGGGTAGATTATATGAAATGGAGACAGTCTATGTTATGGCGTTCAGATCTCTTGTTTGGATAAGTATATACATATCTCTAAGGAAAATTTCTAAATTCTAATTAGGTTAAATTGATTACATAAGAATCTACATTCAAAATAAATTAGGGTGTAATGGTACTGTATAGTTTTTTAATTAGCCGGACAGATTTGATGTAAAAGCTGAGGTGATACTTTTGGATAGATTACCGATGAACGAAAGGAAAGAAAATCAACTTTATGGTATATAGCCCTGGTAA
>JABMOV010000023.1 GCA_013203145.1 Fidelibacterota bacterium
ACAGCAGCAGTTGTTGGTATTGCAGAGACACTAGGTGAGGCTGAGACTGAAGCCGAGGCAGAAGTCTCAAGAATAAAAGGACCAGTATTTCACCGATCTGATATTGGAACCGAGAAACTGATACAAAAGCGGATTGATCATATGAAATTAATTCGCGGTAATCGTGAGTAGACCAATAAAACTTGGCATTCTTGGCTCTACCAACGGCACGGATCTTCAGGCCATCATCAATGCTATTGCAGAAGAGCGATTGAATGCTTCGGTCGAAGTTGTGATCAGCAATCGATCAAAAGCATATATTCTTGAGCGTGCCCAAAACCACAATATTCCAGCAGTATTTATTCCCAATAAAGGTAAACAGCGAAAAGAATTTGATGCTGAAATGACAGCAATTCTGCAATCGAAAAAAGTGGATTTGGTTTTACTCATTGGATTTATGAGAATTCTTTCGCCTGAGTTTTGCCGTGATTGGAAAGACAGAATTATAAATGTTCACCCATCCCTGCTACCGAAATATGCTGGCGGAATGGATATGAATGTCCACGAAGAAGTTTTGAAAAACAAAGAGTTGGAAACGGGTTGTACAATTCATTTTGTAACCGAAGAAGTTGATGCCGGATTAATATTAGTGCAAAAGAGATGTTCCGTTGATCCAAATGATACACCCGAAACATTAAAGGTAAAAGTACAAGCTTTAGAAGGTGAAGCCTTTATAGGTGCCATCCAAATGATTCAGAGAGGGTTTTAAAATCACATGCTTACCAATCCAGAATTAAATAAAAAACCAGTCATCGTAAAGCGCGTTTTATTATCTGTTTTTGATAAAACCGGAATAGTTGATTTTGCACGAGCATTGGCAGAGAAAAACGTAGAAATTCTTTCCACTGGTGGTACGGCAAAAGTCCTTCGCGAGGCAAATATTCTTGTGAAAGATGTGTCAGAGGTTACCGGTTTTCCTGAAATCATGGATGGTCGGGTAAAAACAATTAATCCCATTATTGAAGGCGGAATCCTAGGTTTACGGGATTTGCATTCTGATGATGCAGCATCACATAATATTCCGTGGATTGATTTAGTGGTGTGCAACTTATATCCATTTTCAGAGACAATTCAGCGACAAGATGTAACAGATGCTGTCGCGTTAGAGAACATTGATATTGGTGGTCCAACCATGATCAGAAGTGCTGCAAAAAATGTTGGGTGGGTTGGCGTTATTGTTGATCCTTCAGATTATACAATTGTAGCCGAAGAAATCACACAAAAAGGCGGTCTATCATTCGAAACCAGAAAAAAATTGTCTGCCAAAGCATTCGGTCATACAGCAAAATATGATGCAATTATTCATAATTATTTCAAGGATGAATCTCTCTCGGAAGACTTAACCCTCCCCTTTGAGAAATATGACCAATTGCGATATGGCGAAAATCCTCACCAAAAAGCTGCGGCTTACAAAGTTCCAGGGTTCTTGGGATTTTCTGTGCTAGATGCCAAGATTCATCAGGGAAAAAAATTGTCATACAATAACATCATGGATGCCGATGGAGCCTTGGCTTGTCTTCGCGAGTTTTCTGACCCAGTGTGTGTAGTGGTAAAACATGCCAATCCATGCGGTGTTGCAATTGGCAATGAAGGTGAGATGCACGACATTTATTTGCGCACATTTAATGCAGACTCTCTTTCAGCCTTCGGCGGCATTATTGCTATGAACCGTACGTGTACCGCATCCGTGGCTGAAGAAATATCAAAAGTTTTTGTTGAAATCGTCATTGCTCCCGACTTTGAAAAAAATGCGTTAGACATCCTTGCAAAAAAGAAAAACTTACGTGTTCTAGAGACTGGCTCTGTTCCCCCCAGGGATGCCCTTCAAGAATACCGTTATGTCGTTGGGGGATTGTTGGTCCAGGATACTGACACTAAAACGATAAACCGCCATGACTTGGATATTGTTACAAAAATGAAACCTAGCGATGAGCAAATTGAGACAATGTTATTTGCATGGAAAGTCTTGAAGCATGTGAAATCAAACGGTATTCTAATTGCGCAGGAAGGCCTGACGGTAGGCATTGGCCCCGGTCAGGTCAGCCGTGTTGATGCCACAGATATTGCCATAAAGAAAGCAGACGAATTGGCAATAAATGGTGTATTGGCATCTGATGCCTTTTTCCCATTCCGCGACAGTATAGATAAAATTGCACCATCCGGTGTTAAAGCGATCATTCAACCGGGTGGTTCCATTCGCGACAAAGAGGTCATTGAAGCATGCAATGAACATGGAATTGCCATGGTCTTTACTGGAGGTCGTTGTTTTAAACATTGATGCCATGACAACCAAGCCTCTCTATCAACAGATTTATGAAATTGTCAGACAAATTCCATTTGGAAAAGTCACAACCTACGGACATATTTCTCATATGGTTTGTACAGGACCAAGACAAGTGGGCTACGCAATGGCAGCAGTAAACAATGTCACAATTCCTTGGCATCGAGTCATTAACAGTCAGGGAAAAATCAGCGTACGGTCAGGTGGGAGTCCCAGCATTGATCAACGCAATCTACTTGAATCGGAAGGCGTGGTCTTTAGTAAATCCGGACGTATAGATTTAAAAGTTTATGGATGGTTTTCTTTTTAAAAACCAAACTCTTCCATTCTATTTTGTCATACTGCATACCATCCAGCAAATTAGTGTACATTTGAACAATCATTAGCATTGGATTATCCATGAAATACACACAACTTGGAAAACGCGGACCTTTGGTTTCAAATATTGGATTTGGCGCCTGGGCGATTGGTGGTCGCGATTGGGGAAAAACGGATGATGCTGTAAGCAAAGCTGCGCTCCACACTGCAATTGATGAAGGTGTAACATTTATCGATACAGCAGACGTTTATGGCTTTGGGCACTCAGAAGAATTGATTGCTGAAGTCATTGCCGAAAGAGGAAAAAGCAATATCATCATTGCAACAAAAGCTGGAAATGATTTTTATTATGCCAAGCAAAAAGATGATAGCGGATATGGACCCATTCAGCAATCTTATTCAAAAGAGTATTTGATTGAGGCGGCTGAAAAAAGTATAAAACGTCTCGGGGTGGAAGTGTTGGATATTCTACAGTTACATAGTCCGGATTTAGACAAGCTTAAGCGCGATGAACCCTGGGAAGCGCTGGAGACATTGAAAAAAGACGGTAAAATTCTAAACGCCGGTTTAAGTATTCAATCCTTCAAAGAAACAGAACAAGCCTTTTTGCTGGATGAACATCATGACATTCTGGATTGCATACAAGTACGCTATAATCTATTGGAGCGTGAAGCAGAAAAGGTTCTTTTTCCAAAAGCGTTAAAATATGGAGTTGGCGTTATTGTGCGTATTCCATTACTGTTTGGATTGTTGACTGGTAAATTTGACTCGTCAGCTCGTTTTGGCGATAACGATCATCGGCGGTTTAATCTTTCACCTGAAAAGCTACCTGACTATTTGAACGAGTTTGACGATCTTGAAAATCTCTACTCGCAATACTCCGGCGCATCAAAGGCACAAATAAGTTTGGCATTTTGCCTTTCACATCCTGCCTGCCAAACGGTTATCCCCGGAGGAAAGACACCTGCCCAAGTACAAGATAATTGTGGTGCT
>JABMOV010000024.1 GCA_013203145.1 Fidelibacterota bacterium
ATTACTTGATAATGGACTTCAAAATGAGAAACCTAATCAGACTCCAACCAAATTCGGACGCGGTGTTGGTGCCACAGAAGTACCACGGGGAATCTTGTATCATGAATACGATTATGATCGAAAGGGAAATATTGTTACAGCTAACTGTATTATTCCCACTGGACAAAATCTTGGCAATATTGATTTCGACATAAAGAAACTGGTTCCTGAAATCATCGATAAATCCAAAAAAGATATCACCAAGCATTTAGAAATGCTCGTGCGTGCTTATGATCCATGTATTTCATGTTCCGTACATATGCTCAACGTGGAGTTTATCGAAGAAGACTAATGTCTATTACTCCATTAAAAATCATTGCAGTGGGCAACAGCTTTTATGGGGACGATGGTATCGGTGAGGCCGTATTGCATGCTCTAAGAGACATCCCTGAAATGAAAGATATTCCACTAATTGATGCTGCCACGGATGCCATTGGACTTATCGACCATTTCACAAATACTGATCATGTGATTCTAATCGACGCTGCGCAAATGGGAGCTAATCCTGGGACAGTAAAAGTGATGGACGAAACAAAAGCCAGATTGGCCATTCAGCAAGATCATATTTCCTTGCATGGTATTAGTATTGCAGATACAATTGAACTGGCGCGAAAAATAGATTCTTTGCCGAAAAAGATTACTATCATTGGTATTGAACCGGAGCAACTAATTATTAATACAGGATTATCCAAAAATGTTAAAAAGGCTATCCCAATTGTGATGTCAAATATTCTCACCCTTTATAACAACCAATTTTTATAATATCGAGGTAAGCTATGTCCAAAACAATCATGATAATCGATGATGATATTGATCTGGTAGAAGCTATGCGCATTACGTTAGAATCTACCGGATTTGATGTAATTGATGCACAAGAAGGCATTAAGGGATTGGAGATAATTCGGGAAAAATACCCAGATTTACTCATTTTGGATGTAATGATGGGAACACAAGACGAAGGATTTCAATTAGCCTATACGTTGCGAAGTAATCCAGATACAAAAGATTTGCCTATTATTATGGTCACTGCAGTTGGTACACAGACCGGTTATCATTTTGATCCAAGCAAAGATGAGAATTTCCTGCCTGTAGATGAATTCATTGAAAAACCTGTAAACCCGCAAAAACTAGTCGATGCTATAAATAGGAATTTGCCCGTTGTCTGAAAGCACCATAAATCACTTATCTGAATTTTCCTTTTTCACTCCGAATTCACTTCGCAGGAAATTACTATGGTTTATAAAGTTGAGATGGTTTGCATCTATTGGCGCTTTTGTCTATGGACTTGTATTATCATATTTTTTTTCAGAAACCGCACAACTCTCTTCCCTGTTAATATGTGCGAGCCTACTCTTATCATTTAATATCATATTTGCACTATTTGCTCGATTAAACGAACCTACATCTATCGAGCGGGAAAAATATTTTTTGTTTGTGCAAATCTTCGCAGACATGTGTCTTCTGACAGCAATTATCCATTTTTCTGGTGGAATTGAAAATCCGCTATATTTCTTTTTTGTATTTTATATAATCATTACCAGTATTGTTACAGATCGACCATCATTGCCTTTTATTGTGGCGGGTATTGATTGTGTTTTATTTACGTTCATGACTATTGGTGAACATGTTGGTTGGATTCAACATTATCATTTAGCATTGATTTCCCATGAAATAACCATTATGATTTTTGCGATGCTCATTTTTTATACAACGATTTTTGTAAGCGCATATATTTCTATCTCCTTGATAGCTCGACATCGCAAAGTTAAGAATCTTATTCTTGAGCAAAATAAAAAGCTTGAAGAATCATCCGTTGAAAAAATGAAGTTTTTCCGTTTTGTTTCACATGAATTAAAATCACCTATTGTTGCAATAGAAAGCACAGCTAATGTCATCACGGATGTCATGGCGGATAAAATTGATAACAAAGTCAAAAACTTGATGGAAAGAATTCAATCGCGGACGCAACAGATGCTATCTATGATAAAAGACCTTCTTGATATTTCATATAATCAATTGAGTGATGATAAGGGAGAATTGGTTAATCCATGCGAATTTTTAAAGTCGTTTATAGAAAATGAAAGACCATTAGCAGAGGCTAATAATATTTCATTGACCATTGATATTTGTTCAAAGAAGGCCAATCTTCTACTCGATAAATTTAAATTAGAGAAAATCTTCAGTAATATTTTTGGGAATGCCATTCGATATACACCTGAAGGTGGAACTGTTACAGTTACAACAGACATAATAAATTCAAATTGGATTCTAAATATAACCGATTCAGGAATTGGAATTGCATTAGAAGATCAGAATCAAATTTTTGATGAATTTTTCAGAGCAAAAAATGCCAAGGATCATGTATCTATTGGTACAGGACTTGGGTTGAATATCGTTCAAAAATTTGTTGCAGAAATTAATGGATCTATTGAAATCCAAAGTGAATTAAACCAAGGCACAATAGTTATAATCAAAGTCCCTGTCCATGAATAAACTGAAAATTGGTGGAATCCTATCCCAAAAGGGATTAGTGATGTTAAAGCTCCTGGGAATTCCAAATCAACCTGGATTCGCAGGAAGAATATTAACTGTTCTTGGAGAAGAAAATATCAACTTACATTTTATTGCTGAAAATGAAGATATCCGGAATCGGGGAAATATTACAATATGTGTTTCGGATGATCAAGAAACAAAAGCACTCAGCCTATTACGTGAGCACAGTCAGGATTGGAAACAAATCACATTATCCAGTGAAGAGCATATTTCAGCGTTAACAGTGTATGGTCCTCACTTTAGAGAAAAACCTGCTATCTGTGGAAAGATGTGCTCTACTCTTGGTCTAAACAACGTAAATATCCTTGGGATGTCCACTTCCATTTCTTCTATTTGTTGTCTCATATCTGATCAGGATTACGATAAAGCATATTCTGCGCTTTTGGACGTTTTTGAACTTCCATGATCAATATTATTTTTCAGATTTAGTAAATTCATACATGCGATTCCTCAAGATTAATATATTACTGCTTTGTACCATCCTATTGGGATCTGGTAATCAAGAATATCTATCCATCGGTGACTTCAAACTTGAAAATGGCAAATCGATTGAGAATTGTACAATTGGTTTTCAACGATTTGGAAGAACAAATCATGATTCATCAAATATAGTCGTCGTTCCTACATGGTTTAGTGGGAAAAGCGATCATGTGGCCAACTTGGTTGGCGAAAATAATCTATATGACAGTACACGGTATCACATCATCATTATAGATGCCTTAGGAAATGGTGTGTCCACTTCTCCTTCAAATAGTCCTGTGCAAAAAAATGAGGAATTCCCGTCGATTACAATTTATGATATGGTTCGTAGCCAATACATTTTACTCCATGATAAAATGGAGATTCACGATGTTCATGCTATCGTAGGTGGATCCATGGGCGGGATGCAGACCTTTCAATGGATAGTTTCTTATCCCAACTTTTCCACAAAGGCAATATCCTATGTAGGATCCCCTTGGCCATCCACCTATAGTAAACTGATTTGGGAAACTGAGCTTTTGATCATTGAGAGTGGATTAAAAAACCATAAACCTGATTCTCTTATCGCAGAGCAAGTGGCTATGGTTCAATTACTTACTGCCTATACGCCTGCATATCGAAATAGAAAAACAGATCCACCTGATTTACTGAAATTCCAAAATGATTATATTGCTCGTTTCTCGCGAAACTTCAATTCATATAATTGGATTTGTCAGTTGAATGCGATGAATTATCATGATATACACCGATATATTTCAAAGAGTGATGAAATCCCTTCAATTCTTAATTCAACTGATATCCTACTCATGGTGTCAAAACAAGATCATTTAGTTACACCAGGACCTGCCTTGAAGTTCGCCGGTGAATATGATATCAAGACTCATATATTCGATAACGATTGTGGACATTTAGCACCTGGATGTGAGAAAAATGAATTCATAAGAATCGTAAATCAATTCATATCACAATGATTATCAATGTCTTCTGTAAGACACAAATAAATATGATACTTTATTCATTTATCAATTTGTTGTATGTTTACACCACCTCCAAATAAGGAATTGACCATGAATAGAAAATCGATATCAATATTAGTTTTGCTTTTACTCGTTTTTGTAATCGCGATCCCAGCGATTGCCAGTGACACCGATTCTCCCACCATATTATGTGGAAAATGTGGAGAAGTAAAAGGATCCGATAACTGTTGTAATGCTGATGCAGAACGACATGATTGTGGTGCAATAAAAGGTTCACCTGGTTGTTGCAAAATTGCAGAAGACGGAAAAGATCTCACACTATGCGATCATTGCGGACAAGTAAAAGGCAGTGATCAATGTTGTGCTGAAGGCGCAGAAATCTGTGATCATTGTGGAAAAGCAAAAGGTTCGCCTGGATGTTGCCTAAAAGTTGAAAAAGAAAATGACTCTCATAATGACCATGATGACGATGACGACGATGACGACGATCACGATCACGACAAAATGTAATTGATCCTGAGAGCAAGACCGTTAGACAATGAAAAAGCCCCAAGATTATTGGGGCTTTTTTTCTTATACTATATCAACAATTATGAAATAGGTTCAAATCGTGCTTGAAAAAATCTGAGATATTCAGGTTCATACGTGAACTGCAAACCTTTAATTGATTCACGTCTTTCAAACACATCGATAATTGACTCTACGACTACATCCATATGAGCTTGTGTATAAACACGGCGTGGTAAAGTCACTCGTACTAATTCCAGATTGGGTCGATTATGATCTCCCGTTTCTTTGTTTCTTCCTGCAGATATGATTCCACGTTCCATTGTACGAATTCCATTTTGTACGTAAATCTCAGCAGCTAAGGTTTGGGCAGGAAATACATCCTGTGTTAAATGAGGCAAAAACTTTTTCGCATCAATGAAAACGCCATGACTTCCGATAGGCTTAACGATTGGAATTCCAGCATCAGCCAGTTTATTCCCTAAATATAATGTTTGTCCGATTCGGGATCGCATGTGATCATCTTGCACGGATTCTGTGATACCTATCGCCAGTGCTTCCATATCACGGCCTGCCATTCCACCATACGTATGTAATCCTTCGTACACAACCACCATGTTTTGCGCATTACGATAAACGTCTTCATCATTAGTAGCCATGAACCCGCCAATATTCACTAACGGATCTTTTTTTGCACTCATGGTTGCGTGATCCGTCAGACTGCATATTTCATAAACAATATCTTTAACTGATTTACGTAAATACCCTTCTTCGCGCATTTTAATGAACCATGCATTTTCTGCTACTCGTGTCATATCATGTACAATGGGAATACCATGTTTTTGAGTCAGTTCCCGCAATGCTTTCAGATTTCCTAATGAAATAGGTTGTCCACCTGCCATATTTACAGCCGTTGCAATACATACATAAGGGATTTTATCTGCTCCGACTTTGTCAATGAGATTTTCAAGTTTTTTCAGATCAACATTCCCTTTAAACGGATGTTCACTTTCTGTATCGTGAGCCTCATCGATGATGACATCGACGAATGTACCACCAGCAAGCTCCTGATGAAGGCGTGTCGTTGTGAAATACATATTTCCAGGAATGTAATCGCCATCCTTGATTAAGATTTGTGACAACATATGCTCAGCACCTCGGCCTTGATGCGTAGGAATAAAGTATTTATAGGAATAATAATCCTGAACAGTTTTTTCAAGATGATAGAAATTGCGACTGCCGGCATAGGATTCATCACCCATCATAAGACCTGCCCATTGACGATCACTCATGGCATTTGTTCCACTGTCGGTTAAGAGGTCAATATACACGTCGTCTGACTTCAACAGGAATGTATTGTATCCGGCTTCTTTAATAGCCGCTTCCCGTTCTTCTTGTGTTGTCATCCTAAGATGTTCAACCATTTTGATTTTCCATGGTTCAGCCCAGGATTTTTGGTGTGGCATTAGTTAGTCCCCTAATTTTAAAAGTGTTTTTTTTGATTAAATCTTCTACCAAAAGTTATGGAGGTTTTGCCATGGTCTTCTATTCCTATTGTAGTAATATATTATAAGAGTTTGATTAAAATAGATGACAGCAAGAAACAGGACAACTTCTATTCTTATTATATCTCAGAACTTACAATTGGAGCAAATAATTGAGGATTTACTAAAGGGAGCGATCATCATGAAAAAAACAATAGTTCTGTTTATGTTATTATTTAGTTTTGTATTTAGTCAGAATGAAGAAATATATCCAATTACAATAAATGAAAAATTTCCTGATATTACTTTATCAACTCAGGATGGGGATAAAGTTTCCCTTACTGATTTACGCGGTAAGAAAGTGATGCTTATTTTTTTAAGAGGAAGAGTAACACCGACTGTGTGGTGTCCTATTTGTCAATATCAATATTTGGAAATGGTAAACCTCAATGAAGAAGAAAATCTAAAAGAACGTGCTAATATGGAGATATTTTTCGTCTTACCATATAGTTCAGATACTTTAGACCATTGGATTAGCGCATTCCCAAAAAGTCTTGAGTCCATCGAAAAATGGAAGAATCCTGAAAACGCTGATAGCCTATCCAAAGGACAGATTGAATGGATGGAATATGCAAGAGAGTTCTTCCCCTATTCATTCGATTTTTCAGTAAATGATTTTGAAATAACTCTACCAATTTTATTTGACGAAGATCGGAAAGTATCTAAAGGATTAATGTTATTTAAGGAAGAATGGGGCGGGACAAAAGTAGACCAAAATATTCCAACAATATTTATTATTGATGAAAAAGGTTATGTAAAGTTCAAATATCTTAGCCAATATACAAACGATAGACCTGACGCTAAATATATCAAAAAGTATATTGAAAAAATGTTTTAGCGAACGATACTTCCTACCATAGAAATCTTAAAACGTCAATTAAACTCAAATTAACTGGTTTTAGTATCTAATTCCTTTCAGGTTTTGGCTATAACATTTGATTCCCGCTCTTCCATCGACACACAACCGGGCACCGGGCAGATTAACTGGCACAGATTGCATCCAACACATTCATCTTCATCAACAAATGGAACGTAATCTGGAATTTGACTGTCAGCTTGATGGATTACTGACGGTTTTATTTCTGATCTTGGATGCGATCCATGATCTGATTCACCATGATAAGCAGAACAATCATTTTGTCGTGTATGAATACATTGGTGGGCGCCATCCAAGCAGGCAATATAGCATAACTGGCATCCAATACACTTTTCAGCATCAATAGTTGCGCGAACACGATAATTTAAATCCAGATTTCCCCATTCAGTGAAATGTGGAATTGCTTTTCCAATCAACTCCGTCACTGATGTCATTTTCATATCGTCGAGGTAATTGGAAAGTCCGTCAATCATATCTTCAACGATTCGATACCCATAATGCATCACTGCCGTACAAACCTGCACACTGGTTGCTCCCAGAGCGATAAACTCCGCAGCATCACGCCAGTCACCAATTCCACCAATCCCTGAGATGGGTATATTAATACGAGTATCCCTAGCCAAGGCAGCTACCATATGCAGTGCAATGGGTTTAACGGCTGGTCCACAATAACCACCATTCGTGCTTTTGTCTCTTACAGAAGGCAGAGGAACTAGCGTGTCCAGATTGACACCAATAATTGATTTTATCGTATTGATAAGAGATAGACCATGGGCACCACCTTTTGCTGCGGCAAATCCAGGATCAAGGATATCGGTAACATTCGGTGTTAGTTTGACTAAAACAGGTGTATTGGCATAATCCACAACCCAGGAAGTAAGTTCCTGTAATATTTCTGGTTCTTGTCCTACTGCACTGCCCATGCCCCGTTCGCACATCCCATGGGGACACCCAAAATTCAATTCCAATCCATCAGCACCAGCATCTTCTGCTCGCCGGATTATATCTTCCCATTCCTGTTTGGTTTCCACCATGAGAGATACCATTACTGCATGATTTGGGTAACGTTTTTTCACTTCATAAATTTCTTTAAAATTTGTATCCAGAGGACGGTCCGTAATAAGCTCGATATTATTTAAGCCGGACATGCGGTTTCCTTTATGATCCACTGCCCCTAACCGCGATGACACATTTACAATTGGTTTACCCAGAGTTTTCCAGACGGCGCCTCCCCATCCTGCATCAAAGGCTCGCATAACCTGTTCCCCGCAATTGGAGGGTGGTCCAGATGCTAACCAGAAAGGATTTGGGCTCTTGATTCCGCACATATTAATCGATAGATCAGCCATGGTTTTTCCTTTCATGCTGCAAATCCAACATTCCCCATTCATGAAGCATGGCAAAAGCGGCATCGCGACCATCCGCGACGGCATTTACTACTTCTTTACCTCCATTGATACAATCACCTCCGGCATAGATTTTTGCAACTGATGTCCTCTTTGTTTGAGAATCAACAATGACACAACCCTTTTCGTCAATTTCCAAACCAGGAATTAATTGCCCTGCATCCCGTTCATTACCAATCGCAATCACGATCCAGTCGCTTTCAAATTGTTGAGGCTCACCGGTAATTTTATGTTTCGTATATAGTACCAAACGATTATTCTGTATAATCTCAACAGGAACTGCATATTCAATCATTCTGACACCGTCTTTTTGGGCTGCATCTAATTCATGTTGATAACCTGGCATCTCAGCTTTGGTTTGTCGATAAATAATATTGACTTCAAGTACACCAAGTATGGCTAACTCCCTGGCAATATCAATTGCAGAATTTCCACCTCCAACAACGTTGACAGTTTTCAAATTTTCTGGCAACGTAAATGTATGATCATTTTTTATTTTACGGATCAAATCCGTCGCACCCCATACACCGGAAGTATTTTCACCAGGAATCCCTGGAAACTTATCCTTGCCCAAACCTGCTCCAAGAAACACCGCATCGAAATTATCAATAAGATTGTCAATAGAAATATCGTGACCGATATCTACACCTGTCTGAATTTCTAGACCAGTTTCTTTTAACCAATCGATTTCTTTAAGTGCTGCGTCACTGAATAATTTATAAGGAGCAATTCCCGTAACATTCAGTCCACCGGGCAAATTATCTTTTTCATAAATAACAGATTTGACACCTTCATGAGCCAGGTGTGCGGCACAGGATAGCGATGCTGGTCCGGCTCCTATTAGCGCTACTTTTCGATCCGAAGAAACTTTAGTATTAAATAATTTTTTGTCTTGTTCTTGCTCCCATTGAATGGCGGTCTCAGTGGCATATCGTTGTAGCCTGCCAATATTTATAGGATTAGAATTGTATTTATTATACACACAAGCCCCGACACATAATTCTTCTACCGGACATACTTGAGCTGTAGTAACACCCAGAAGGTTTTTCTTGAAAATAGTCTTAGCTGCACCTCGAATATTTCCTGAGGCTATTTTGTTAATAAAGGTGGAAATGTCTATCCCCGCAGGGCAAGCAACTGTACAGAGAGCATCATAACAAAACAAACAGCGATTAGCTTCAATTCTGGCTTCCGATTTAGTGTAAAGTGGTTTACTTTCACTAAACTTATTCTCCAAACGGTTATCAGGTAATTTCATATTTCGTTCCATTGGCAACTCTGGTTTTATTGAATTAGATCGCTCATCGCTTTTTTTATTGAGAAAAGATGTTTATGATAATCGTATTAAAACTTAAATATCCCCACTGTATACTATAAACATATGGCGGCCATAGAGTCATCCAGAATTTGGATGGCTTCATCAATCACGCTGCCGTTGACATTCATCGCAGGCGAAATACGGATAACATTCCCATACAACCCTCCGCGACCAATTAATAGACCACGTTTTTTGGTTTCTTCCATCAATTTATCTGCAATCTCAGTATTCGGAGTTCGGTCCTGCTTGGTTTCGTCAACAACAAATTCAATGGCTTGCATCAGGCCCAATCCGCGTACATCACCGACTTCCCTTGGATATTTATCTTGAATCTTTTTCAATCCGGCATGAAGGATTTTCCCTAATCGTTCGCAATTTTCTGCTAGATTATCTCTTTCTACAATCTCAATGACTTTATTGGCAGCGGCACACGACACCGGATTACCACCAAAAGTGGATATACTGTTTTTTACCAAGGAATCGGCAATTTCTGCTGTAGCAATGACAGCACCGAGGGGTAATCCATTGGCAATGCCTTTAGCCATTGTCATCATATCCGGTTGAACACCGAAGTGCTCGATTCCAAACATTTTTCCTGTGCGCCCAAACCCGGTTTGCACTTCATCGGAAATAAATACGCCTCCGTAACGTCTTACAATCTCTGCCACGATTTTAAAATACTCCTTCGGTGGTGTAATAAATCCCCCCACGCCAAGGACGGGCTCAACCATCATTCCAGCAATAGCGCCAGTTGTGGTAGTTTTAATCAATTCCTCTACATCTTCGGCGCAAGCAACACCACATGATGGGTAAGTAGATTTCAACGGACAACGATAACAATACGGTGAAAGGGCATGTTTAATCGAAGCTACCTGAGTTGGCATCGCGCGCCAATTCGAATGGGCTGTCATGGATTGCGCAAGCAAAGAACGCCCGGAGTAAGAATGGCGCAGTACAATAAACTCCTGATTTCCTGTATAAATCTGTGCCATCATAACCGACGTTTCGTCAGCTTCGGTTCCAGAAGCTGTGAAAAATGATTTTTTCAAATCTCCAGGCGTTATCCGGGCAAGATTTATTGCTAGGTTCACCATGGATTCCGTCTGGTAAAGCGTTGAGATATGACTCAAGCGTTTTAATTGATCGATTACTGCGTCATTAACCTCTTCGTTAGCATGTCCCAAAGAGACGGTAAGAATTCCTCCAAAAAAATCAAGGTAGGTTTTACCATCCATATCAGTGACATGAACTCCCTGCCCTTTTGAAACAACCATAGGCTCCTTGTAGAAATTCTTGACCGCTGGAAAAAGGAATTCTTTATGTTGTTGCCGTATTTCCTGACTACCCATAGTGTTACCTTTTATTGTGCCGTTAAATCTGAATAAGAATCAGGTCTGCGATCACGGTAAAATTGCCACGTTTCCCGCACTTCATCAATCATTTCAAGATCGAATTCTGCAACGAGCAGTTCGTCTTGGTCTTCCGAAGCAATTTTAAAGATGGAACCCCGTGGATCAACAAAATATGAACTGCCATAGAACTTACCAATATTCCAAGGCGCCTCTACTCCCACACGATTAATACAACCCATAAAATATCCATTTGCCGCTGCATGAGCAGGTTGTTCCAGTTTCCATAGATATTGTGACAGACCGGCCACGGTTGCTGATGGATTATACACAATTTCTGCTCCATTTAATCCAAGGGCTCGAGCACCTTCGGGGAAATGACGATCATAACAAATATAAACACCAACTTTTGCATACTGAGTATCAAAAACGGGATAACCCAGGTTTCCTGGTCTGAAAAAATATTTCTCCCAAAATCCGGCAACCTGCGGAATATGGTGTTTGCGATATTTACCAAGATACGTTCCATCGGCATCGATGACAGCAGCAGTATTGTAGAATATCCCTGCTGATTCCCTTTCAAATATTGGTACGATCATCACCATCTGATATTTGCGGGCATATTCCTGCATCATTTCCACGGTTGGTCCCGGTACGGTTTCAGCGGATTTATACCATTTACTATCCTGTCCCGGACAAAAATATGGTGTCGTAAAGACTTCCTGGAAACATAAAATCTGGACACCTTGTTCGCCAGCACTCTCAATATATGGAATATGTTTATTGATCATTGCTTCCATAATCTCAGGGATGGTTCCATCACCTTCTGATTTGGGAACGCTCATCTGTATTAATCCTGATTTCACAATTTTTGACATTACTCTATTCCTTCTTAATAATATTTAGTCTGAGAATAATCCTCGTTTAAGAAATTGTCCATCTCCTTCATTTCCAACATATTTATTGTCTTCAACGACAATTTTTCCACGGGACAATACCGTTTCAGAAACACCATTTACTTCAAAACCTTCGTAGGCATTATAATCCACGTTCATATTGTGGGTGATTGGATTATCCACACTGATTGTCTCTTTTCGATTGGGATTGAATATCACCACATCTGCGTCACTGCCTACTGCAATTGTACCCTTCCGTGGATAAAGTCCAAATATTTTTGCCGCTGCGGTTGATGTGACTTCAACAAATTTATTTAATGATATATGTCCATCCAAAACGCCACCTTGATAAATGAGACTCATCCGGTTTTCTATCCCCGGAGCACCATTGGGAATTTGAGTGAACAGATCCTTACCCATCTGCTTCTGGTCATTAAATCTAAAGGTGCAATGGTCTGTAGAGACAACCTGTAGGTTTCCCGTTCCCAATCCATTCCACAATTCAGCCTGGTTCCATTTTTCCCTCAATGGAGGTGACATGACATATTTGGCGCCTTCGAAATTCTCTTTTTCATAATAAGAGTGATCCAGAAATAAATATTGCGGACATGTTTCTGCGAAAACCGCTTGTCCATCATTCCGCGCCATAGCAACTTGTTCCAAGGCCGCTGCTGAAGTCAAATGTACAATATATACTGGAACTTCTGCGACATCACCAATAGCAATAGTACGATGTACGGCTTCCGCTTCCATTCTATCCGGGCGCGTCAAAGCATGCCATTTGGGTTCTGTTTTTCCGTCAGCTACAGCATTTCGTACAATCTCATCTATTACAATTCCATTTTCAGCATGCATGCATACAATCGCACCATGCTCCCCTGCTTTACGCATCGTTCTGTAAATATTCCCATCATCCATATATAACGCACCAGGATATGCCATAAATAATTTATAGGACGTAACCCCTTCATTGATGAGCGTTTTTAATTCAGAAATTTTGTCACCCTCGGTATCCGTCAAGATCATGTGGAAACCATAATCTATAGCTGTTTTCCCTTCAGCTTTTGCATGCCAGATTTCTAATCCCTCGAGAGCTGAATGACCGATGGTTTGAATCGCAAAATCAATTATCGTTGTTGTTCCACCAATTGCAGCTGCGCGGGTACCGGTGACAAAATCATCTGAAGAAACGGTTCCCATGAATGGCATATCTAAATGTGTGTGTGGATCGATACCTCCTGGAATAACATATTTTCCACTGGCATCGATGATCTTGTCAGCAGGGATTGATAGATTTTCCCCGATAATGGAGATTTTATCTTTGTCGATAAAAATATCAGCCTGATAGTCATCACTGGCAGTAATTATGCGACCGTTTTTAATTAATACTGACATAGTTGTATCCTTTTATCAAATTTTATTATTCTGATCCCTGTTTCCAGGCGGTGAGTCCCCGTTCTTCATCAGTTCCAGGAATAGTATTATCCAAGATTAGAGCAACAAATGCTCCTACAGCCATCCCAGTACTGCCCAGAGTATTGACGATATTGGTGAACCATTTCAGTCCGGCACCTAGATCCAGGGGTTGGTTAACGAAATATTCAGGAACGCTTAATCCCATGAAAAAGGCAAATCCCAGAATAAATAGATTGCGGGCAGAATTCAGGTTAATGAATTGCAGATTGGATAGCCCGACAGAGGCGATCATCCCAAACATAGCGCAGTACATGCCCCCTACTATTGGAGATGGAATTGTTGTAAACAAAGCTCCAAATTTCGAAACAGTTCCAAGGAGTATCATAATCACGCCACCGACTTGAACGACTCTCCGTGACCCCACACGGGTCAGACCGATGGCTCCGATATTTTCACTATAAGATGTAGTTCCATTGCCCGTTCCAAATATTCCAGCGATAAAACAGCCAATTCCTTCAAAGGTAATCCCACGATTTATCACTTTGTTATCTGGGATTGGAGCGCCGCTTAAACGGGCGCAGGCATAATAATCACCAATGGATTCCACCATAGATGCAATATAACCAGCCAACATACCAATGAGGGCGGCTGTACCAAACTGAGGGAAACCCCATTGAAAAGGATAAGGAATCCGAAACCATGGCGCATTATTTACATTTTCTAAACTAGTATAGGCAGGATGCCCTACCGCAAATATTCCCATAGCTGATAATATTGCTGCCAATCCCCAGGCCGTACAAATAGCCAATAAGATGGGGTACATCTCGAACAAGCGTTTTTTGTGCCGTAAATACTGACTGAACAGGATGATTAATACGATGGTTAAACCTCCAATGGGCCAATGTTTTCCAGCTTCCGGTGCACCAAATTTAAATAGAGATAAACCAATCAGTGCGATGGTCGGTGCGATGGTTATTGGACCTACAAAACGCAGCATTCTGCCTGCCAGACCGCTGGCACCAATCGCAATTTCAAAAAATGATCCGGCGATGATAGCTCCCTGCACATGCTGCATGCGTACTTCCCAGCCGGAATTTGCCAAAGCGGCCATTCCACAAATGGCAAATGTCGGAGCAAGGAATGAAAAAGTTCCTCCCTGCACGATTGGGAGACGGTTACCAAAGATGGTCTGTAATAAGGTAGTAATTCCACTTACAAAAAACATTGTGGCTATGAGCCAGCCCTTTTCCACTGGATTCGTAATCCCAAACGCCGGTGCCAACAGCAATGGAATTGCAACGGTGGAACCAAACATAGTTAAATAATGCTGAAAACCAAGAACAACGGTTTCTAGCGGTGGTGGAATATCATCAATACCATATAGAAGGGAATGTGGTTTTGGATTTGTCATTTAGCGCTCTCAGTTAAGGGAATTATAATATCTGTCAACTCATCCAGTTTGTTCGAGCATCTGGATTCCATTTTATTGTTGTTTTTTTCAACCGGGTCCAAAATTCTATAGAGCTCTTCCCGGTGATATCCCCCACTCCAAATTTTGATTCATTCCAGCCGCCAAATGAGAATGGTTCACGAGGAACCGGAACTCCTATATTGACACCAATCATACCGGCGCTGGCGCGATCCATAACATATTTTGCCACTGCTCCTGATTGTGTGAAAACTGCCGCAGCGTTACCATATTCAGAATCATTTTCGATTTTTAATGCTTCATCGATAGTTTTTACACGGATGATTGAAAGTACCGGCCCGAATACTTCCTCCTGAGCAATGCGCATTTCAGTAGTCACAAAATCAATAACTGTTGGACCAACATAAAATCCGTTTTCTTTTCCTGTAACTGTTGCTCCACGGCCATCCACGAGGATTTTGGCGCCTTGCTGCTCTGCTTCAGTGATGTAGCCTTCAATACGCTCCTTGGCAGCTTGAGTAATTACTGCTCCAAGATTTTGACCTGGAATAATTTTACGCGCTTCTTCACATAACATATCAATGATGGAATCCATCTCCCCAACTGCTAGCATAGTTGCTGCAGCCATACAACGCTGCCCACAACAGCCGGACATTGAGGCGGCAACATTGGTGGCAGTCATAATTTTATGAGCATCAGGTAAAACAATTAGATGATTCTTTGCTCCTCCTAAAGCGAGTACACGCTTATGATTGGATGTCCCGCGACGATAAACGATTTTAGCCACATGAGTGGATCCTACAAATGAAATGGCGTCGATCCCAGGGTGGTCACATATCCCTTCAACCACCTCCTGAGCGCCATGTACAACGTTAAAAACACCATCTGGGAGTCCGGCTTCCTGGAGTAATTCTCCAATCCGATTGGCGCTAATTGGCGTCTGTTCAGAAGGTTTCAAGATCATCGTATTCCCTAATGCAATGGCATTGGGCATGGTCCAATGAGGAACCATATTGGGAAAATTGAAAGGTGCAATACTGGCAACAACACCGACCGGTCTCCGATCAACTCTACATTCTACACCCTTACTGACTTCTTCCACCTCACCAGGGATTAACTGAGGAAGTGAACACGCAAACTCTGTCACTTCAATTGATTTATCCACTTCTGCAATTGCTTCATCCAGAGTCTTGCCATTTTCTTCTACAACAAGTTCAGATAATTCAACTTTGTATTTTTCCAATAAAGATCGGTATCGGTAAAAAATCTGCACTCGCTCCTTGATAGGCAAAGCTGCCCATTCAGGTAATGCATTGCGGGCTGCTGTAACCGCCTGATCAAGTTCTTTTGAACTGGAAAGTGGTACTTGAGATATAATTTGGCCGGTCTGTGGAGCGTAAATATCAAGGTACCGACCGTTCGTCTTAATGGTTTTTCCCTCGATAAAATTTGTCAATTTTGGATATTTCATAGTCTGTCCTTCATGAAATAAGTTAGTCTCTTTGGTTGCAATAATACAAAGGGAAATGTTGAAGGATAATTGCGATTAAGGTTTCTAGGATTAATCATTTCATCTTGAACAAACCCAATGATCACATTTTGTGACATTTTTTATTGGTCATCAAGTCTGTTGATTCAATAGTAATCCCAATAAATCACCAGTGTTTTTGTATATTTTCGTCTTTCTAAATCGAAATATGTTAGTTTAACAACTGTACTGTATTTGTAATCCAATTAAGAGAAAGTCAGATATAATACTGTTTAAAGAAAAAACATGAATAAAGTGATTTTTTGTTATAATATCAAGGTGTTAAATGTATATCTATGGGTCTTGGTGACTGTAACAATACACTATTGTAATCAGATTTATCCTTTATCATGGTATACTAAAGACAATATCTACAACTATATTGGAGTTCATTAAGATGTCTGATCGTGAAACTGGAACAGTAAAATGGTTCAATGACAAAAAAGGCTTTGGTTTTATTCAACGTGAAGATGGCGACGATTTGTTCGTTCACCATAATTCAATTGAATCAAAAGGCTTTCGTTCATTGAAGGAAAATCAAAAAGTGGAATTTGAAGTCGTCACGACCGAAAAAGGTCAAGCCGCTGGAAAAGTTACCATTCTCGATTAATTTTACTTAATAGACAGTTACTTTTTCGAGAATTTAAAAATTTTGATCAAGTAATACAAAAAAGGACAGCTTTGCTGTCCTTTTTTTTACCAATTTTTACTTAATACTTTCTCTTAATAGGACTGCAATGGATATACCAGTCTTAGGCAGGTAAATCTTGCTTACTTTATCAATATCATTTTAATAGTTTTAGAAAATTCAGTTGTACTCATTTTTGCATAGTACGTTCCCGTTGGCATATCTTTACCAAATGAATTTTTTCCATTCCATATTACCTGATGTGAACCAGCGAATAGCGCTGTGTTTACCAATATTGATACTTCTCTACCGATAACATCATATACGACTATTTTAACGTCACTGTCGCTTGGTAATTCATAGTGCAATGTGGTTGTTGGATTAAATGGATTAGGGTAATTCTCACTAAGATGATAGCCATTTGTGAATGTTTTATCTCCATCTACAACAGATACCACAGGTCCAATATTGATCAATTGATAACGCGTTAATCCGGCAATAGTAATTTGATCTCGTTGTACCAATCCAACATCAGGTGCAAACCAATCATAAAATTCGGCATCTTCTCCGATATAATGATAAAACTTGTAGCACGGCCAGTAACTACCCAATGGCGTATCGACTGTATCTCCTAGGCTTACTAAAGTCATGGTACCTGACGACCATAATAGTGGGGGAATTTCCCAACTTTCACTAAAGGAGGCACCAAAATCATAGAATAGGAATTCGCTTGTATCTGTTAATACCATGATCTGATTTTCTATTGAGCTGAAATATGCAGGATCACTATCCTGATACCAATGATCAATTTCAAAATAATGTACGTCGCCAGTCATAACAGAATCAGTAATAGTAATCGCAAATGTATCATGATCAGAGGCATAGGTCCATTGTTGCTGATTGATGAGCGGAAAATAATATACTGTCTCAGTCATGGATTCGACAGCACCCATATCTGGAGCATCATCTAAATAATCATCAGGTTGCATATTAACCATTGTGTCATTTTCATAAACAAAAAATGCTGCACCGGCATCCCTGCAAGGAGAATTTAGTAGGAGTGAATAATCTTCATTTAATGTATCTGCAAAAAATGGATCTTGATCCAGATTACCGTCTAACCAAACAATTGAGCCATTGTCATTCGTGGTTATCCCAGCCTCTCCTGCCATGATATCCGTATAAGCGAGGACAATTTCACTGGAATCATCAAAATTTGCAAAATAGACTTCCCCGCCCTGATTATTCCACAGAATGGAATTCACCACGGTTGGAAAGGATGAATTTGAGTAAATAGAACCACCAAAATGAGCGGCTTCATTGTCGGTGATTGTCACGGAAACCAATGTAGGATGACAATCGTTTTTGAAACCGATACCTGCACCTGCATGTTCGGTTGTATTGCCAATTATCTCCGTTCTAATCATGGAAATATCCGAATTGTCACGTGCGTACATCGCACCACCCACATCGGCACAGGCATTGTTAATAAATTTGCAATCCTTAATAATCATATCTGAGTTAGCTCTCGCATAAATCCCACCACCTACATCTTCAGAACTATTGTTTTCAAATAGCACATTTTCGAAGATAGCATTGGATGCATAACCGAAAAAGCCACCACCACCACCATTAATTATACTATTATCCTTAATGCGTAAATGAGAAAAATGTGGGGAAGAATTTTCACAATATATCCCACCACCATAATCGGAGCTATTACCATCACCATCTGGATCGGCAATCGTTCCTATTCCATTTTGCAGAGTAAATCCCATCACTTTAGTAGGTGAACTATCCTCACCAATTAGTACAAGTGCACTTCCATTCTGATTAGCATCTATAATTGTGCTATACATATATGCCGGATTATTGTTCAATAATGTATAGGATGTTAAAAGAATCTCCTTGCCAGAAATATTTAAATTTTCAGTATATATCCCCGGTGAGACCAATACTGTATCACCGTTGATTGCTGCATCAATAGCAGCTTGAATCGTAGCATAATCACTTGGGACACTTATAATCCCAGGCACGTGGACAGGTGGTGGTCCCAACGACCCATCATTTCGTAAACAATGTGCCCTTATTGATCCATTCTCCGACCATGAAAAGAAATTGCATTCATTCCCGTGTGTCATATTCAGATCTGTTTTTTCCGTGCCGTTTATTGTTAGCTGTACACGATTACCTGTCCAAACAAAATTCCCTGATTCATTTATTCTGCTGGCATAAATGTCCTCAATACTTGATTGTTGAATATATGCAACAACCAGATCCTCACCCGTACTAGATGTTTGCACATCGAAATAAACATTTGTGCTTAGAGATTCGATTGCTATCCCTGTGTCGCCCCATTGTCTACCGCCAGTTGGATTGATAAGTTGACCATAAATTCCACGGTTAGCCTGACTTGCATCTGATTCATTCCAAACAACATAGGCAGAATGACTATCCCCGGCGACTGCTAATTGTGGACTGACACGAAAATGAGTTGATTCAAGAGAAGCTTCAACTGGATTAGTCCAAGTCAAATTTCCATCACCATCAATATGGCGCACAAATCCGGTCTGGTTATTCCCAGCTAATTCTGTCCACGATGAAAAACTGCCACCTTGCACATCGGTAATAATATCCTGGGACCAATTTCCCATTGGAAAACCCACTGACGGTCCCATAGCGACAGCTGGCCAGGTTGCAGTACCATCCAATCCAAATTGACTTACTTGAACTTGGCTATTTGTTGCAGGAAAACTTCCAGTCTGACGAATCCACTGTACTAAAATCTGTCCATTATCATCAATTTTTGGTTGAGGACTCATTAAATTTGCTGAAATATCAGAAACCTCAATGCCCCCTACAGTCCAGAGAATATTTCCTTCTGCACTGATACGTTGCAAGCGAATTGTACTGTAATTATCCGTCCATGTTATAATCGCGCTATTATCATCAGGTTTGTTGACTAACTGCGGTGAAGTGTTTGTGAGTCCTGTTGAAGATAGCTGTACACCATTCGTTCCCCACTCGTGCGTTCCTGAAGAATTTATTTTATAGGCATAAACTTCCCAAACCCCGGTGCGAGTATCGACAGTACTGATGATAGCATTACCTTCGGAGTCAGCGATTAGATTTAGATGAAATACAGCAATCCAACTGCTATTGGGTTGATTACTCACGAGAATCCCACCCGGTGTCCATTGGGGATTTCCATCCGAATCTAGTCGTTGCAAGTAGACGTGATAATTCCCATCTGTTAACCAAGCAATATAAAGTCCACCGTCTGGAGTGGGAGCAATTTGTGGCATAATACCCGTTCCAATTTGGACAGGTTCAGCTGGATTATTGGACCATTGTGCTGATAGGGTCGATACTAATAAATAAAGGATTAGGAATTTTCTCATGATAAATACCCACGTAATGAATTAGAGGTTCTTGAACTTAACAACAGGATAAGTTTACAATAATTTCCAGATAAATGGTTTAACTATACTAGTCAGGATAATGGTTGTCCTTTCCATTAATCAAATCCTGGAAAATTTATGTATGATAAGTTTTATATGAGTTTGTTATGAAACATAACACAATTTAATACCAGTGTTATTTAAGATAGATGATTTTCCCAGTCGCTGAGTTAATAGTCTTTTGATATAAATCGGATACCCGATACATATACACACCGCTACCTGCGTTAAGTGGCATAGTAATAGTAACTAGCGAACTTTCACCTGCGTTAATATAAGCTGAATGTCGGCGATGATGGCGACCAGCCAGATCATAAATGTCAATTATAATCTTTCCAGACTTTTCCCCTGCAATTGAGAATGTTGCAGATCTATTGAATGGATTGGGAAATACTGAATTAACACTGATCTGGTTGGGTAAAGTTGGTTGATCATTTTCAATTGAAACAATTGGATTACGGTTCTCAAAATAACTAAACGTACCATTGTATGCTCCGATTGTCAGGTCGAGATCGCCATCTCCATCCAAATCTCCAAAGGCCGGGGCAGCATTCTGGTGTACAGAAACATTGCTAAACAGAGTCGAATTTTCAGTCCAGACTGGTGTTGCTGTTGTACCAGTATTCTCATAATACTCAAGATCCCCTGAAATTCCACCTAAAAGTATATCAATGTCACCATCACTATCATAATCAGCTAGAGCTGGAGATGAATTGCTTGGTCCATTAATCCCACTGAAATATCCACCGATTAGAACAAAACTTGGGTTGGTAATGGTCCCCTGATTTTCAAAGTAATGTAAATCACCGTCATCATTTGCAACCACGACATCTAGGTCATAATCATTATCCATATCCATCAGACGCGGAATCAGCCACCAACCAATATCCAGATTATTAAAGTGGTTAGTATTCGCAACATATTGTGAGCCGGTATTTTCATAGAACACCAAAACATTTGTTAGAAATCCCATTACTAGATCAGGATAACCATTGTTATCCAAGTCTCCAACTGCGACCGATGAGTAGATTGATTCTCCCTCAATAGCACTGAAAACGGAATGAGCAGCTTCCCAGGCTGATCCAGCGACGGTACCAATATTGTGAAAGTACTTTAGTCCACCCATATTAAAACCACTGATGAGGTCAAGATCACCATCAGCATCCCAGTCAAACATGCAGGGATTACTTGCACCACCAACATCAAGATTGCCACCAAAAGGTGATAAATTTTCAGTCCAGACAGGATTGTTAGCGGTACCCGTATTATTAAAATAATTTAATAGGCCGCCGTAATGTCCATAAACAATATCCAGGAGTCCGTTTCCATTTAAATCAACCATAGTGGGAGTTGTAAAGTAATGATTCCCAGCCAACCCTGAGCAGTAGGAATTATTGCTAGACCAATTGGGCTCCTGTGCTGTACCATCATTGCGATAATAATATAGATTCAAATCATCGCGCCCCACCAGCAGATCCCAGTCACCATCTCCATCAGGATCGACTAATTCAGGATAGGCATATAAACCTACATCAATCCCAAGTAGCATGGCGTTGCTTTCCAAAAATTCTGGCGTGGTACTACTTCCACTGTTTATATAATATTTGAGCGCACCACTTTCACTTAATCCGATTATTAAATCCGGAGCACCATCACCGTTGATATCTGCGATAGTCGGAGCTGGGTTATTACCGGCATTCAATCCAGCAAATACCAGTGTATCTCTGGTAAATGATGGCGTTATAGAACTCCCAGTATTATTAAAATAAGTCAGTCCATTGTAACCGCTTGCAATCAGGTCGAAATCACCATCATTATCCAAATCGGCTAATGTGCATAAATCAGCTTCCAGAGCTGTGATATTGTGGGAGATGAAGCCTGTTTCAGAAAAAGATGGATTATTCGCTGAACCAATATTTTCTAACATGACAGGCGGTGAATCACTTCCACTCAAAACGAGGTCAAAATCGTTATCATTATCAAGATCAGCAAACCTCGGCGCTGAAAATGTTAGCGAAGGTACTCCGCTAGTATTGTAAACGCCATCATTCTGATACCAGTTCTGGGCATTCACAATAGTAGTAATAAGAGCCATCGCAGTTGTAACAGTACGGAATGATATAGAATTGATATTAATATTTTTCATAAGAAAAATTAATCATCGATCAGGTTGCTAAAAATGGATTTATTAAACAAGTTGTTGGTCCTATAAGAAAAGAATATTTAGATCATGTCATTATCTTGAATGAGTCCTACTTGAAAAATAGCATGAAATCTTATCTCGATTGTTGATCTGCCCCACTAAAATTTGTACCAATATTTATTTTAGCGATAGGTATAGACCAGAATGATGTCCCGAAAACAATATACACCGGAGTATTTCATCCACCATCCTCTGAGGAATTATGCCTATAGTGCACTTCTCCTTGACGGTCATAGTCAACTAATGTATTTCTAATCTAATTCAATAACCGTTTTTTATGGGGAAAAAGTAAAAACCCGAAATTTCCGGTTTTCTCCATATCAATGGAAAATCGGACTATTATGTTAAATATTATTGAATAGCATCCTGACACGACTGACATAAATATTCTTCTTTCTGATCGATGTCTTCAATATAAGTCGCTGAACGCATTACGCAATTCATGGTATGACAATGTGTTAATCCAAACATATGTCCTAGCTCATGTATAATTGTCTTATTAAGTCTTTTGAAAAAAATATCATCGTTTCCAGGCATTCCATAAAATTCATTTCGTAAACGATAGGTTGATATAATACCAGCATTTCCGCCTAAATATGCTTGGCCGAAAATAAATGTTAAAGCAGGGATAAATAAATCTATTCCCGTTAAACCAATAATTTTATTTTGTCCACCTGGTGCATGGTGTAGTAAGCAATGCAAAATGTCATTTGCCGAATATTGTACTCGTTCAGGATCAAAGTACTCGCTTAAGTCAATATATATATCTTGGGATTTAACCTGATAATTAAATTGTCGTTTAACCGGTTCAATCAGGGTTAATAAATCAAAATTTTCTCCAAATGAAAGTGGTACAATATTTATAGTGCCAGATAGTTCTTCATCATTCTTGAAACGGTTTTCAACATTAACGTCAATCCGTTCTTTGATATTGAAAAATAATCGTTTGATTTGCACAAATTATTCCATCAGGTTTGGCTAACCCAAATCAAGTTTTAAGTATACCATATTTATTAATTTTATTGTACAACGTAGCTCTGTCTATACCCAGGGATTTTGCACTTTTGGATATATTCCAATCATATTTTTCGAGAATGATCTTAAGGTGATTTTTCTCAATCTCTGCAATACTTTCAATCCCGGAAATCGCCATTTCTTTTCCAATGGGAATATCAGTTAATTTGATAGTATCACCTTTACACAATACAATGGCTCGCTCAATAATATTTTCCAACTCACGTACATTTCCCGGATAGCTATATTGCATTAATACACTAAGTGTGGCTTGATCAATCTTTTTTACTGAACGATTCATAAGCTTATTGTATTTCTTTATAAAATACTCGACTAAATCAGAGATGTCCTCCTGGCGTTCCCTCAGGGTAGGGACATGAACATCAAACACATTTAAGCGGTAGTATAAATCCTCCCTGAAATGCCCTTCTTTCACCATGGATTTCAAATCCCTGTTGGTTGCCGCTATAACGCGGAAATCCGAATGAATTTCTTTATTACCTCCAACACGTGTAAATGATTTGCATTCCAACACCCGTAATAACTCGATTTGCATCTTTGATGAAACGGTTGCGATTTCATCAAGGAACAATGTTCCGCCATTGGCCATTTCAAATTTACCTTTACGATGATAACTAGCACCGGTAAAGGCTCCCCTCTCATGTCCGAATAATTCACTTTCAAGAATGGTTTCTGCCAAGGCTCCGCAATGGACGATTACCATAGGAAAATACCGACGATTTGAATTAATATGAATTGCGTGGGCAATAAGCTCTTTCCCAGTACCGCTCTCACCTGTAATAATTACTGTTGAATCCGTACCTGATAGAATTTTCACTTGATCAAATACATCCATCATCGCAGGACTGTTTCCAATAATATTATCCACATTCTCAAGGTCGATAGGTTGATCCGGTGCTTCATCATCGGATGGTTTAAAGCTAATTTTTTGCGAAGCATTGCGAATAATCTGAGTCAGTTGGTCAGGGTCAAATGGTTTGCAAATATAATCGTAAGCACCATCCTTGAGAGCCTCTACAGCGGAATCAACCGAAGCAAAGGCAGTCATAATAATGACTATAGCTTCGGAATTATTTGCTTTTATTCTGCGATGAAGTTCCAATCCATCCATCCCAGGCATCTTAATATCAATCAGGATAATATGGAATTTCTTTAATTCCATGGCTTTCAATGCTGCAACCGCATCCTCGGCGCATTCCACATCATATCCATCAGTGGCAAACCAATTTAACAGGGAATCCCTTACGGAAAGTTCATCGTCAACAATCAGCATGGATAGTTTGTTCTTCATGGCTTATTCTTCTTTCTTTTTATATAACGGAAGTGTAATGGTAAACACTGTTCCCGTGGAAAGCTCAGAGTTCACAACAATACTTCCCTGATGCTGCTGAACAATACCATAGGCCACAGCTAGACCCAAACCTGACGCAGCACCATCTTTTTTCCGTGTAAAAAACGGTTCATAGATTCGATTAATATCTTCTTCTCGTATACCTGATCCGGTATCGGAAATCACGATGTTCAGCGCAGTTAAATCATCACTATTTCGCGATGAAAATACTACTTTACCGTCTTTACCTATCGCTTCAATAGCATTGACCAATAATGCAATACACAATTGTTTGATTTGATTTGGATTACCCAGAATAGTATCGGGTGTTGCATTAAATGATGTCTCAAGTTCAATCTGAGTTACTTTAAAAGAATGTATCATCAAGGAAGTGGTATCCTTTAGTACATGGTTTATCGATATAACATCCATTTTTGATGGCTCACCCCGAGAAAAATCAAGCAGACCTTTTACGATATTGCCACATCGCATCGTTTCTGATTCAATCATATCCAGATAACGGTAAATATTTTCCATATCGGTTCTATCAACGTCATCTTTTTTCAGCAATCTGGATACAAGCTTTGTATATGTCAAAACACCTGCTAATGGGTTATTGATTTCATGAGCGACTGAGGAAGATAGCTTTCCCAAAGATGCCATTCTTTCGATATGAATCAACTCATTTTGTGTCCGTTTTATTTCTTCCGTTTTAAGTCTAACTTTTTCTTCCAAATCCTTCGACCACAACCGTAGTTTGGTATTTGCTGCTTCCAGTTTCTCAAGCATATCATTTAATGCATTACCAACGTGCGACATATCGGAGTCTTTAAATTTTCTTATAGGGATACGAATATCTAAATTTCCTTTTGCCACTTCATAACTGGCATGAATAATCTGAGCCATCGGTTCGTAAATAGTCCGCTGGGCAAATGAAACCATGATAATAATCATTCCAAAAATGAAAATACTCACCATAATAAAATATTTGATTTCTGCATCGATTCTCGATTTATCTATCTCAGAAAGAGAAAGTTGTACTTCCATGACACCAAGCAAAGAATCATCTTCACTATGAACATGGCAATCATTGTTAGTACAACGATCCTCATTCAGAATCTGTGTCGAGATAGAAAGAATTCGTCCCTGCACCTTATCTTTGATAATGTCACAATAATTTTTTGCATCGGATGATTCACCCGCCATTTTCTCTTGAAAACGATTCATTGGAATAACAAGCAATGTATCCATCGTTACATTTGGACCTTGACTAGATGAATGCTGGAGTAAACCTTCTTGATTAAATATATTTATCTGTTTCACTCCAGAAAACTTTGTTAAATCAACCATAATCTCAACCAATTCAGTATCATCATTTTCCAACATGGATTCTTGTAGTGTACGATTAATAATCGTAGAAACCCGTGCACCAAATTGCTGGATAGTATTTTCGGTCTGATTTCGGTTTACATTAAAAATAATAGAAGCAAGAAGCGTAAAGAAAACCAGTGATATAAATAATAGTGATATAATTATCCGACGATATATTGAAGAACCAATATTAATTCGATCAGGTTTCATTTTACTTTCGTAATTAACCTGTGTTGAATTTACACATTATTATTCATTGCTTTCCATTTTTTACGCCTATTTTCAAGTTTTTTAACGGTTAATATATTTGGTGTGTGCTTTTAGATAATTGCTTTATAAGATGTTTTACCCTTGCGATTGGAACTATGATTGTCTTTCTATTGTGATCAAATGTGTGCATTAATACAACATCTTCATTTGGCTCAATAAATGAATGAATGTATTTAGTGGACTTAACCAACTCTTGCACGTATTGCTGTTTTGTTAACCAATCATCTTGATTCAGCTCGCCATTCAGGGGATCTATTCCTATTATCCACCTTTGAGTTAACGGCAGGGTTCGAAATGTATCAAAATCGAAAATATCCTTTTGAATCAGTGGATTTATTTGTATTACCATTCCGGAAAATGGGAGTTGAAGATTTACAAGAGCATTAGGAAGAACGAACCAGCAAAAACTAGTATTATTCTTTATAACGCTGTGATTTTTCCTTGTGAGGAGTTGACTGATTTTTTCCCAAAGATTAAATATGATATTATCTATTCCTACATAAACCAAATGTTTGCTGATATGTTTTATCCAAATATGATTTCTATAATATTGCAATCCGGGTTGGAATGAATCCGACTGTGGGTTTTCGACATTAATGGGGATGGTAGGTGAATTCTCAAATGAGGACGGTTCAGGATTCGTGATTCGATGATGCATTTCACAGGTGTCACAATTGTATCCTATTGTACAAATATGGTAATCAATGACTTCTGCATCCATCCAGATACATTTGTTCAAGTTTATCTGTGTTGGATTACTCATAATTTCCAGTTAATTACAGACCAATTTTAGACCATCTTATTGGCATTGATGAATTCTGCTTGAAATTCAGCCCAAATATCCTCTGGCATAATACGTAATGCTTCGTCCATAATAGCGCCACCTTCCTGGAGAATAACCATTCCGGGATTATAACCATATTTCTGAGTGGCAAAAGCCAGGAAATCCCGTAAGCGATCAATTTCTTTTTTAATCCAGTCTTCAGCCTTTTTGGCGAAAAGCATATTCTTCATATCCCTAGACCAATTTTCAGGTTCAATTGCATACAACCAACTTTTATCAAAAATATCCGAGGATTGCTCTGATTTATCAGGATGTTTATTTGTTTTTTGAATTTTACCCGATACGGGCGAGTACACATTCAGGGATTTTCTTCCTTGCATGAGTCTTCCCATTATGTCACCTCGCTTAATCACTTCTCCCGGTTGATGTAAATCAATATAGTTTACTGGACCCGTCGTCGATAATAAGAAATTATCAACCCCAACGCGAACCAGACCTGAACGTTGCATGAATGCCCATGAATGAGTCGGATCCAGAAATATACCTTGCGGAATTTTACTGGTGATACGATTCACTACAGCTTTCGCAGAAGAAAATTTGAAGACAGGTGATATGTTTACAGGCGAATTCAAGTATTTCCAAAATGGAATGATGAGGATTAAAAATCCAATCACTATCAGATATTCAATTCCTTTTGTTGCAAATATATCCACATGCGAAAAATCATTCATTGATAACCCCTTTAAGCTCTTCCATGTTAACGACTGTTTGATGATGATACTTTGTCAAGTACTGGCATACGGTGTACTATCCAACGAAATACCCATATTTCAATGAAAATAATGGCAAGCGTCACCACGATTTCCATCCAGGTGGGGACATAGCGTACAACTGCATCCCAATGAAAACCAATTACTGTGACATTTAACCGATTAAGAATGATCCCTATTAAGGTTAGCAGTGAGGCAATTTTTACGATGACAACATTGCGCGTTTTCAGACTTTGGACAAATAAGATCATGGGGAGAAGTACAAATCCAACAACTTCTATAATATACCAATAACCATATCCACTAGTGAGGAGCGCCAAGTGTTGATCATGAACTAAAATCAGCAGTTTCATGAATAAATAGGCAAACATGGTACCTGCGCAAATTTTTGCTAGTCCAAATAACAAATTGTCATGCTTTTTATGTTCATCCGCTGAGACCTTATGGGAAAAAACGCGATAGGTAATAGAACCTTCAAATATCACCATGGAAAGTCCAGCAAATATGCTGGATACAAAAAACAGAATGGGGATGAATTCTGTATACCACAACGGATGAATTTTACCTTTCGCCATGAGATAAAGAGCACCCAATCCGGATTGATGTAGGGTGGATAATGTAATCCCAAAGATTACAGCACCAATAGTGAGACTATTCAGTATTTTTCTAACCCGTTTCATCCCTAGCCATTCAGCCACTGCAGGAGAAAACTCAATCAAAGTCGCAAACATATATAACATAAAATGCCATGCGACCAAAAAAAGAACACTGCTTGTTCCGAATGAATTTCCAATGATGGGATTAATCACATTCCATGGTCGTCCTAAATCAAGCAAGAGCGCACCGGCATAAAAGAGGTAGGCTAAAAATCCATTAAGTACCGTGACACGAACAATGGGTTGATAGTGTTTAATATTCAGGATATAAACCATAAATGTAATAACATACGCTCCACCGGCAAATGCCACACCGGTAACCACATCAAACCCAATCCATAACCCCCATGGAACGGATTGGGATAAATTCGTCACAGATCCTAATCCTTTCCAAAAGCGGATAATAATGATGGCTAGACCCAGTACCATTATCGGAACTGAAATGATATTAAATGGTGTGAAAAACTTGCCTTTAGGTTTCAATTCGTCCAATAGGAATTGTCCAACAGATCGCTTTGATTTTAGTGTAGAAACCCGAATTGATTCAGCACTATTCATTGCATTCCTCCTGCATCATTAGATTCTTCGTGATGTGTGGATTTATACAGCCCTAGTAGCATCATGGGCCATAGAATAAAAACCGAAGGAACACTGTATAAAAATCCTTTTGTTAAAGCGGGAAATGAAGCCATTTGAACGGATGTATTAAATCCCAATTCATCAAACGGGACGGATGACAAATATAAAACACCTGTACCTCCCGCTTCTTGTTCTCCATATATATGATCTGTATATATATCTGATGATTCAATTATTCTCCTCTGTGCTTCTTTCAATAGTTCGCGACGTGTTCCAAACATTAAAGCATCATTTGGACATTCTGTAACACAGGCTGGCTCATCACCCTTTTGCTGCCTTTCCCAACACATTGAACATTTTCTTATCCGTGGAGTGGGACTGTTATATTCGAATTTTGGAATTTCAAATGGACAAGAAATCATGCAATAACGACATCCCATGCATTTATCTTCACGCCATACGACCGGACCTTCATCCGTTTTATTCATCGCCTTTGTAAGACAGGCTGCATCACAAGCCGGCTGATTGCAGTGAAAACACTGCTTTTTCACATACATCTCACCTTTAGAAGTATCATAGCAGTTTACTACCGTGAATTGTTCTGTTTGGAGTGGTCGAATAAATCCTGCGATAGGCTCATCAATTGGTTCGGGCAATCCATTTGCTTCCGCACAGGCAAATTCACAGGATTGGCATCCTTCACAACGAGTTGTATCAATCAGAATGCTCTTCATTTCAATATCACGTAAAACCGATTTTGCATTCAGAGATTTTGTACCCAGGAGAGCACCACCGGTAATCCCCAATGCCTTTATGAAATTCCTTCTATTAACACTCATTATCTCTCCACAAGATGATTTATTATCATAATAAATAATATCCCATTACTGCTGTTTCTTTAAAATTGGATCGGTTGTACTTTCATCCAAAAAGGGTCTACCAAGGAATCCTTTCTGGAATTGCTCCCACATCTTTTTATCTCCATATTCCAAGACATTTTCTGCCACTTCTCCTCCTTCTTGCATAATTGGGACACAGTAGGTTTCGCAATCATTTTCTGGTAGCGTCGTAAAAAAGTCTTTTAATCGAGCAAATTCATTTTTCATCCATGCGCTGGCTTGACGACCTATTGATAAATTATTGATGTCTTCTACCCAATGCTGCGGATCTATTTCGTATACCCAACGGTCCTTATATGACAATGACAATGCATTCTGAGGGTTGTCTATAATGGCTTGGTTGATATTTTTTATTTTTCCACTAATTGGCGACGCAATTTGTAAGGATTTGTCATTCTGAATGATTTCAAAGAGGAGACCTCCTCTTTGAATGGTAGCATCACTCTTGAGACTTTTAATACTGTCAATTTTCCCAATTATGTGTTTCAACAAATCGTCAAGTCCAACACGGGATAATCCGAATTCAGTGAGATATGCCCAAGCATGGGATCCGCCGAAATAAATCCCCTGTGGTATTTTAACCTTATCATATTTCAATTGATATGCAGGGTTTATCACAATGGGTTTTTTTTCAACAATCCGTTTCCTTTGTCTCGTTCGATAATATTCAACACCAACACAGGCGAGGATAAATGCAATTACTAAAAGTATGGCCATGGTATTCTCCTTTCCATCTCACAACTTATATGTCAAAACTTGTGCCAACAATTAATTCGAGTCATATATATATAAATAACTAAGAGTTATATGGTTTTCACATTTTCACATTTTCATGCTATAAAGTGTTGAATAATTCAACACTTTATTAAAATACATTTCTATGTTATAGATAATATTGAGATTGTAGTACTGGTGTATTTATCGACAGTGTTGAATAATTCAACACTAAAACTTCGACACGTGGTATATGCTATCCATTTTAAAGTATATACCCAGAGATTGATACACCTCCTTCGCTTCGTTACGACAGGAAGTGAACCGTCACGACTGCCTTCGCTCATCTTCGGCAGATAAACTTTAGAGGGCGAGGGATTTTAAGAACTTCGCCTGTTTATGTATCGTTAGCGATATGTGCAATCATAAGTTTTCATAACATAGTGGGTACCCGTGTGGATACCCGTAATTCTTTTATTAAACCTTTCCTCCTAATCCGTAGCTATTAATTGTCCCTTCCAATAATAGTCTTTGACGATTTATAGCTGAAATGCTTTATATGAGTATATTGCGAAACATAACACTATTAAACATCTGTGTTATATTTTTAGAAGGAACAACCACATGAGTAATTAGTGAAATTCTAAATGCTTAATCTAATATAGTACCTTCAGATTTGTCTTCGGTCTAGCATGCATAAAACTGATTTCGGTCAGATAGTGATCCTCAAATTTGCTTGTAACGCAGTTTTCTCTCGTTGTCTTACCATCAATATTTACCGTCTTTGGTGGCTCAGGACTGACAATAATTACCTTACTAGAATAACCCGAAAAAGCTGTTATGTTAATATTCAGCATATGGTTTAGCCATGTGCAGTCGATGAGTTGAGAATCGGTACTTAATAGATATGGAGACTGTGGTGAGCCTAATGTGATATCAATCGAATTGTTCAGATTGATATCTGTCGGAAGAACCAGAGAATGAAAATCTCTGCCATCTACTAAAATTGATTTGACTATTTCACCGGATCCCTTGATATTAACCAATACAGACTGTCCGTTGACATTCAGTGTAAACTCGACACCAGTTTGATTTGAAGATAGCCAGGGATCCAGACGCAGATTCCAACCGTCTTCCCGGACTCCGTATAATTGACCTGCCCCCCAGAAATTGGACGATTGATAATGACAGTATTTTTATAATATTATCATTATCAAGTA
>JABMOV010000025.1 GCA_013203145.1 Fidelibacterota bacterium
ATACAAAGCATTATAAAGACATGACGGATCAAATATACCGATTCCTCCCGATTCAGTTTACACCAGAACAATTGGATGGTATGCATGGGGTCGATGAGCATATTACACGGCTTGATTATGAGCGAGTCATCGCCTTTTATACCCAGTTTATTATAAATTCCACCGGAACCGAAAGGCTATTTTAATCCATTAATAATATTTGTTTAGGTCAATAAGACGATTTATAATATTCAAATTTAGTCAGTGTGTTGCTATTCAAGTTCCAAGACTTAACTCTGGAAAATCATTTTATACCAATGTGATGGGATTGAGCTTTTGTCTGGGGCTGGGAGATTGTTTTTAATGGAATCCGCTGAATTAAAAGATCCCAATGGTATCATATTTAACCTTTGGGAAAATAACTGAATTATTCCATTTCAGATACGGAATAAGCCATAATTGCCAGAGCTGCTACGCATTTATTAAATTCATCACGATCAAGCATGGTCATCATATCGGCAGCAGTGTGATGATACCAAAAATATGTAGAACCATCCACACGTAAACCCATACCGGGTACTCCTGCATTTGTTAATGGTGAAATATCGGCTCCACCACCACTGTCAAAAATTTTTCCTGCGCCAAGAGGTTCCAATAAAGAAGCGATTTGCTGTAGCTTCTCTCTCATGTCGTCCGGACCTGTAAAACCAAATCCTTCCGGAGCAAATACGCCACCATCTGTTTCAATGGCTAAAATGTGATTTTCATCTTTATGGTCTTCTGCATAAGCTTTTCCTCCGCGCAATCCATTTTCTTCGTTTGTCCAGAAAACAACGCGAATGGTACGTTTTGGTTTTAATCCCAATGTCTTTATCAATCGTAAGGCTTCCCAAGATGCGACACAGCCGCTGGCGTCATCCATGGCGCCCTGACCCACATCCCAGGAGTCTGTATGTCCACCCATAACAATAATTTCATCGGGTTTTTCGCTTCCCCGAATTTCCAGCACAATATTTCGCGATTCTGTGTCTGGTAACGTCTGTCCCTCCATTTTTAAATGGAGTTTTGGCGCTTGTCCTCGTTTTGTCATGCGATGAAGCATTTCCGCCGCTTCTACCGTTATTGCAGCCTGTGGAATTTTTTTCACAGTATCAGCATACGTCATCCCGCCCGTATGCGGTGTGTTCAATGATTTGGGCGTCACCGACCGAATGAGACTGGCTACTGCACCATATTTAGCGGCTTCAATAGCGCCACGATATCGATATGTCACTGTTTTCCCATAGGAAGTAAAGGGAGCATTATATACAACAATCTTTCCCAGAACTTCATCTTTGCGGCGAGCCAATTCTTCAAAATCTGAAACCGCTATTACTTCAGCGGTGATTCCTTCTTCGGGTGTGCCAATGCTTCCACCCAAACCCAAAATGGCAAGATTTTCTTCCCATGGTTCCAACATATGTAATTCTTCATTACCGCGAACCCAATGCGGTACCATCACAGATTCACCGTGAGCATTATCAAAGCCATCGGCTTCCATTTCCGTCAAAATCCAATCAATAGCATCTTCAAGGCTTTGCGATCCGCTCAGACGATGCCCAAAGGTGTCACACAATTCAGCCAATCGTTCGAATGCGGTCGTGTCGGCCAGAGCAACTGCTTGAAGCGCTCTTGATGTTTCACGAAGATTTGGGGTAATGAGTTCTGGCTCCACTCTTGAATTTGACACACAGGATGTTAGAATTAAAGCAATTATATTAATATATAGTTTCTTTGACATACGATTCTTGCCTTTTGGTTTAAGATGTAAATTAAGCAATACTACGGGACGTTCAAATTTTTGTAATTTAAGACCTTCTTATCTTAGTAAAGACGTGAAACTTAAAAACTCAATTATACTGATTGTACTAACACTGTTTATATTCCAGTGGGTAGCACAATCTATTCCCCACCATGAAACCGTTACTGTGGGCGGAGAAGAGGTTTGCACTTGCGGTTGCGGCCATACTGCTGCAATCTGTGCTAAATCGCATGAATCGTTGAGCCGTTCCAACAGTGACTGTTCTTGCGAGCATCAACAAACCAAAACGTCTCAGTTGATATTTTCTCCAAATAAAATTGCCGACATGGAACTCAGTTCTTTTGAGGCTCTTCACATTTCCGGATCACAACCTGAAATTTTAGTCGAAATAAGACATCTCTTTTCCTCGATCATCATCGATATTCCCAAACCGCCTCCCCAAACCGCCTTCTGTTAAAAAGATTAACTGTAATCGCTGATTACTGATTTTTTTAATGGTTGCCCTGATGGCAGCCATAATTAACTGGAGGCACCATGAAAACGTCCACGTTTTTATCCCTGCTTACACTCGCAATTTTCTTTTTAGCGAGTTGTGAAGACACAAACACAACCGAAAATAATCCTACGGAAAAGCTTATTTCCATCGGATCGGAGTCCAATGACGGTTTAACCGTTGATCTTTTTTCGGACGATTCCTTAATTGTTGGGCTTAATACATTATATTTTCAATTAACCGATGATGCAACTGGCACAACAATCACCGAAGCACACATTGCTCAAAAGCCAAGAATGTATATGGATAGCATAAAACACTCTTGTCCTTATACTGACCCATCCATGATTGCCAATAATGATGACTTATTCGTCGGGGAAGCCGTTTTTATTATGGCAAGCAGAATGATGGGAGCTTGGGACGATACCCTTTCTGTTCATAACGAAGATACCAATACAATGCACCAAGTCGTATTCTCGGGACTGTCTGTATCTGAAACAAACATGAAAAAGAATCTTGTTTTTTTTGATGCAGATTCAAATCAGGTAATATATATCGTAACTCTTAACGGCTTGAGCAGCCCAGAGGTGGGATCTAATGATTTTACTCTGACGGTTCACAAAAAACAATCTATGATGAGTTTCCCGGAAGTGGCTGATCTGGGAATAACCATAACCCCTCAAATGCCCGATATGGGACACGGGTCCACGGGCAATGTTGATCCGGTTTATGTTCAAAATGGAAAATATGATGGGACTGTTGTTTTTAATATGACCGGATATTGGATAATAGATATCACATTTTCTGAAGAAGGTGAACATTTGGGCAGTGTTCAATATGATATCAATTTCTAACCAAATATTCCCGTTTATATTGGGCGGTATACTTGCCGCCCAGAGCGGGAATATATCAGGCTTTGTTTTTGATATTTCGACAGGATTACCTTTAGTCGGAGCTAATGTCGTTCTGATTGAAACCGGCTCCGGCACTGCCACCAATCCCAATGGAGCTTTCCGGGTTGATCCAGTTCCTTTCGGTAAACATACTCTTTCTGTGACAATGATCGGATATGCCGCCGAAACAGTTTCGTGTGAACACCTGTCCGATAAAAAGTGTTCCCATCCAGTTTATTTAACGCCCATCGTTCTTGAATCAAATATTGGTGTCCACGTTTTTGGCCAGCGACAAACAAATAATGTTTTCCAGTACATTCAAGAAACCAATTTATCTTCAACCGAGAATATGATCTCCATGGTTGAGGGCGTTTCCCTTCTTCGACGGGGAAGCTACGCCCAAGAACCAATTATTCGCGGATTGTCTGGTGGACAAGTAACTGTGACAATCAATGGTATGAAAAGTTTTGGGGCATGTACAGACCGCATGGATCCAGTTTCATCCTACGTTGAAGCAGAAGCCTTGAATTCTGTTGAAATCGGCAAGGGATCGCTTTCTCTTATCCACGGATCTACGGTTGGCGGGTCTATAAATATGACATTTTTACCTCCCGAAATTTCTCCGACCCCTTATTCGTTATCGTCGACAAAAGGCGATTATCAAAGCGCTTATCAGGAGAAAAAAGTGTCTGTTGGCTGGCAGCGTAAAGCGTCCAAATGTGGATTTTCTCTGAATGGTGTCTATCGTAAGGCGGAAGATTATAAAGCCGCGCATGGAGAAATCATTCCCTTTACTGCTTACGAAAAACTAAGTTTCAGCTTCGGATATCTGCGCCAAGTTGAAAATAATGTGCAGATTTTGTTTGAACTAATTAGTGATGATGCCTGGGACATTGGATATGCTTCCCTTCCCATGGATGTGGGCTATGCGCGAATGCGCATGGTGGGTTTAACCGTAAAAACCTCTGGGGTAAAAGAATACTTACCCCGCGTAGAACTAAAGGTCTACGGTAATAGTATTGACCACTGGATGGATGATTCTAAGCGTAACAACCTCTTTATGAATATGCACATGGATATGCCGGGGTTCACGCGGACCGTCGGATCTTATTTGGATATTGTATTTGCACACAAAGGAGTTTCTTCATTAACGCTTCGTAGCGATTTTTACTGGAATTCCAGTTATGCGGACATGGTAATGTATCCTGAAAGTTCCACACCCATGAAGATGGTTACCTGGCCCGATGTGCATCGGTTGAATCTCGGGCAATATCTTGGATACCAGAATAGTATTAGCTCAAAGACAACCATAAAATCATCTTTGCGATACGATGCCTATTTTTCGTCTGCACATAATGATATGGGGAGAAATCTGCTACATATTTATTACCCTGACAATGACCTTGCGCGCATAGACCATTTGGTGTCTGGTAATGTCTCTTTGGTTCACCGATTCAACGAATTGTGGCAATCAACTGTTGCAATGGCATCGGGAAGCAGAATTCCTACAATAACAGAAGCTTATGGGTATTATCTCTATAATCCAGAAGATAGTTATCTATATCTAGGAAATCCTGATTTACCCAATGAAAACTGTCTTCAGTATGAACTACGGAATCGCATTTCTACTAACAGGGTTGACTTCACCGCGAACCTATATCGTTATGATTTTCGGAACTACATTGTCGGTCAAACTATGGATACGTCTATAGCTTTGGGTTACGCAAACGGATGGAAATTATATTCCGATGGCGGTGAGGCAAGAATAGTGGGCACTGAAATATCACTGTTATATAGATTTAATCCCTCCTGGATATTGCTAAGCGGATTAAATATTCAGATTGGCGAACTAACAGATCTACATGATTACATTCCATTCATTTCGCCAGCAGAGGTGCACACATCCATTAAATATCAACAAAAATCGCTCTGGGTGCAATTTGAGGCCAAGGGGGCTGGAAAACAAAATCGGGTTTCTGAGCTAAGTGGTGAAAATTATACGCCGGAGTTTGCAGTTTATTCTATTAAAAGTGAATACCATTTTTCTCAACGGTTTACGCTTAACCTCGGAATTGAAAACTTAACCAATCGGCTTTATCACGAACACCTTGATTGGGGAGATATTTATCGCCCGGGAAGGAATTTTGTCTTTTCCTTAATGTTAGTAAAATAATAATTGTGAATCTCATTTAGAGAGGTGGGCCTTCTCCCTTTTTGGGTGCCTTTCGTTTGGCAATATTTAAAACTCTAGGTGAAAAGCTATGCC